>NZ_JBICYJ010000079.1:0-23430 GCF_043200835.1 Kitasatospora sp. NPDC048365
CCCCCCCCCCCCCCCCCCCCCCCCCCCCCCCCCCCCCCCCCCCCCCCCCCCCCCCCCCCCCCCCCCCCCCCCCCCCCCCCCCCCCCCCCCCCGGCTGCGCGCGAAGTGCGTTTCCTCCCCGACGGAAGCCGAGGTGTCCACGAGGGATCCGATGAAGCCGACTGATCCGCCGCCGAAGGTCGCCAGATCGATCACGGGCAGCTCGTCGGTCAGCGGGCAGGTCTGACGCGGCGAAGGACTCCCCTTGATGCTGCCGTTCCGGTCCGCTGCGTATCCATGACCCTGCGGGCTCCGTCCGGTCAGCGGCCGATGGGCTCCCGGGACGGCGCGGCAGCGGCCGGCGCGGCGCCCGGGCCGGCGGCCGGCACGGTCGCCCGGGTGGCGCTGCGGGTGGGGACGGCGAGGGCCGCGACGGCGGCGGCCAGGCAGAACACCGCCAGCAGGGTGAAGCCGTGGGTGTAGCCGGCCTCGTAGGGGCGGCCGCTGGGCTGCAGGTGGCCGGTGACCAGTCCGGTCATCAGGGCCGCGCCCATCGAGCCGCCGATGGTGCGGATGTTGGCGTTCATGCCGGTGGCCGCGCCGGTCTGCGCGGGGGGAACGCTCTGGACGACCAGGTTGCTCATCGAGGCGAAGGCCAGCCCGATGCCGAGTCCGAACACGCCCGCCGCGAGGGCGACGTCGAGGGGCGCCTGGTGCCGGGCGGCGAGGAGGGCGCAGGCGGCGGCGCCGAGCAGCGCGCCGGTGACGAGCTGGGCCTTGGCCGGGAACCGGCCGGCCAGCCTGCCGCTGAGGAGGCCGGAGACGAACATGGCGACCAGCATCGGCAGCATCAGCAGTCCGGCGCCGGTGACGCTGGAGCCGAAGCCGTACCCGGCCGAGGTCGGGGTCTGGACGAAGCCGGGCAGGAAGGCCCAGACGGCGTACATGCCGCCGCCGAAGAGCAGTGCCGCGGTGTTGGTGGTCCAGACGGCCGGCAGGCGCATCACCCGCATGTCGATCAGCGGGTTGCGGGAGCGGGTCTCGCCGGCGATCCAGAGGGCGAAGAGGACTGCGGCGGCGGCGAGCAGGCCGATCACCGGGGTGGAGCCCCAGCCCCACTTGGCCGCCTGGCTGACGGGGAGCAGCAGGGCGACCAGCCAGCCGGAGAGCAGGACGGAGGAGCGCCAGTTGACGCTGCCTTCGGTACGGTGCGGCGACTCGGGGATGTAGCGGTGGGCGAGCAGGGCGGTGGCGGCGACCACGATGACGGGGAACCAGAACAGCCAGCGGTAGTCCAGCGCGCCGACGATCGGGCCGGCCAGGACCATGCCGAGTCCGCTGCCGACCGCGATCACGGCGGACAGGTTGCTGATGCCGGTGGGGACCCGGCCCGGGGGGAACTCGTCGCGGATGATGCCGAAGGACAGCGGGAAGAGCGCGCCGGCGATGCCCTGCAGCACGCGGGCGACGATCAGCACGGTGATGTTCGGGGCCAGGGCGGCGACGAAGCAGCCGATCAACAGGGCGAGGAGTGCGGCGACCAGGGTGCGCTTCTTGCCTACCAGGTCGCCGACCCGGCCGAGGATCGGTGTGAAGACGGAGGCGGACAGCAGGTAGGCGGTCATCACCCAGGTGACGGTGGACTGCGAGGTGTGCATCGCGGACTGGACGATCGGCAGTGCGGGCGTGATCAGCGACTGGAGCAGCGCGAACACGCCGGCGCCTGTGGCGAGGACGCCGAAGGTGAGGCGGTTGGACTGGCGGTTCATGGGACCTTCTCGGACTCGGCGACTCGAAGATCGCGGCGCGGGAACGGCAAGAACGGCAGGGACGGTGCAGGTACGGGTGCGGATGCGGGCAGCTCGGCGGCGCACGGGCAGCGGGCGCCCGACAGCCGTGCGGACCGGGTGCACAACGGCGCACGGGCCGTGAGGACGGCGGACGGAGGCGGCCCGCCCGTGGGCGGGCAGGGCGAAGGAGGGGCCCCGGTGCTAAAGTCGAGGCATGCCTCCACATTAGCGGAGGCACCCCTCCGGTTCAATCCCGGGCGTCGAAACGAGGTCACCGTGCCGGACCAGATCGTGGTGAGCGACTTCCTCGCCGCCCGGCGCCCGCGCCGGACCGACGCCGCGCGGAACTTCGACGCGCTGCTCGCGGCCGCCCGCGAGGCCTTCGCCGAGCACGGCGCCGACGCCTCCCTGGAGGACATCGCCCGCCGCGCCGGGGTCGGCATCGCCACCCTCTACCGCAACTTCCCCACCCGCCGGCACCTCTTCGAAGCCGTGTACGCCAACGAGGTCGACGACCTCGGCCGGGTCGCCGCCGAGGTCTCCGGCGAACCGCCGTGGCAGGCCCTGACCCTCTGGCTGCGCCGCTTCGTCGACTACGCCATGACCAAGCGCGCGATCCGCGAAGCACTGGAGGGCGAGGAGAGCGACGTCTTCCTGGCCTGCCGCCAGTCCATGTACGACGCCGGCACCCCCCTGCTCCACCGCGCCCAGGAGGCCGGCGAAGTCCGCACCGACATGAGCATCGACGACCTGCTGCGCCTGGTCTCCGGCATCACCTCGGTGGCCTTCCCCGACGAGGCGCAGCGCGACCGGGTTTTGGGCATCGCCCTCGACGGGATCCGCACCCGGCACTGAACCGCAACCGCCCGCCTCCGGCGGGAGCCCCGGCCGCACCGGGGCCACCCCTCCACCACGGTCCGGATGCCGGTCAGCCCCCGGACCATCGCCAAGGAGAGGGCCTCGCCGCTCGACCCCGAGGGGAACAGGCCCGCACACGACGTCGGCGAGCCATACCACGCTGCGGGCGACGCGCCACTCGGCAGGGGCCGAGTACATTCGGCCGCGCCAGGTCCGGCGAGGCCACCGCGCAAGCGTGCAAGGAGAGTTCGGCGACCGCGGCATCGGTAACGGCGCCCCGCCGCAGCCCCCCATTACCTTCTTGGTGGCCCCGCAATGGGGCGCCCGGCCTCCGGGTCCGGCATGACTGCTCCCCCCTGTTGAACGTATGGCCTGGGGGGTGGTGTCACCGGTCCGGAGGCATCGACAGACCGCTGATTAGGGGCATGACCACCGGCTTCCTTCGGGAGCTTGGGAGGCTCTTCGTAATGTGGATGTGGCGATCGGTGCCGTGGGACGGCCGGGTGTGGGGACGACCGGAGGACGCACGTGATCGACACGAGTGACATCGGCGCTTTCCTCGGCCTGGACGTCGGCAAGGGCGAACACCACGCCACCGCCGTCACCCCGGCCGGGAAGAAGGCCTTCGACAAGCGGCTGCCCAACAGCGAGCCCAAGCTCCGCGAGGTTTTCGGGAAACTGCAGGCCAAGCACGGGACAGTGCTCGTCGTGGTGGACCAGCCGGCCTCCATCGGCGCCCTGCCGCTGGCGGTAGCCCGGGACATGGGCTGCCCGGTCGCCTATCTGCCCGGACTGACGATGCGACGGATCGCCGACCTCTACCCGGGCGAGGCCAAGACCGATGCCCGCGACGCCTTCGTCATCGCCGACGCGGCCCGCGTCATGCCCCACACACTCCGCTCGGTCGACCTCGAGGACGAGACCATCGCCGAACTGGAGATGATCGTCGGCTTCGACGACGACCTGGTCGGCGAGGCAACCCGGATCAGCAACCGGCTGCGGGGCCTGCTCACCCAGATCCACCCGCACCTGGAGCGGGTCCTCGGCCCCCGCATCCAGCACCCGGCTGTCCTGATGCTGCTGGAGCGGTTCGGGTCCCCGGCCCAGATCCGCAAGGCCGGACGCCGACGGCTGATCACGCTTATACGGCCGAAGGCCCCACGGATGGCGGAGCGACTGGTCGAAGACATCTTCACCGCACTGGACGAACAGACCGTCATCGTCCCCGGCACGGACGCGGCCGCACTGATCGTCCCCAGCCTCGCCGGCTCGCTGACCGCCGTCCTCGACCAGCGCAAACTCCTCGCCACCAGGATCGAGGAACAGCTGGATAACCACCCTCTTTCCAAGGTCCTGACGTCCATGCCGGGGACCGGAGTCAGGACCGGAGCACGGATCCTCATCGACGTCGGCGACGGCAGCTCGTTTCCGTCCGCCGCCCACCTCGCCGCCTACGCCGGCCTCGCCCCGGCAACCCGGAGCTCAGGCTCATCGATCCGAGGCGAACAACCATCCCGCCGCGGAAACAAGAAGCTCAAACGCGCCTTCTTCCTCTCCGCGTTCGCCGCCCTGGCCGACCCGGCCTCCCGGACCTACTACGACAAGAAGGTCAGCCAGGGCAAGCACCACACGCAAGCCCTGCTCTGCCTCGCCAGACGACGAGCCGACGTCCTCTTCGCGATGCTCCGCGACGGCACCTTCTACGAACCACAGCCGGTCCCAGCGGTCACCCAGCAGACCTAGACCATGGTCAAGAGGTGATCCGTGGGGCTGTAGTTGATCTCCCAGTCGATATAGACCCCGCAGAATCCGTCCGCGATGCACCGAAGGCCGACGGTCACCCAACGGACCGACCCGTCCTCGCCGAGGGAGAAGGCGACCGCCGCCTCGAACTTGTCTCTTCTGCACGGACAGTAGGCCGGACCGGACCTCTCAGTCTCCCAGGAGTCCTCCTCCCAGTAATCCTCGCTGTCTGCGATGAACGCACGGCTGCCACAGCCAGAGCACTCCCGCTCCGCTCCGCAGTCATTCACCAGCACGAAGAACACCCGGCCGCCGCAACCTCCACAGATGGAAGGAGCGATTCTCACCGGGCGGTCATTGACAGCACCCCGAAGAAACACCGCGAGCTCAGCAGGGACGCCCTCGCCAACCTGATCATCAGCATGCACGAGCACATCGTCCCAGACGCCTTGAAACACCCTCCGACCACCTTGACCAAAGGCATAGGGGCACCCCCCCACCGGGCAGTGGCGCCCCGCCCCAGTCTCCACCACCGGCAGTGGCGGCCCGGCTCGGGTACCACCGCGACCGTCACCGCCACGCCGTCCCGGGCCCGGGACGACCCTTGCCGCAGGCGGTCGTGAGACGGGCCCGGCGAGTCAGGGGACGAGGACGACCTTGCCGGCGACAGTGCCGGACTCGGCCAGGCGCAGCGCCTGCGCGGCGTCGGCCAGCGGCAGCTCGGCGGCGACCTGCGCGACGACGTCGCCGCGGCGCAGCGCGTCGAAGACTGCGGTCAGGTCGGTGTGCAGTCGGGCACGGAAGCGGTCGGTGCGGAGCTTCTGCCCGGCCCAGATGTTGAAGAAGTGGGCGCGGCGGCCGTTGGGCAGTGCGTTCCACAGCAGGGTTCGGGCGACGATCTTCAGGACCGGCCACTGCTTGGATCCGGTGTCGTCGCGGGTGGAGGCGCTGCCGTAGGCGACGAGGGTGCCGCCGGGGGCGAGGAGGTGCCAGGAGTCGATGACGCTGCGTCCGCCGACATGGTCGAAGACGGCGTCGACCCCGCGCGGAGCGAGCTTGCGGACCTGGTCCGGTACGTCGCCGGTGCGGTAGTCGATCGGGGTGACGCCCAGGGACCGTAGGGCGTCGTGGTTGCGCTGCGAGGCGGTGCCGATCACCTTGGCGCCGTGGGCGAGGGCGAGTTGGGCCAGTACCGAGCCCACGCCTCCGGCCGCGCCGTGGACCAGGACGGTCTGCCCGGGGCGTACCCGGGCCTTGCCGTGCAGCATCTGCCAGGCGGTGAGGCCGTTGACCACGACCGTCTCGGCCTGGACCGCGCCGATTCCGTCCGGCACGGGCACGGCGTCGGCGGCGTCCAGGAGCACGTGGGTGGCCCAGCCGCCGACCTTGACCAGCGCGGCCACCCGGCGTCCGACCAGCTGCGGATCGACGCCCGCGCCGGTCGCCGCGACCCGGCCGACCAGGTCGTATCCGGGGACGAACGGGAACGGCGGCTGGTCGTAGTACCGGCCGCGGCGCATCTGCTGCTCGGCGAAGGACACTCCGGTCGCCTCCATGGCGACCAGGACCTGACCGGGTGCCGGGCTGGGCAGGGGTGCGTGACGGATCTGCAGGTCCTCCGGGTCGACGATGCCGGGCAGAACGATCTGGGTCAGGTGCTCGCCGTTCACGGCCACCCTCCTTCGATAGAGGTCGTTGCGTTCGTTAGAAGTTATAACTGAAGTTCGTCGCGATAGCAACTCACCTCCGTGATACCTTCTAACTGAAGCCGAGCAGGAAGGAGTCCCGGTTGTGGCCGAGTCGGACACCGCGTCGCCCAGGGAGCGCTACCGCGCCCAGGTGCGCGAGGAGATCAAGAAGCAGGCGTGGGCACAGATCGCCGAGGCCGGGACGTCAGCACTGTCCCTGAACGCGATCGCCAAGCAGATCGGCATGACCGGACCCGCGCTGTACCGCTACTTCGCCAACCGGGACGACCTGATCACCGAGCTGATCAGGGACGCCTACCGCAGCCTGGCCGACGTCTTCCACGGCCGCGCCGAAGCCGGCGCCGACCTCACGGAACTGGCACAGGCCCTGCGCGACTGGGCGCTGGCCGACCCCCAGCGGTACCTGCTCCTCTACGGAACCCCGGTACCCGGATACCAGGCACCGCCGGACACCACCGCGATCGCCGCCGAACTGATGGCCGTCCTGCTCGACGCCGTCGGCCCCGGGCCGACCCCCGCCCCCTCCACCCCCCTGCACGAGCACCTGGACGACCACCGTGCCTGGGCGGCCGGACACCCAGCGGACCCGGCCGGACTGCACACGGCCCTGGTGTTCTGGACCCGCCTGCACGGCGTCCTCTCCCTGGAGCTCGCCGGCCACTTCACCGGCATGGGCTTCGATCCGGCTCAGCTGTACGCCGCCGAAGTCGACGCCGTCACAGCGACGAGGACCGACTGACCGCAGCAGCCCCGAGCCGGCCCGGCAGCGTCCACGGAGCCGGCCCGGAGCAGGGCAGTCGGCCGCCGCCGTTTCGCTCGCGAGCACAACGATCCCTTCTACGCTCGCGATCCTCGTGCCGGGTGACGCCCGGTGGCCGAAGGGGGGACCGGCGATCCCTGGACGACTGCGGCCTTCATCCGCCGTCCGGACTGCAGCACCGTTGAGGACGAAGGCGGCGGACCGGCCGGTCCGCCCGCACCCTGCCGGGAACGGAGCCCACCATGACCCGCATCGCCCTCGTCACCGGTGCCAACCGCGGCCTCGGTCGCAGCACTGCCCTGCACCTCGCCGAGGCCGGCACCGATCTGGTCCTCACCTACCGCTCGCATGCCGAGGAGGCCGCCGACGTGGTGGCGGAGGCCCGGAAGCTGGGCCGTACGGCGGTCGCACTGCGCCTGGACACCGGGGACACCGCCGCGTTCCCCGCCTTCACCGCGCAGGTGCGGGAGGTACTGGCGCGGGAGTGGGGCCGCGACGACCTCGATGTCCTCGTCAACAACGCCGGCCACGGCGTGCACGCGCCGTTCGAGGAGACCACCGAGGAGCAGTTCGACGGACTGATGAACGTCCATGTCAAGGGCGTCTTCTTCCTCACCCAGTCGCTGCTGCCGTTGATCAAGGACGGCGGCCGCATCCTCAACGTCTCGACCGGCCTGACCCGCTTCATCGCCGCCCCCACGTCCGCCTACGCGGCGGCCAAGGGCGCCGTGGAGATCCTCACCCGCTATCTCGCCAAGGAGCTGGGACCGCGCGGCATCGCGGTCAACACCCTCGCACCGGGCGCCACCGGCACCGACTTCGGCGGCGGCGGGGTCCGCGACAACCAGGACATGCGCGGGATGCTGAGCAGCGTCACCGCCATGGGCCGTCCCGGGGAGCCCGAGGACATCGGCGCCGCAGCCGCCACGCTGCTCGCCGAGGGCACCTCCTGGGTCACCGGGCAGCGCATCGAGGCGTCGGGCGGCATGCTGCTCTGAGCCGCCCCACCCGCACACTGCCACCACCGTGACGTACCAGGACGTACCAGGACGACGAGGGAGACTGGAGCCGTGGACCGAGCACAACTCGCGGACTTCCTCCGCACCCGCCGCGAAGCCCTGCAACCCGAGGACGTGGGCCTGCCCCGCGGGCCGCGCCGCCGCACCCGCGGGCTGCGCCGGGAGGAGGCCGCGACACTGAGCGGCATGTCCACCGACTACTACAGCCGGCTGGAGCAGCAGCGCGGGCCGCAGCCCTCGGAGCCGATGCTCGCCGCGATCGCCCGCGGACTGCGCCTGTCGCTCGCCGAACGCGACCACCTCTTCCGCATCGCCGGGCACAACACCCCCTCCCGCCCCGGCTCTCTGCGCTCGGACCACATCACGCCCGGCCTGATGCGCATCCTCGGGCGCCTGGACGACACCCCCGCCCAGGTCGTCAGCGACGTGGCGGAGACCCTCGCCCAGACCCCGATGGCCTGCGCCCTCCTCGGCGACCAGACGCGGTTCACCGGCCCCGAGCGCAGCCTCACCTACAGGTGGTTCACCGATCGCGCCACCCGGCTGCTGTATCCGGAGGAGGACCACCCCCTGCACAGCCGCTTCTTCACCTCCGGCCTGCGCGCCGCCTACTCCCGGCAGGGCGCGGGCGGCCGGGCCGAGGAACTGCGCGACCTCCTCCTGGACCGCAGCGAGGAGTTCGCCACCCTGTGGAGCGCCCACGAGATCGATGTGCCGCGCATGGACCCCAAGCGGGTGCGCCATCCCGAACTGGGCGTCCTCGCCCTGCAGTGCCAGGTGCTGCTGGACCCGGAGCAGAACCAGACCCTGCTGGTGTACACGGCGACCCCGGGATCCCAGGACGACGAGAAGCTCCGACTGCTGCCGGTCCTGGGGGCGCGGGCGGTGGGAACCTGATGCCGCGACAGGTCTCTGACGGGCCCGGGCGGCCGCGATCGACAAAGATCGTCAACGGACCTATTCTGTCCCGATGTCCGACAGCACCACCCCGACCCTGGTCTTCGTCATCGGCCCGGCCGCCGTCGGGAAGATGACCGTGGGCGGCGCCATCGCCGAGCGCACGGGTTACAAGCTCTTCCACAACCACCTGACCATCGAGCCGTTGCTGCGGCTGTTCCCGTACGGGTCGCCGCAGTTCCAGCGGCTCAACCACGGCTTCCGGGAGCAGATCTTCGCCGAGGCCGCCTCCAGTGACCTCCCGGGTCTGGTGTTCACCCTGGTCTGGGACTTCGACGACCCGGAGGACGCCGCACTCGTCGAACGCTACGCGGCGCCCTTCCGCGAGCGGGGTTCGCGGATCCTCTTCCTGGAGCTGTCCGCCGACCAGGACGTGCGGTTGGAGCGCAACGCGGGCGAGTCCCGCCTGGCGGAGAAGGCGTCCAAGCGCGACCTGGAGTGGTCCAACGGCAACCTGATCGGGATGGACGCCAAGTACCGGCTCAACTCGGTCGACGACTTCGCCCACCTTCCCGAGTCGCACCTGCTGATCGACAACACGCACCTGGAGCCCGACGAGGTCGCCGAACGGGCCATCGCCCACTTCAGGCTCTGACCGGCCGCCGGTCACGCCGGGCGCCCGGGACTCGCGGACCCGGGCACGCGGGATCCGCGGCGTTCGGATGCTGGCATGATCGGGGGCATGGTCGAACGAGTCATTGCCGCCTGCGACGGAGCCGCCAAGGGCAACCCGGGTCCTGCGGGCTGGGCGTACGTGGTGGCGGACCCCGCCGGGGTTCCGCAGCGCTGGCAGGCCGGTGCGCTGGGCCACAGCACCAACAACATCGGCGAGTTGACGGCGTTGGAGCAGCTGCTGACGGCGACGGAACCGGACGAGCCGCTGGAGGTCCGCCTCGACAGCACCTACACCCGCGACGCGGTGACGAAGTGGCTCGCCGGATGGAAGCGCAACGGCTGGAAGACCGCCGCCGGCAAGCCGGTGGCCAACCGCGAGCTGATCCAGCGCATCGACGCGCTCCTCGACGGACGGGACGTCACCTTCGTGTACGTGGCCGCCCACCAGGTGAACGGCGACCCGCTGAACGCGATCGCCGACAAGGCCGCCAGTGACGCGGCACGGACGCAGGAGGACGCCGGCGGGACCTCCGCCGACCTGCCGGTGCCCGAGCCGGTCGCGGCCTCCGCACCGCGCGGCGGACGCTCCTCCGCCACGGCGAGGAAGAGTTCCACGGGTGGCGGCACCCGGACCCTGGCCGCCCGCTACCCCGGCATCTGCCCGTGCGGCCGCTCCTACGCCAAGGGCGACACGATCACCAAGGTCGGCGGCAGCTGGGGCCACCCGGAGTGCGCCGGCGCCCACGCCTGACTGCCGCCGCGATCCCGGGCCGTCCGTACGGCTGGTCAACCTCTTCACCCGGCGGATCACAGGATGCTCCACGCCGCCTCGCAGTTCCCGAGCCGCAACGCTTCGACGCGTCGTCGCACCTCCGCGATGGTCGGGCTTCCCGCCGTCGCGCGTTTGGCGTTCGTGGTGATCATCCTGAGCTCGCGGAGGTCGCGAAGCACGGTGTAGCCACTCCAAGCGGTCACGTCGAAGCCGTAGAGGTCGGCGAACTGCTCGTAGTGGCTGCGGCCGTAGCCGAATCGACGGCAGTGGATCTCCACCGTGACGCAGTCCAGTTCGGGTGGGCCGAAGCAGGCGGTGTCCCAGTCGCAGAGCACGGCGGACGTGCCGTGATGAAGGGCGTTCCGGTGCTGAGGGTCGCCCTGGAGCAGGCCCGGTCGGAGCGCATAACGCACACGGCCCAGTGCCGACTCCAGGCAGGCCAGCCGCTGCCGCAGGAACGAGACCTCTCCAGGGTCGAGGGCCGTGGCGGCCTCGATCGACCGACGGATCGCACCGACGGTGTCAAGCGGCCGGACGTCGAAGGGAGGAGGTGGGAGCTGGTGCAGGGTACGGAGCGGGACGGCAAGGTGCGCGGCCGGCACCGCAGTACCGGGCTGCGGGAGATACCGCCAGAAGGTGACGGCGTGCTCCCCGATGAGGACCGGTTGCTCCACGGGCAGCAGTTCGACGGTCGGGAAGTCCTGGTCGCTGAGCCACTGGACCAGACGGACCGTCCGCCGGACATCGGCGACTGGCGTACCCGAACGGGCGATCTTGGCGACTGCCCCGGCAGCCTTCAGGAGGAACACGGCATTGGTGTGCCCTCGCAGCACCTCGGCGCCGCCGGAATCGACCCCGATGCGACGGCAGGCTTCCTGAAGGACAGCGCGCACCGTGGACTCGGCGAATCCGCCGATGACAACCGGAACAGTCATACCTGTCAGGCTGACGGGCGAGGGCTGTCCCTGTCACAGCCTGCTGGCCGGTCGGCAAGAACTTCCCCGGGTTCGCACACGGACTCGGCCTCTGCCGACTGCGGCGGCTTTCACTCTGCGTGCGTCTCTCCACCGGCGTGGTCGACGGGCTGAGGCCGGGTCCGAGTCCGCCGCGGGCCGTCATGACAATCAGGTCGAGGCTGATCAGTTCGACGTCGGCGTCGGCGCCCCGGAACCCGCGCGGCCGGCAAGCTCCGGCCCTTCCTTCCGATGCGGCGAAGGGATCGCGCAGCCACCGAAGTCCTGCCGCCTCAACGCGATCGGCGCGGTCGATTCCCGGCCGGCCAGCGCCGCGAGCACGGTCGATGCCCACCGGCTTCAGCCGGCGGGCGCAGCCGCGAGGGCGGCGTCGAGGAGTGTTGCGGCCGCGTGGCGCGCGTCGGTGAAGGCCGCCGGGTTGTCGCAGGAGGCCGCCAGGGCATTGGCGCCTTCGAAGAGAACGGCGAGCTGACGGCCCAGACCTTCGGGGTCGACGGCTCCTGCCCGGGCGGCGGTGGCGATCAGCCGGTCGCGGAAGGCGCGTTTGTGCTGCTGCACGAGGAGCGCGACTGCGGGGAGGTCGCCCGCGCCCTCGACGGCGGCGTTGTGGAACGGGCAGCCCCGGAGCGGCGCCGCCGGGTCCACCTCGCCGGGGTCGAAGATCGCCAGAAGTCGCTCGGCCGGCAGCAGGTCCTCGCGGTCGAGAACGACCTCGGCAGCCAGCGGGGTGTCCGACTCGAATTGCCTCAGGTACTCCTCCACCAGGGCGTTCTTGGTGGGGAAGTGTGCGTAGAAAGTCCGGGTCGACACGTGCGCCGCCTCGGTGAGCGCCGCCACGCCGGTCGCGTGGATCCCGCGGCCGTAGAAGAGCTCCCCGGCCGCCCGCAGGATGCGTTCCCGGGCGCCACGCCCTCCCCTGGCGGGACGGGCGGGTGGTGTCGATGCAGCCATGCGCAAAGTATAGCGGTCGCTGTACTTCGGACCGGGGGGAGCGTAGCGTGGATCCCAGGTAAAGCGATCGCTCTACCTACGGGGCGGGCCGACCGCTCTCACACCCGGCCGCCCCAGGGCGCTCCTGGAACGAGAGGACCGGAACCATGACGTCGACCGCACTCTCCTACGAGGTGTTCATCAACGACCCGCCCCGGCAGCACAACGGGGCTCTCCCGAACGGCGAGGCCAAGGCCTTCCCCCCGCTGGCCACCACGCTCGTCCACGGCGAGCACGACGCCGTGCTCGTGGACCCCGGCTTCACCGAGGACCAGGCACGCGCCGTGGGCGACTGGGTGGAGGGCAAAGGCCGGCGCCTGACGAACATCTTCATCACCCACGGGCACGGCGACCACTGGTTCAACGCCGACCTGCTCGCCCGGCGGTTCGGCGCCCGGGTCGTGGCGACCGAGGGCACGATCGCCCAGATGCACGCCAACGTCGGCGCCCGCCCGTTCGTCTGGGACCGGGTCTATCCGGGCATCCCCGACTCCCCCGTCACCGCCGCGACCGTGCCCGACAACCGATTCGCGCTCGAGGGACACAAGCTCGTCATCGTCGAGGCCGGATACGCCGACACCGACGCGAGCAGCGTGCTGCACGTCCCCGACCTCGCCCTGGTCGTCGCCGGCGATGTCATGTACAACGGCGCGCACCTGTACCTGTCCGAGACCTCTCTGGCCGGCCTGGACGCCTGGCGGCGGGCGATCGACGCGGTCGCCGCCCTGGGCGCCCGCTCGATCGTCGCCGGACACCAGAACCCCGCCCTCGACGACGACGCGGAACGCGTCACCGCAGAGACCCGCGCCTACCTGGACGCGGCCGAGAAGGAGCTGGCCGCCCGGGAGACCGCGCTGGACTACTTCACGGCGATGGTCGAGCGCTACCCCGACCACCGCGGACGCACCGTCCTGTGGGCCACCGCCCAGGCCGTGTACGGGATCCGCGCGAACCCCGGCGACGACCCCGTCCAGCACATCGCCGGCGCCTGGCTCTGACTCCGGTACCGCGCACGGGTCGCCGGACACCGCACGCGGCGAGGCGGCTCGGCGGACTACGCCGCCGAGGTCGCGCGGCCGTGCGCCCGCGGCACATCGCGGCCGCCGCGGCCGGCGACCCGACCCTGGCCGAGCGGACCGCCGAATCCTCCGCCCTTGAATTCGGAAACCGATCGGTTTACGGTGGTGGAAACCGATCGGTTTCCAACTCTGGGAGGGTCACCATGACCGCGATCAAGAACTCAGTCGCCCTCGTGACCGGCGGCAGCCGCGGCGTCGGCAAGGCCCTCGTCGAAGCGCTCTACGAGCGCGGCGCCGCCAAGGTCTACGCCACCGCCCGCGACCCGCGCACCGTGACGCACCCCGACGCCGTGCCGCTCGCGCTGGAGGTGACCGACCCCGCGGCTGTGGACGCGGTCGCCGCGAAGGCGTCCGACGTCACGATCCTGATCAACAACGCCGGCCTCGCCACCCGGGGCCGCTTCCTGACCGCTCCGCTGGACGACATCCGCGCCGAGTTCGACGTCAACTTCTACGGGCCGCTACTGCTCACCCGCGCCTTCGCCCCGGTCATCGGGGCCAACGGCGGCGGCCGGATCCTCAACGTGCACTCCGCGCTGTCCTGGTTCGCCGACGGCAGCACCTATGCCGCGACGAAGGCCGCGATCTGGGCCCAGACCAACGCCCTGCGCCTCGAACTCCAGCCGCGCGGCATCGGCGTGACGGGCCTGCACATGGGCTACGTGGACACCGACATGACCACCGGCATCGACGGTCCGAAGTCCACGCCCGAGTTCATCGCCTCAGCCGCCCTGGACGGCATCGAGGCCGACGCCCACGAAGTCCTCGCCGACGACGTCAGCCGCTGGATCCGGGGAGCCCTCTCCGGAGACCTGGAGTCGGTGTACCAGCAGCTCGCCTCCTGAGCGGCCCCGCCCGGGGCCCGGCGGGCACACTCTTGCAGGAAGGCGAACCGCCCGGCTCCGGGCAGGTGCGAACCGGTCGTTTCCGTCGGGGGGAGAAAGGGTTAGCGTCAGCCCATGACCACGGAGCCGAAGCCCAGTTCCCGCGACCGACTGCTGGACGCGGCCGCAGCACTCGCCTACACCCAGGGGGTCGGTGTCGGCATCGAGGCGCTGTGCAAGGCGGCAGGTGTCTCGAAGCGCTCGATGTACCAGCTCTTCGACAGCAAGGACGACCTGCTCGCCGCAAGCCTGGAGCGGCGGGCCGCCGCCTACGCGGCCACCCTGCTGCCCGATACCGCAGGCCCGGGATCGCCCCGGCTACGGATCCTCCACGTCTTCGAACAGCTCGAGACGCAGGCGTCGTCGCCGCAGTACGCGGGCTGCCCCTACCTGGCCGTGCAGATCGAGCTCAAGAATTCGGAGCACCCCGCCAGCCGGGTCGCCGACAGGGTCAAGCAGGGCCTCGGCGCGTTCTTCCTCGCCGAGGCCCGACGCGGCGGGGCGCTGGACCCGGAACTCCTCGCCCGCCAGCTCCTCCTCCTGTTCGACGGGGCCAGCGCCCGCGCCGGCATTCACGCCGAGACGCTGACCGGCCTGCTCGCACCGACTGCCGTCACCCTGCTGGACGCAGCCGGCGTGGCATGACCGACAGCGGGCCGCCGACCCGCGTCAGCTCCGCTGGCCGGACTCCTCGGGGTGACGCGCCCGGCATCGCCGTCCCGAAGGCAACGATCAACGGAGCCCTCGACTGACCGTCAGCACCCGCCCGCCACCACGCCCGACCCTGAGCGTGCGGAGGCGCCAGGTCGCTGTTCGGGGGCGCGACGGGGTCCTGCCGGATCTTCCTGCGGCGGCCCGCAGCGGCCTCGCGGCGTCCCTGGGGGTCCTCGTGGCGCTGGTGGACGCGGTCACGGCGGAGCAGCGCCGGCATATTCGTCAGGAGTACACGGCCCGGACGGAGTCGGCGGGGAGGGCCGGGCGTGTGCTGCGGGAGGCGAGCGAGCTCGGGGTGGATCTCGTTACGCCCGTTGTCCGTGCCGAAGGACGCGTGAGCCGGACAGATCGGCCGGCGGTGTCGTCACTCCGTGACCGGCATGTCCTCACCGAGCAAAGGCTCCGGCCTCGACATCATCGTCCCGAGGCGGCGCGCATGCTGGCGCCGCGTCGACCGGATCCGGAAGACACTCCCGGGAACCACGAAGCACGAAGCACGAAACACGATGCCTCGTGCTCGACCCGGCCGAACCGAAGGAGTACGTCATGGACGACAAGGCGTCCGTGTCCATCAGCGGCAACAACGCAGCGATCCATCTGCCCGCCGGACTCACCGCCCAGGTCAAGGTGAAGACCAACGCGAAGTCCACACAGAAAGTCGCGCTCATGGACCGGTCCGGCGAGGTGGACCTGGTGTTCTCCGGCACCGGCGAGGGCAACACGGTCATCGGGGAAAAGATCATCACCCCGGGCGAGAGGTTCCTGCTCGACGCCGTCTTCGAGTACGCGGGCACAGACGGCGTCCTCAAGCCCAGCAAGCTGAACTCCGGCGGACCGTTCGAGGTCGGCAGCCTCAACCTGCTGGTCGTCGTCGCCGAGAACGGCGACGACACCGACTACAACGACACCATCCTCGAATTCAGCTGGTACACCCGGTAACAGCCCTCCCGGCCCCCGCCCCTGCCCCGCCCGCGGCATGAGATCGGTCCCGCCCCGTACTGCTCGCGGGACGGGACCGATGCCTTCTCCGTGCGGACGGGACCGTGCCGCACCCGACCGACCTACCGGCACCACGGACCGCGCAGCGACCGCCTACAGCCGCACGGCAGCCGGACGCCTGTCGGGGGCGCACCTGCGCGCCTTCTCGTCACCGGTGCACACCGCTGCACCGATGCCCCCTGCGGGCCGTACGGCACACCTTCGGGTGATCCCTGACTGGCGTCGCACGCCCGGCCCGATGGTCACGACCTAGCGTTCTTGGTGCTCATCCGAGCAGCAGCGCTTCATGGAAGGACGACACCATGGGTACATACAGAATGAGGGTTCTTCAGCTCTTCGACCTGATCGACACCAACAAGAACGGCTACATCGACCCAGGCGATCTGCCGCACACCGACGGCGCCCCGGGCAGTGCCGAAGCACAGAGGGCCCGCATCGTCGAGACCCTGATCAGGGGAGCCGTCAAGGACGGCGACTCCAACAAGGACAGCCGGGTGACCAAGGACGAGATGCTCCACCACGTGGAGAGGACGATGGTCGGAAATCCCTACTCCGCCGCCCCCGCCTACATCCGGGACGTCACGGCCAAGATCTTCGCGCTGATGGACGCCGACGGGAACGGCAAGGTCAGCAAGGACGAGTTCGAGCGGTACCTGAAGGCCGGAAACGCCACCGACCCGGGCGCCGCGGGCGAATTCGCCCGACTCGACCGCGACGGCGACGGAGCTCTCACCATCGACGACCTCAACCACGCGACCCACCGCTTCTTCACCGCCCCGGAGACCGACGTCCCGGAACACTGGCTCCTCGCCGCCCTCACCACCTGACACACCCACGGCCACAGCCCCCGCCGGCCCCACGGCGTCCGACTGCCCCGGGCGGACCCGCGCCGCACCGGCCTCGGTGATGGCGGGCCCTCCGAACGGACTTCGGGAGGAGCGGTGGGAGAAGGACGCCGCCGGGCCGCGACGACCGCCCTCGCGGGGCGGCGCCGCGGCCCGGCGGCACGGCTGCCGGAGCGGGTCAGCCCTGGGTTGCGGCGGTGAAGCGCGCGGTGACGTCCTGCCAGTTGACGACGTCCCACAGGCGGGTGACGTAGTCCGGGCGGACGTTCTTGTACTGCAGGTAGTACGCGTGCTCCCAGGCGTCGAAGGCGAGCAGCGGGGTGGTGCCCTGGCCGACGTTGCCGTGGTGGTCGTAGACCTGCTCGACGATCAGGCGCTTGCCCAGCGGCTCCCAGGAGAGGATGCCCCAACCCGAGCCCTGGACACCGACGGTGGCGGTGGTCAGCTGCTTCTTGAAGGCGTCGAAGGAGCCGAAGTGCTCGGTGATGGCGTCCGCGAGGGCGCCGTCGGGGCGGTCGCCGCCGTCCGGGGAGAGGTTCTCCCAGAACAGCGAGTGCAGCACGTGGCCGGACAGGTGGAAGGCCAGGGTCTTCTGCAGTCCCACCAGCCCGCCGAACTGCTCCTTGTCGCGGGCCTCGGCCAGCTGCTCCAGGGTGGTGTTCGCGCCGGCGACGTACGCGGCGTGGTGCTTGGAGTGGTGCAGCTCCAGGATCTCCGCCGACATGGCGCGCTCCAGCGCGGAGTAGTCGTACGGAAGGTCGGGAAGCGAGTAGGTGCCCATCGGGACACGGCCCCTTTCGATGATGACGATCGTGCCGGACCAACACTATTGCGTAATAGTTGCAAGAAGAAAGCTTATGCAGCAGCATGTTGGCTGCGGGGTCGGCCCCGTCAGTCGTGCGGGGCGCCAGCCCTTCCTGACCGACGATCGTCTTCCCAACCGGCGCCCGCCGGGACGCTGCGCCGACCCCGCATCAGCGCTCCGTCGCGCCCTGGCAGACCTCGCACACCCCGCTGATCACCAGCGACTCCGCACGGAAGCCCGCGCGCCGCCCCGCCTCGACGAGGCCGGCCGAGACCAGGCGGTGAGGGAAGTCGACGACCCGGCCGCACCCGGTGCACAGGAAGTGGTGGTGGGGTTCGCCCAGCAGCCCGTAGCTCAGGTCACCGCCCAGCCCCCGGACGGTGTGCAGCAGCCCGAGCTCCGTCAGGCGCTCCAGCGACCGGTAGACGGTGGAGATGTTGATACCGCGCTCGCCGCCCCCGATCCGCCCGTGGATCTGCGTCGCCGTCAGATGGCCGCCGTGGGCGCGGATTGCCTCCAGCACGCGGAGCCGGGCGCCGGTGCAGCGGCCGCCTCCGGCCCGCAGCAGGTCGCGGCAGGTCTCCAGCACGTCGTGCTCGGCCCTCGCCACTGCGCCCTCCTCGCGCTCCCCGCGTGCGCCGTTCAGCTCACGCTCCTGTTGCAAAGATATTGCAACTGCTACCTCATCGCGTCTAGCGTGTGCGGCCGTCACCGCGTCCAAGGGAGGCCTCCATGACGGTGAAGCCCGCCGCGTCCACCGACGAACCCGCGAGATCCCTCTGGCGCCGCGTCAGCGGCTCGATGACCCGTAAGGAGTGGATCCGGCTTGCCGGCATGGCGGGCTTCATCGCCGCCCTGCATGTCGTCGGCTGGTTCGTCCTGGTGGCGCTGGTCGCCCCGCAGGACCTCAGCCTCGGCGAGAAGAGCTTCGGCGTCGGCATCGGCGTCACCGCCTACACCCTCGGCATGCGGCACGCCTTCGACGCCGACCACATCGCCGCCATCGACAACACCACCCGCAAGCTCATGCACGAGGGCAAGCGGCCCCTGTCCGTCGGGTTCTGGTTCTCCCTCGGCCACTCCAGCATCGTCTTCGGGCTCGCCGCCCTGCTCGCCCTCGGCATCAGGACCCTCGCCGGCCCGGTCGAAAACGACGACTCCCGGCTCCACGACGTCACCGGCCTGATCGGCACCACCGTCTCCGGCACGTTCCTCTACGCCATCGCGATCATCAACATCGTCATCCTCGTCGGCATCTGGAAGGTCTTCCGCCAGATGCGCGCCGGCCGCTTCGACGAGGCCGCCCTCGAAGAGCAGCTGAACAACCGCGGCCTGATGAACCGCCTGCTCGGCCGGGTGATGAAGACCGTCGACAAGCCCTGGAAGATGTATCCGGTCGGGCTGCTCTTCGGCCTCGGCTTCGACACCGCGACCGAGATCGCCCTGCTCGTCCTGGCCGGCACCGGTGCCGCCTCCGGCCTGCCCTGGTACGCGATCCTGTGCCTGCCGATCCTCTTCGCTGCCGGTATGAGCCTGCTCGACACGATCGACGGCTCGTTCATGAACTTCGCCTACGGCTGGGCGTTCTCCAAGCCCGTCCGCAAGGTCTACTACAACCTCACCATCACCGGCCTGTCCGTCGCCGTCGCCCTCATCATCGGCACCGTCGAACTCCTCGGGCTGCTCGCCGAGAAGCTCGACCTGCACGGCGCGTTCTGGGACTGGGTCGGCGCTCTGGACCTCAACATCATCGGGTTCGTGATCGTCGGCCTGTTCTTCGCCACCTGGATCGTCGCCCTGGCCGTGTGGAAGTTCGGCCGCATCGAGGAGAAGTGGTCGGCCGGCCTGCGAGCCTCCGGCTCCGCGCACGACTGACACCGCGTCGGCGCGCCGTTACCGCCCCAGCAGGGTGAGCCCGACCCGGGCGGTGGCGGCGTGCACCGCCTCGTCGTCCAGGGCTGAGGTGGAGGTGACGGTGATCCGGCCGGTCGGTGGGTGGGCGACGACCTTGAGCACGGTGGGGAGGCCGGCCAGCAGGGTCTTCACCGCCTTCGCGCACCGGTCGCAGTCCATCCCGCCGACCTGGAGCACGGTCGTGGTCACCGCTCCGGCCGCCGTCGGCTTTCGCGGGCGGCGGGCCGACGGAGGGTCAGGGGTGGCATCGGACACGATGGAGCTCCTCGGGTGTCATCGCAGGTAGCGGTCGGTGGTGTCGGAGAGCTTCGCGGGCCGGTCGCACTCGGTGCGGGCTGCCCCGTCGGCCCGGCGCGGCAGGTCGGCGGCGCCGCCGAAGACGCGGACCGCGTGTGCCACCAGGTACTCGATCGAGCCGCTGTCGCCGGACGACCGCAACGGTGGACGCCGGGAGCCACGGGCGGCGGACAGAACGCGCGACGGCAGTCGCAGGACGCCGCACAGCCAACGCGCGGCAAACGGGGCGCGGTGCCGGGCCGGTTCGGACATGCTCAGGCCGCCCGGATGTCCGGGACCGCCGGATGGCGCGGCCCGAGCAGCACCACCAGGCCGTCCGGGCCGGGTGCGGGCTCGGTGACCTGCCGCCAGCCCCGGCGCAGGTAGAACGGGAGCGGCCCACCGGGCACCGCCGCGGTCAGCAGCCATGACCGGCCGTCGGGCGCGTCGTCGCCGACGGCGTCCAGCAGGGCGGCGCCCACCCCGCGCCTGCCTGCCCCGGGGTGCACGGCGAGTTCGTCGATCTCCCGCGCGCCGCAGAGCCACTGCGCCGTCCGCCGCTGCCCCAGACGCTCGCTCACGAGCGGGTAGCAGCGGTCGCCGGGGAACGGGGCCGGGGTGGTCCAGGCAGTGACGAATCCCAGGACGCCGCCACCGGCCCGGTCGGTCGCGACGGCGGCGGCGAAGCCCGGCCGGTCGGCGTCGCGGGCGAGTCGGCGCAGGTAGGCGTCGGCCCGGTCCGCCGGTTCGTGCCACGGCGGCGCGCCGAACGCGGCCGCGTACACCTCCCGGATCCCCGCCCGATACGCAGCGACGCCGCTCGCGTCCAGCCGGTGCACCAGGACGGCGCTCACGCGGCCCGCCGAACCGCGGGCGCCGACGGGGTGAGCGCCGCGTACTCCAGCGGCGCCGACGGATCGATGGACAGGTCGGCGGGAGCGGGCTCGGCTCCGGAACGCACCAGCAGGTCGCCGATCGCCGCGATCATCGCCCCGTTGTCGGTGCACAGGCCCAGCGGTGGCACCCGCAGCGTGATCCCGGCCGAGGCGCAGCGGCGCTCGGCCAGCTCCCGCACCCGGGAGTTGGCGGCGACACCGCCGACCACCACCAGGGTGGAGATGCCGTGGTCGGTACAGGCCCGGACGGCCTTGCGGGTGAGCACGTCGGCGACGGCCTCCTGCAGCGCCGCGGCCGCGTCCGGGACGTGCGGCTCGGCCCCGGTGGCCCGGTGGCCCTCGACCCAGCGGGCGGCGGCGGTCTTCAGCCCGGAGAACGAGAACGCGTACGGGTCGTCGTCCCGACCCATGAGCGGGCGCGGGAGGCGCACCGCCTTCGCGTCGCCCGCCCGCGCGGCCCGGTCGATCGACGGGCCGCCGGGGTAGGGAAGGTGCAGGATCCTGGCGACCTTGTCGAAGCACTCGCCGGCTGCGTCGTCCAGGGTGTCGCCGAGGTGGACGATCGGATCGCGGGCCAGGTCGCGCACCAGCAGCAGGGAGGTGTGCCCGCCGGAGACGATCAGCACCACGCACGGGTTCGGCAGCGGGCCGCCCTCCAGCGTCGCCGCGGCCACGTGCCCGGCCAGGTGGTGCACCCCGTACAGCGGGACGCCGAGGGCGAATGCGTAGCTCTTCGCCGCGGCCACGCCGACCTGGAGCGCCCCGGACAGGCCCGGGCCGGCCGTCACCGCGACGGCGCCCACGTCCGCCAGGGTGAGCCCCGCCCGGTCGAGGGCCTCCCGGACCACCGGCGCCATCGCGTGCACGTGCGCCCGCGCAGCGATCTCGGGCACCACCCCACCGAACCGCGCGTGCTCGTCCATGCTCGACGCGACCGCCTGGCCCAACAGCACGCCGTCGCGCACCAGCCCGGCTCCGGTCTCGTCGCACGACGACTCGATCCCCAGCACCACCGGCGACCCCGCCACCACCCACACCCCTTACGCCAACTGATTGCAGTTGCACATATTGTGCAACAAGGACGGCTGCGGGGCACGCCATCCGCCGAACCCGATCGACCCGGACCAACCGGCGCCGGACCGGTCCCGCAACCCGAGCGCCCGCGGACCCGATTCGGCCGCACCGAATCCGATGACACGTCGGTGGGCGACTCGGCCGCGGAACCGTCCTGGGCCCGTTCGACGGAACTTCGCATTCGATCGTGCTCGAACCGGCGTTTCGCGGCCCGCCCCGCTCGACGCCCGGACCCATGATCACCAGGCAGAGCCCTTCGCGCGTCCGGAGCCGCCCATGTCATCGCCGCCCAGCAGCCCGCCCGGCACCCAGCCGCCCGACCCCGCCCGATGGGGGCGGTCACGGGTCGCCACCGCGACGCTGACCGTGGCGCTCTTCGTGCTCGCCGGTGTCGCCGCCGCCGGGATCGACGAGCCGGTGCACGAGGTGATGCAGCACGGCGTCCGGCTGGCCGTCGTGCTGATCTGCGCCGTGGTCGGCCTCGCCCTGGTGGCGTGGCTGCTGCTGAGGCCGCGTCCCGCCGAGCCGTCCACCCTGGGCTGGTTCAGCGCGGTGGTCAGTGTGCTCTGTCTGCTCGCCACCGTCTTCGTCTGGGTCGCGGTCGCCGCCGACGACACCCTCACCGGCGCACCCGGCACCGCTGTCACCACCCAGGCCGACGCCACCTCGTACCTGCGCGAGGACGATCGCGACGGCATGCAGCAGATCCCCACCGGCGTGATGATCCAGACGGCTCAGTTCACCGACGCCAACAACGTCCGCCTCACCGGTTACCTCTGGCAGCGACTTCCCGCCGGCGCCGACACCAAGGCCGCTGCCGTGGAACTGCCCGCCGCCGTCGACGGCGGCGCCACCGAACAGGTCTACGTCCACACCAACAGCGACAACACCCAGACCGTCGGCTGGAAACTGCGCACCACCCTGCGCGAGCAGTTCGACTACAGCCACTATCCCCTCGACCGGCAGGTCATCTGGGCCACGATGTGGCCCAAGACCCCCGGTACCGTCCTCGTCCCGGACTTCGCCGCCTACCCGCCCTGGGTCTCCGAGAGCGCCTTCGGCCTCTACACGGGCATGGTCACCGGCGAGTGGCGCCTCCACTACACGTCTTTCTCGATGGGCGAGTCCACCACGCGGACCACCCTCGGCCGCAGCGACGCCACCACCGACACCACCATCCCCGCCATGCACTTCTCCACGGGGATCACCCGCGCGTTCCTGAGCCCGCTGCTCGACCGCCTCGTTCCCCTGATCGTCATCACCCTGCTGGTCTTCGCCTCGCTCTTCGTCGTCACGACCGACAACGACCGCCGGTCCCTCGCGGGCTTCTCCACCTGGACCGTCATCGGCTTCTGCGGCGCGATGATGCTCGTCGTCGCCGTCCAGCACAGCTCACTGCGCTCGAGTACCGGGTCGACCGGCGTGGTGTACGCCGAGTACTTCTACTTCATCCTCTACCTGGTGATCGCCCTGGTCGCCTTCAACGTCGTCGAGTACACCTCCACCCGCCGCTTCCGCTTCCTCGACTGGAACGGCAACATGGCTGCCCGCCTGCTCTACTGGCCCGTCGTCACCACACTCCTCCTCGCCACCACCGTCGTCGTCTTCCTGCTGTGACCACAGCCCGTGGGGGGGGGGGGGCGCGGGGGCGGGGGGGGGGGGGGCGGGGGGGGGGGGGGGGGGGGGGGGGGGGGGGGGGGTGTGGGGGGGGGGGGGGGGGGGGTGGGTGGTGGGGGGGGGGGGGGGGGCCCCCGCCCCCGCGCCCGGGCGGGGGCGGG
>NZ_JBICYJ010000080.1:0-23094 GCF_043200835.1 Kitasatospora sp. NPDC048365
GGTTTTGCCTGCGGCCGAGACTCAGCCCCCCTGAGTTGGCTGCGCGGGCGGGGGGGGGGGGGGGGGGGGGCCCGCCCCCCCCGCCCGCGGGGGCCCCCCCCCCCCCCCCCCCCCCGAGCGGCGTCCGCCCGCCGCCAGCGGCCGCCCACTGGGCGGACAAGGGCACCCTCCCGGCCAAGTCGGGGGCATGTACCCGACCTCAGGCTCAGCACCCCGCGCCGACTGCCATGGCTTCGGGCCGTCGTGGATCGATGTGTTGCGGACCTTCATCGGTCAGGACGTGCTCTCCGTTCGGGCTGTGTGGCCTTCGGAGCTTCGGTGATGGCTGTTCGCGGCTGTTGTCCATTGCTGTCCGAGGGCCTGGAGACGCTGTCCCGCCGTGAGGAGGCCGGCGGTGGAGCGGTAGCCGCGCAAGGAGTGCTGCACCACGCCGATCCGGGTAGAGGCCAGAAACCCGAGGGCCTCCACGACCGAGGCCTCGTCTGTGCGGTGATTGCGGCTGCGCAGCGCGCGTCGAAGCGACGTGAGGTCGAGCCAGCCGCCTTCCTCGAGCGGGTCCTCCGCTTCGGCGTTCAAGATCTCGACGAGCGCGTACTCCAGTGCGCTGCGTTCTTCCTGGGCGTTCCAGTGGATGCTCAGGGCGCTCCTGCGTCGGGCAGCGGGCAGCGCGGGGTCGACCAGACCACTCAACTGTGCCGGCGTGAGCGGGGTTCGGTCCTGCCGCCGGACCACCTCGGCCAGCAGGTCCGTCTCGATCACGGCGATGGCCGTGTCGTCGTCGGCTTCCTTCAGCATGGTGCCCTGGAACCCCGGCCCCACCAGAAGCGTGACAGCAGCCCCCAGGTCTTCCCGGTGGCGCGGGAGCCGGAACAGCGACTGCTCGGCGACGGGCCCGGTGGCCGACGTCTTGGCCTCGATCGCGAGGACCTGCGAGTCCGTGCCGATGCCGTGGCGGACGGTGCCGTCGGCTGCACCCCGGCCGCCCACATGCCGGCCGGGCATCCCCAGGTAGCCAAGCGCGGCGACGACGGCCCTCTCCAGACGTTTGTAGTCGGCACTGTCGCGGGCAGCACTCACCACCTCCGCCGCGATGGTCTCGCCGGCCGAGACGGGCAGCCAGGCGCCGGGCTGCGGAACGTCGACTGAAGAGCCGCCCGGACGATGGGCCGTCCCGACATCGGGCTCGAGCCGGGGCGGCATGTCGTCTGCGGACTGGCAGGGCAGGGCGCGTCCGAACGCCCGGCCCATTGGTGTTGTCCGGTACAGGGTGTGCGAGGGGCGGGTGACCAGCCCGCAGGCCTCCAGGAGGTTGAGGCGGACTGTGATCGCTGTGCGGGTCAGCGGCTTCTCGCGGTTGGGCAGGTAGAGGCGACTGAGCTCCGCGAGTGCGCCGGATGTGCTCTGGCCTGCCGTGTCGAGCTCGCCGAGCAGTTCGCCGAAGAAGCCGACCGAACTGTGGACGATCCTGGCCAGGTCCAGCGGTTCGCCGGACTCCACCCAGACGCGGCCGGCCGCGGTGGCGCTCCAGGTCGTGGACGAGGTCCGCTCAAGAAGGCCCAGGGCTTTCAAGGAGTCCTTCGCAGTGCGGCCGGTACTGGCGGTCTGGGCCTTGGGGAAGGATTCCTGCACCAGCTGGGCGAATCCTGTGTCCGTGATCGAGGGAATGGCTGCCTCGGTGAGCATCCTCAGCGCGTCCAGCATGCCGCCGTTCGCGGTGGCCCCCGGCACGTAGAGGCTCGCACCGTCCACCCGGTTCCTGAGGGCGGCTTCGTCGAGCGAGTCGATGAGATCGGCGATGACGCCCACTGCGGGCGGGAGCTCAACGACACTCGCGGGGTCCTCACGCTCGGGCCGGCCCAGCACCAGAGTCGCCAGGAACTGCCGCCCGGCGTCCGTCAGATGGAACTGTCCCCCGAAACGGTCGACCATTCCCGTCACAACGAGCCACGTCGTCCGGTTGTGCACCGGACCGGTCGTGTCCCACGTCAGATCGAACTCGTCACGGGCCACACGGAGCAACTGCTCAAGTGTCTGATGACCGGCGGCGACGGACTCCATGAGCTCGCCGACGAACCGGACGTTGTTGTGCAGGAGCTCGACGAGCAGGGCGTGGTCGTTCGTCCGCTGCCACGCGAGAGCGGCCGGGGTGGGCCGGAACAGCGAACCGTCCCGGGAGAGCAACCCGGCGCGGACAAATCGCTGGAGCTGGTGCCGGGTCAGGCCTCCGGGGATCCCGTCCGGCGACAACCCGGCGGAGCCACTGCCGGACGGGTGCTGTTCACCGGACAGTCCCGCGATCAGCTCCCGGAGAGCAGGGATCCAGGTGGACCGGACTCCGCTGAGCACCGGCATACCTGTCGACCGCTCTTCCCAACCTGGCACACGCGCTGCGTCACTCATAGCAACAGAGCTTCTAGCCCTGGCAGAGGTCACGTCCGGCCTTTGGCGAAGTTGCTCACAGCGGTAGCTCGACCTATCTGGAAGCGTGCGGAACGCCGGAATCGCCGATCAGAGCCGACCGGTGGCGGTTCGCGGGCTCCGCCGGCCAGATGATCCGCCCCGCCGCCGATCGCCCAGGCGGTAACCGCACAGTCCGGCATGCCCTCCGGCGGCGTCGTGTACTCGGCCGCAGAACCATCGGTGCTCGGCGTGTTCCGTCGGCGGACTGGCATGCTCGGCACCGCGCTGCGCCGGGGTATCCCGCCTGCCGCGTCCCTCGGCCGGCCGCGGCGGCCTCGACTCGGTCCGGAGACGTGCCGCGCGAGGGGCGCCCGCGCGGGCGTACAACGAGCCGCAGGCCAGGAACGGCCCGATCGCCGCCCGTCTTCCGAATCCGCACCTGCCGGAGCCCGCAGCCTCGGGCGCATGCGGGCAAACCAGTGGCCGATCGCGTTACCCGCCACTGCGCAGGCCCGAACGCGGATGCCGCCCCGCGCGGCAACTCGATTCGAGTCTCATGCCTGCGGGCTGCGAGATCACGCTTTGCCCATGATGATGGTCTAAGGCGCGTCCACGTACGAGAAGCCCGGGCAGCCCCGCGGCCGGCCAGGGCTATCCGGACTGCCTTCCCTGGAGGTGGTGGGGAGATGGCACTGGTCGAGGTGGAATTCGCTGAAGGGATCTTCCACAACACGCTGCTGCTCATGCTCACCGAGGCGCCCATACCGGTTCCGACGTTCCAGGGGCTCCCCGATGATCACTTGATCACTGGGATCGACTGGGGTGGCACGATCACCTTCGACGCGACCCCGGACGGGTCACCCGCCCCGCCGAACACCATGACTGCTCGCGTCGACGTCACGATCCGACACATAGCGATCGCCGAACTCGAAGCCGACCCGAACACGGAGGAGGCCTCTTCCGCGGCGGTGTTCTGGCTACACCTGTGGGTTCTCGGTCCAGGGCTGGTGATCGACCTGAGCCGCGTCGACATCGCAGGTCAGGCACCACAAGACGTGGGGAGGCAGGTCTGGAAATTTACGCTGAACCTAAACGAGGTCGAGTTTGTCACTGGATCCATCCACCATGCGGACCGCTACGTGACTTTGAGGCTCGCAACGACGGGAGCTGACGACCTGTCTGCTCCTCCTGCCAATCACCTCAAAGTCCACGGCGACCATCACGACTTTCTTGTCCGGATCTCGGGAGAGGCATTCGCCGATGGCCTCGCCAGTCAAGTGACGCGGCAGCTTGCCACGCTGCCCCAGGGCATGACGGTCCAGGAGTATCCCCATGCTGCCTGGGGGAACTGGGCTCCCATGATCGGGTGGAGGCCCGACTGGGCCTGGGCGGCCGTGGCGAACTGCCGCCTGAATAAGCAGGATGCCTGCCCTGCTCTGTTCGAGGATGTAGACGTTTCGGTGGAGGCCATTACTGCCCTATCGGTTGAGATCCTGCCGCCACAAGACGATCCCGACGGCCCGCAAGAGCTCGAACAGACCCTCCACCTCTCCGGCGACGCCTCAGACCGGGATGCCTTCAGCTGCTTCATGGGAACCGGTGGCATGGCCGCGCTGTTCTTCGGAGTCACCCTCAATCCGGTCGTGGGCGTGATCGTTGGTGTTGGCGCGGCCATCGCTTTGGGGGAGATCCTCCGCGGCCGCGTCGGGCGGGAGCTGCAAGACCTCGACGTCGCGACCTTCACCCGTATAGCCGTCGACGACCACAGCGCCACCTACAAGCGCCGCTCCCCGCTCCCAGACGTACTGCAGCGCTTGTCCGACCTGCACTGGACCGTGGACCAAAACGGCCTCATGATCAGCGGCAAAGCTCCCCTCATCTTCCCGGCGCATCACGTACCCGACTTCAAACCGCCCCCGGGGCCCTTGCCGGGTGACTGGGCGGGCGGGCGGTACAACTGCGAAGCAGGCCAATGGGAACCGCACAACCGCTACACCCTGCGCACGATCTCCCTGGCGGACCGAGCAGTCGTCCTGGACCAGCCATTGCTGGACACCAAGGTGGAGATCTTCTCAGTCGTCGTCGTCCCACCCGGCCCGTGGCAACTGACATGGTTCCCAGCTGGGGACGACCGCCCGAACCCCCAAGTGATGGTGTCCTCGAATGGCCTCCCGGCCGAGGGCGCCTCCGGCCGCGTCTATGTCCACACCAACGTGGGGCTCGCGCGCTACGAGATCGTTCCCGTTCCGCCTGCGCAGCAGCCCTCCCTTGAGCGGCTCCTGACAGAGAAGATCAAGTGCGCCAAACAGGCCGTCAGGGTGCTGAAACTTCAAGGCGAGCCCAGTGAGCCGGCCCTCGTCGAAGCCCTGATCACGTTGAGTGGACTGCTGTCCCAGGCCGGCCAGGGTTGCGTCCAGGGAAGTGGTGTACGGGTTCCACCCGTTCCGGGGGTTTCGTCCCGGTAGCGGGTGTCACCTGAAACGTAAGACGGCCACCGGTTGATCCTTCGAGATGTCTGACGTCACGAAGAGGAGACCAACACGATGACCGCACCCGACAGTCTGCCGTTCGCCGCCCTGTTGGAGGAGAACCTGGCCTCGGCGAGTCCCGACTTGTTGCGCGCGATGGTGAAGACCTTCGCCGAGGCGATGATGTCCGCCGACATCGACCGGGCCTGCGGCGGCGAGTACGGCCGACCGAGCGAGGACCGAGTCAACTCCCGCAACGGATACCGCAATCGCGACTGGGACACCCGAGTCGGCACGATCGACCTGGCGATCCCCAGGGTCCGCTCCGGCACCTACTTCCCGAGCTGGCTGCTGGAGCGCCGACGGCGGGCCGAACAGGCCCTGATCAGCGTCGTCGCCACCTGCTACCTCCTCGGCGTCAGCACGCGCAGGGTCGAGAAGCTCGCCGAGAGCCTCGGCGTCACCCAGCTGTCGAAGTCGCAAGTCTCCGAGATGGCCAAGCACCTGGACGAGCGCGTCGCCGAGTTCCGTAACCGACCGCTCGACCAGGGCCCCTACACGTTCGTCTGGGTCGACGCCCTGACCCAGAAGGTCCGTGAGGGCGGCCGCGTCGTCAACGTCCACTGCCTGGTCGCGGTCGGCGTCAACAACGAGGGCCAACGCGAAGTCCTCGGCCTGGACGTCGCCACCACGGAAGACGGAGCCGGCTGGCTCGCCTTCCTGCGCTCCCTGGTCGCCCGCGGGCTGACCGGCGTCAAGCTGGTGGTCTCCGACGCCCACACCGGCCTGGTCAACGCGGTCGGCGCCACACTGCCCGGCGCGTCCTGGCAGAGGTGTCGAACGCACTACGCGCGCAACCTGCTCTCGCAGGTCCCGAAGTCCGCCCAGCCCTGGGTCGCCACCCTGCTGCGGACCGTCTTCGAACAACCCGACGCGAAGGCCGTCCGGCAACAGATGGCCACCGTCATCGCCGCCCTCGACGAGCGATTCCCCAAGGCCGCAGAGCACTTGGAGGCCGCACGCGAGGACCTGCTCGCCTTCGCCGTCTTCCCCCGGACGGTCTGGAAGTCGATCTGGTCGAACAACCCGCAGGAGCGACTCAACAAGGAGATCCGCCGCCGCACCGACGTCGTCGGCATCTTCCCCGACCGCAGCTCGGTCATCCGCCTGATCGGCGCGGTCCTGGCCGAGCAGAGCGACGAATGGGCCGAACAGCGCCGCTACATCGGCTCCGAGATCCTCGGCCGCTGCCGCCTCCACCCGATCGAGGGAGAAACCACCGACGAGACCATCCCGACCGCACTCACCGCCTAGCCTGAAACCGGATCACCGAGTGGCCGTCGATACACCACTCAAGCGGACGTGACCGCCGGCCAGTACGCCGAGGCGGTGGGTTACATGAAGGAAGCCGTACAGACCAACCGGGACATGGCGGCCGCCCATCCCGACAACGTCGACTACCTCAACCTCCTGATCTGGTCGATTTTCAACCTGACAGCCCGATACAACCAAGCCGGACAGTCAGCCAAGAGCGCCGGGCTCGGCGACGAGGCCATACGGGCGGCCGAGAGGATGGAGGCCGCAGGCGCAGACGAAGCCACTCGCAAGAACGCAGCCACCAACCTCGGACACATCGCCGAATACTTCCCACCCGGCGACGAGGCAGCGCGCGTCGCCGAGAAGGCCACCGCCATGTTCCGCGCACTGGCAGGAAACGGCTCTCCGTAGAACAGGAACCTGCTGACTTCCAGCTCGTGACCGTGAAGCGGTCCCATCCCCCTGCACGGACACAGCCACAGCCATAACAGCCGGGCGCTGGGCCGGGTGCTCTGGCGCGGCGCCTCGGCACATCAATCCGTACGCCCTGAGTCGCCTAGCGCACTGATGTTGCCGCTGGCAACTCCAAAAGGCTTATGACCAGCGGCGGTTCTATACTGCGGAGACCGGAGGGACACCCGACGGTCCATGCAGGAAGGGGTGCGGTCGGTGTCGACCCGGGACCTGAGGGAGCAGCTCAGCGGCTATCAGGGGGAGCTTCGGGTCTGGGCCTCGGATGCGGAGAATCACCCTGCCCGTTGCAGTGTCTTCTCGGCGGCCAAGGCCCGTCGTGGGTTCACTGCGCAGGAGTGGCGGCGCCGCTACAGCGATGCGCCGTTCATGCTCAAAGTGATCCGACAGATCATCGTCGCGCTGCACCGCGACAGGCGCACGACCACCTGGGAAGGACTACAGGAAGCCCTCCAGGAGCAGATGGCGAAGCGCACGGATCTCCACCCGGGAGTGAGGAAGTACGTCGCCTACGCGGTGGAGCAGTACCTCGACGCGCACGACGTACCGCCTCTGCAGTACGAGGGGCTGAAGTTCTTCTCCCTCGACCCCTCCGTCGGAAGTCAGGGCCGGGAACTTGTCGCCTGGGCACTCCTGTACAGCAGCCCGGACGGGTTCCGGGAAGTCCGCCGGCTGCGCGTGAAGAAGGCCCGCGGCAGCATGGGACCGGAACACGACCGATGGGCGGCGGCCGCGGCCCACATCGCCGCCGGTGTGTGGATGGAGATCCCGCCCACCAGGATCCGTGTTGTCGAGGTCGGCCTGTTCGACGGTTCCGCCGAGGTCGTCTTCGAGGGCACACCGGAGGAGGCCCGGGCGCGCTACGACACGTATGCCCGCCCGATCATCCAGAGCCTGGTCCAGCCGGTCGACTACCGGCCGGGACAGTCCTGCAAGGACTGCAAGCTGGCGGGGTGCTGCCCGAGCCTGCACGACTTCTCGGGCTGCCTGGGACAGAAGAAGCCCGGGACGCATACACGCTCGGTCAGCGCCGCCGACCTCGAGCTGTACTCGAACTGCGCCGCCCGCTGGTACCTCGAGAAGGACTGCTTCCTCCCCAAGGAGGACGCTTCCTCCGAAGCGGCGGACAGGGGGCGCATCATCCACCGATGGCTCGCCGAGGCCCATGCGCGGGGTGGAAAGTGCGCGGAATCGGATGTCGCCGCCTACGGCGAGTCAGGAACCTTCACGGGCACGCTTACGGAGGAGGAGTACGGCAAGGCCCGCGATTTCCTGATCGCGCATGCCCGGTCATGTCCTCTGGTCGACGGAGTGGAAGTCGTCTCCATCGAGTCACCGGTGTACGGGTACGACCGGGACGCGGACGTCGTGATCGCCTCGGAGCCCGACCTCGTCTACCGGGAGGCCGACGGGAGAATCGTCGTACGTGAAACAAAGACGACGACGGAAATGCCCGAGGATGCCGGCGAGACCTTCGACCGATTCTTCGCCGCACCCTGGCTGATCAATATCGCGAGCACCGCCAACGACGCGTTCGGCAATTCCAGCGGACGCCCCCGGATCGAACTCGAGGTGATCACCCCCGACGAGTCGCGGACATTCGCCTGGGACCTCGAGCAGGACGCGGAGGCCGCCCGCATCGCGCGGGCCGATGTCCGACGGCGCGCCAGCACCTGGAACCGCGACGCCTCCTGGTCGGCGGCTCCCGGCGCCCAGTGCACCCGGTGCCCCGTCAGGAGGTGGTGCCCCGACGCCGCGGACACCGACGGCGACGCCGGCGACCGGCTGCGCGCGTCCGACGAGCCGTGCGCCGGCCTGCCGGTGGACTGGGCCGAGTAGAGCACGCGAGAACACGTGCGCGGTGGACCTGCAGGGGGGATAGGCTTGGGCTGGGAGCATCTCGACGCGAGTTCGTAAGACTGTGTTATGGGAGGGTAGTTGGACAGGCCACTACCCACCCCCTTGGCGATGCGGCCGCGCAGCCGCGATCTTGGTCGGCCGCCCCTGCCGCAGTTGCGCCGGTACGCGGTCGATCCGTCACTTCCCCAGCGGTACCGCCCCGTCGGCTTCGCCCTGGCGGACACTGGCCTGCTCTACAGCCTCGCCCACCGCCCGCGGTACCTGGAACTCTTCCTCGAGCTCTACGGCGAGACCGTGACCGTCGCCGAGGCGGTCGCGGACGAGATCCGCGCCGTGGCGCGGGTCCCGCAGCTCGATCGCCCTCACCGCAACCTGGTCCTGATGGGTTCCTGCGCGGACCGCCTCGTCGTCAAACTCAACAGCGGCGCGATCACCGTGGCCGGACCGCCCGAGGACTCGGACGACCTGCGGGCCACCGTGATGCGGCAGCTCCGCGAGCACGACCGTGCGGCAGCCGAGTGGCGCGGCGAGGCCTGGAACCTCATCGACGCGAGCCGGGCGAAGCGGCACAACGGCGAGATCGAGAGCATCCTCGTCGCCGTTGGCGTCATCAAGTCCGGCGGCACGGCCCTGCTCCTGACCAACGACGGGGGCGCCAGCCGCGTGGCCTGGCAGCACGAGGTGTCCGCGCAGAACCTGCGTCATGTCCTGGCCGAACTGGCCTGCGCGGACCCGGAGCTGGATGAGGGCGACCTCCTCGTGGCGTTCGAGGAGATGACGGCCCATTTCGGGACCCTGCCCGAGGGTGCCGGCCCGGCCGACTCCTCCGCCTTCCGCTGCCGCGCCCGCGCCGACAAGTGCCACACCTGCGACCCGCTGGCGAACCAGGTGCTGCAGCGCTAGCGGTCCGACGCCCCGGCCAGGTTCCATCCCGCCGCGGTCAGTTGCTGAGCGGCTTCCTCCGTGTTCCCGTCAGCGATCACGTCGGCCACCGTCGGCAAGCTCACGACGCCGTCCGCGAACGCGGCCAGGACGTGGTCGGTGAGACGCGCGGAAGCGTACCGTCGGCCGCGGGCCTCATCCATCTGGGACCAGGCGCTGCCCGCGCCGACGCTCGCCATCATCGACGCGACCGTCATGCCCGCGCACTGGGCCAGCAGCGAGTCCGGCGGAGCGAGAGTGAATTTCGACTCCCGTAGCGCCTTGAATGTGGCCTCGCGACTTATCCCATAGGTAAGGACAAGGTCCGCCACAAGCCGGTTCGTGTCCGATAGATTCAGCGAGGAGCCATGCTGGTCAAGCATTTCTTCCAGCGCCTCGTCCGGAAGCAGAAAATGTCGAGCGAAAGAATCTGCGATAATTTCCGGAAGGGCGTCTGAATTCTGCGCACGGTCGACGATGAACTGCCCGCTGTCCTGATAGACAATGTGGCTCAGCTCGTGTGCCAGGGTAAACCTCTGACGTGTCCAGTAGTCGTCAGAGTTAACCAGCACAACCCAAACTTTTCGGCTGCCCCGAATCTCCGGCACGGAAATTCCATGCACATTTCGCGGCAATGGCCGGTACTCCACCAGACAACCCAGGCTCTCGACGAGTCCTGTTAGGTCCTCGATCGGATCGAGCGGGTCCAAGTCGAGGCGAGCGCGCAGCCGAGCGGCTGTCGTGCCGCCGTCCTCCTTCGGCTTGTACCGCTTTCTTGACACGGGGAAGCCCGAGAGGTCCACGGTAGACGTGCCGAAGCCCCAGTCCTCAGCAAGTCGATCGGCAGCGAGAAGCCTCATGGCGTGGGCGACTGGCTCCACCACATCGTTCTCGACCTCCGCTGTTCCCAAGCGCAGGCTCACACCGAGCGAAGGCTTCCGTGTGCCGGTCAGAACGGTGGGGTCCACACCAAGCAGCGCCCCGAGAAGAGAGGCCTCCGGTGGGGACGGCAAGCGTTCCCCGCGCATGAGCTCATCGCCGATCCCAGGCGATCCGAAGAGCTCTTCCAGGATGGATGGAGTGACCTCATGGCGAAGAAGGAGGCTGCTCAGTGCGTGGCCGTCAAACGTCGCCGTCTCATTCTCCACACGCGTCACCTCCAAGCCTTCCGCGTCCCTGTGCCCACACCTGCGCCCCCTGTAGCGGCGCGGACACTGTCCTCAAAAAATCTTCTCCCGCCTTCATCCAGCAGCCCTGACGCCGGCATCCAAGCGCCGAAATTTCAGTCTACGGCTGCTCTCCATGCCCTCAAGGATAGAGGTGGCCGGTGACAGCCGCGATAGTGCAGCACGCGACGTCGCAACGATCACGGGAGCAGGGACCAGGCCGTCCGACCAGCAGGAATGCCGTCTGGACTCGCGTGTCGGGCCCTTGACGCAGCGGGGCGTGAGCTGTGTGCGGGCGCTGTCGGTGAGTGCGGGCACGCGCAGATCTGCCAGTCGAGAGCGGGGCGGGACAGCTGGCGCGGCAGTCGTCTTGGGGATCACGACTGTCTGTTCCCTCCCCGCCGGAGCCCTTGGCTCGGCAATGCCTGTCCGGCATGCCTCGCACTGACGCACCGCTATAGAGATGCCCGATGCTCGCACCATCAAAGCAGCCTGCCCCATGTAACGTCACTCTATTGGGAGGGTTACGCGGGCCTGCGGCGGAGTGTTCCGTCCCTGGGCAACTCCTCGACACCCCAACCGAGGTACTGACGTCCTTCCGGCAGATGCCCCGTTGCATCCTCGGGGATGAGTGTTGAGGCCGCAGGCCCGGCGAGGGCCAGAGGAGAGGCCTTCTCTCGCGAGCGGGTGAGCCACGGCGAGGATTCTGCCTGGTCGGCGGGGCCGGCATAGCCGTCCAGTGAGCCCGCACACCGACACTTGCATCGTCCTGCGCGCGCGTTCTGTCCGCTGGAGGCGCGGGCCCGGGGCCTCCGAAGCCCTGTAAACCTGACGAGGCAGGAGGAAGTGAGCTCTCACCCCGAAGGCCGGCGCCGGTCCCGGGGAACCTGTAGGACCAACCGGACGCTCAGAACCAGTCAACTGGCACTCAATGCCTGACGCAGTGTTGTCGGCTCACGGGCAAAGGCGACGGCCGGTTGGTCGAAGCAATTGGGTCAGGTGTCTGACTGGGTGTCGCCGGGTAGCGTCGGCGACGCGGGTTGGGCGGGGGAGCGGGGGTTGGCGGGTGGCGAGGTGGAGGCAGACTCTCACCGAAGGCGAGCTCCTGGAACTGATCGGCGCGAGGTGCCACTGGCCGGACTGTGGCCGTCCCATGACCATGCGGGTGAATGGGGAGTGGGTCCTTGACGCGGTGATTGCGCACATCCGCGCGCAACGCCCAGGAGGTAAGCGCCACGACTCCTCCTGGACCCGTGAACAGCTGGACGGCCCCGAGAACCTGCTGCTGCTCTGCCCGCCGCACCACAAGGTGATCGATGGGGTCGACGCCGATGCCTACCCGGTGGAGCTGCTCGAGAGCTGGAAGCGGAACCATCTGTCGCCTGCGGGCTACTGGCATAACCTGCGACCGGCCACGGGCCTGGCCGCGGGTCACCGCCCGGCACCGGCGGCCTGGCGGTCGTGGCAGACCGTGGCGGAACTGGACGCCCTGGCTGCCGGTGTGCGACCCAGCTGGGAGCACGACGGCGACACCGTGCCCGCCTACGTGCCGCGCGACCTCGATCAGCACCTCACCGACCAACTGGCGAGGGCCGGTGCCCAGGGCGGCATGGTGCTGGTCGCCGGTGACACGGGGTGCGGGAAGTCCCGCCTCGCTCTCGAGGCCGCCCGCCGCGCACTGCCCGACCACCTCGTGTGCCAGGTTCCCTACGACGGGTTGCAGGCGGCGATCACGGCCGTGATGCACTGCCCCGAGCCCCGCCTGCTGTGGCTGGACGGTCTCGAACACCACGACCGGCTGCAGGGCCTTGTCGCCGAACTGCGGCGCTGGCGCATCCCGGTCCTCGCCACCGTCCACGCCCAGCACCTCCCACCACCAACCGCCCCCCACCCCGCCGTGGTTGGGCACGCTGGCGCGGTGCTTTCCGCCGCGGTCGTGGACCAGGCCTCGATCGTCTTCCTCGACCGGGCCTGGAGCCCCACCGAGATGCAGCGCGCCCGAGCCTCGGCCGATCCGCGCGTCCGGTCCGCAGCCGAGCAGTGCACCCACCGCGGGGTCGGCGAGTTCCTTGCCGCCGGTCCCGCCCTGTGGGCAGCGTGGCAAGCGGCCCGGCGCGTCGGCGGAAACCCCCGAGGAGCCGCCCTCGTCCGCGGCGCCCTCGACCTGGCCCGCACCGGCCTGCGAGGCCCGCTGCCGGACGACCTGCTCACCCGGACCCACCGCTACTACCTCGCCGACGCCGGCGGCGCCCTGCTGCGCCCCGAACCGCTGGAGGAGGCGTTCGCCTGGGCCGACGGCAGCCGGGTCGGAATGACGAGCCTGCTCCAGCCCACAGCGGGCGGGGCGCGCCGGCCCTTCGCCGGCCTTCTCGGCGATGCTGCGGCCCAGCCGCCGGAACCCGTCCACCCGTTCGTGTGGTTCGAAGCGCTCGGCGCCGCCCGGGACATGAGCACGGCCTGGGCGGTGGCATCCAACGCACAGCGTGAAGAGCCATTGATCGCCGCCAGGCTGTGGCGGATCCTGCGCGAGGCCGGTCTTACCCAGGTGTTGTGGCACCAGGCCGCAACCCTGATCCGGGACGACCGGTGCGAGGAAGCCCTCCACTTCTTGGGCGAGCACGCCGATCCTATGGATGCCTTCGCCCGGCGCCTCACCGCATTGGCCCTGAGCGAGCTCGACCGCCTGGACGAAGCCGAGACGGCGTGCCGCGAGGCGCATGCGCTCGGCGACACCGACAGCCTCGCTGACCTGGCGCAACTCCTGGTCGAGCGAGGGCGTCTCGATGAAGCCGAGCGCCTTTTCCGGCGTGCTGCCCGGGCCGGGGCCCGCAACGCGTGGTTCAACCTGGGTGTCCTGCTCGCCGACCGGGGCAAGATCCGGCAGGCCATCCACGCGTACCGGCAGGCCGCCTCGACTGGCGACAGGGACGCGCTGGCGAACCTGGGCCGGATCCTTGCTGGCAGCGGGAAGACTCGCGCCGCAGAGGCGGCACTCCGCCAGGCCATCGACCTCGGCGACCTGGAAGCGCAGCTGGACCTCGCCAACCTCCTCAAACGCCTGCGCCGCGACGAAGCCGTGCAGGCATACCAGCAGCTGATCGAGCACGGCGACGCCCGGGCCTGGATCAACCTCGGCAACCTCCACGCCGACAACGACCAGCCGGACCAGGCCGAGCACGCCTACCGGCAAGCCCTCCGAGCGGGCCTGCCCATCGCCCACTACTACCTGGGACGCCACCTGGCGGCCGAGCAGCGCTGGCACGACGCCGAAGCGCACCTGCGCCGAGCCGTGAACACGGACGCGACCGACGTAGGCCTCCACCTCGGCCTCGTACTCAGAGAACTGGGACAGACCCAGGAAGCCAAGAACCTGCTCGGCGCCGCCGCGCGAGCCGGCGAGCCGCTCGCCGCCGTAGCCTTTGCCACCGTCGCCGACGAAGCGGACGAGGACGAGCGCCGTACACTGCTCCACCAGGCAGCCAGCGGCGGAGACCTCGACGCAATGCTCCTGGTGATGCTCGACCTCGAGCACAGCGGGCACCGGCAGCTGGCCGAAGACTTCCGTCGGCGCCTGGCCGCCCGCGGTGACTCCGTGACAGCCGGGCTCCTCGCCGCCGTTAGCTTCTCCCCAGCTGTGGCCGCGTCTTGCTGACAGGATGCCAGTCGACGGCCATCCGACCAGGGCTGTGCCTCGGGGGCTGTCGAATCGTGGTCATGAACCGTCGGTAGGCCGGAGTAGGCCGGTGGCGCCGGGACGAGCGAGGCGAGTGCCCAGTCGGCAGCTTGTAGAGCGGAGTGTCTGGTGGAGCGAGGTGAGCGGTGGGCGCACCGCGTTGCGCCGTACAAGGGGCCTGTCAACGAGGTCGAGGTGCTGAAGGTCGGCACCCAGCGGCCCGTTCGAGTGAAGGTGCGCTTCGTCGCCGACGAGGCGGAAGGCCGCGAGGAATGGGTGCCCAAGGCGCGGCTGCGCGTGCCCTGGGAGGAGAAGGACGCCTGGCTTCACCGGCAGGACCGATGGGACGCGCTGATCAGCGACGGGCCCGAGGACGACCAGGACACGGACTTCGTGGCAGCGAGCCTGGTCTTCGACACCTGCCCGGTGACCGAGACGGTCTCCATGGGCTGGAACACCCGCGAGCGGGGAGTGCTCTACATCCACGACGTGCCGGCCCTCGCCTCGATGCTGCAGGTCCCGCAGGACCTCTTCACCTCCGACCCGCGCACCTTCACCGATGACGACGGCACACTGAACGCTCCCTGGCCGACCACCCTCGCCGTCGCCGAGCGCATCGCAGCAGCTCACGCCGCACCCCTGCTGGCTGTCCTCGCGGAACAGGAGAAACAGGCACAGCACGACGCGCTCTACGGCCGCTACTACCGCGGCCGGGGCAAGGGCGGAGGCACGCACATCAGCCCGGAGATCTGCGACGAAGTCGACCAGAAGTACCAGCCAGGCCGCGACCTCGCCCGCCAGTGGTGCGGCACCGACGCCACCGCCCGACTGGACGAACTCCAGGCACTGCGCGCCGAGGTGATCCGCATCGGCAAGCTCACGGAAGAGGCCATCACAGCACTCCACACCGCAGGAGAGAACCGCAAAGCCGACGACCTCACACGACGGCTCGGTGTTCCACTCGAATCCCTGCGCAACGCCGCCGACCACCGGCACTGACCCACAATCCCTGTCCGCCCCACCTTCTGCGAGGCGACCCTTGACCCAGGGCCTGAACGACCGACAGCTCACCGTGCTGCGCCGCATCTGCGAGCCGGGAGAACCCGTCACCTCCACCGACTCGCACCTGGCCAACAGCGTCTACGCGCTGCGCAGAAGAGGACTCGTGACAACCCAGTGGGAGGGCGGCGGCTGGACGGCCTCCGCGACACTCGCAGGGCGCGAGCATGTGAGCCGCGCGAACGACCCGACCCCCACACCATCGCCGGCCGCAGACCCCGCCAACGCGCCGACCGCCGGCCCAACGACCGACGCCGCAGAGACCACGACAGCTCAGGAAGCCGCGCGACTGATCGCGGATCTCGAGCAGGCAGGCGGCACGCTGCGCGTGCCCGACCCGGCACCGGACGAGCGGGCCCGGCTGCGCCGTGTCGTGCACAGTGCGAGGGCAGGTGGCGCATTGCCGCCGGGGCGCAGGCTGTCGTTCACCGGACGCGACCGGGGAGACGTCGTCATCCAGCTCCTCGACGGTCAGCGACCTTCTGGGGCGGCCGAGCGCCCCACCCCGATCCCGGTGCCCGACGCCCTGCCGGCCGAAGCAGTTCACGCAACGGTGCGCGACTGCCCGCTGCAGGTGTGCGCCGACTGCCGGGCCCGGGCCCTGCGCATCCTCCACGCGCTGGCCACCGCGGCCGAACAGCAAGGGATGACGGTCGCCCCGGCGGCGGAGGAACGCCAGACCCTGGTGATCGCATCCTTGGGCAGCGAGTTCCCCATCGTCCTGACCGAGAGCACTGTGGAGGTTCCCGACCTGGACAGCGTCGAGTACGCATGGCAGCGCGTCACCGAGCACACCCGCGCGCCCTCGCACAAACTCGACATCAGCCTGTCCTACGACTGGGCGCAGCGAGGACGCCGGTACCAGTGGGGAGACCGGCGGCGTTGGAGGCTCGAGGACAGGCTTCCCCAGGTCCTGCGAGAGATCCAGCAGCGCGCGGACGCCGCCCGCGACCAGCGCCTCGCTCACGAGCGGCAGGAACTCGAGACAAAGCTCGCCTGGCATGCTGCCATGGACCGAGCCCGCCACGACCTCGTCCACTCGCACCGCCTCGACCGCCTGCGCGAACAGGTCGACGCATGGCACGAAGCCGTACGCGTGCGTGCCTACTGCGACGCCCTCCGACAGCACCTCGCCCAGGCACCGGCGCCCGACCCGGAAGCGCGCGCAGTACTCGAATGGGTCGCCTGGGCGTGTGCCCACGCCGACAGCATCGACCCGATCCCCACCCACCCGCGAACCCCGGCCGACCCGGCGATCACCCCCGAGAGCCTGCGCCCCTTCCTGCGCGGCTGGAGCCCGTACGAGCCCAAGCGGCGATGACCCGCGGCTCTCGCCGCCCGCATGCCGTCCTCCTGCGTCCCCGCCCGGCCGGCGAGGCCCGACAAGCACGCCCGGTACGCGTCCAGGACCTGACCGCGCAACCGGGCATGTGTGCGGCGCAGGTCAGCGGGGGACGTTCTCGCCCCGGCGCCGGCGCCGGAGTTCGCGCTGGGCCTGGGCGCGGGCGCATTCGCGGGAGCAGTACTTCACGCCGCTGGTCCGGTGCTGTCCGTACTCGGCGCGGCCGCGCTGGCGCACGAAGTTGCGGCCGCAGTTCGCGTTGCCGCACCGGCGGACGAATGAGCCCTCGGCGAGGTGGTTGTAGAGCTGCAGGAAGGCCACGGAGTAGACCGTCGGGTGCCGTTCGGCCAGACCGCGGACACCGATGCTGAACCGACCGAGTGCGGACTCCAGCGCCGAGCTGAAGGCGCTCAGGCGAACGTCGATAAGGACCTCCCGCAGCTGATCCAGGGACTCCGGCCACGGGGGGCTGTCCGGATTCTGTGCGTGGAAGGACGCCAGCGTCTCGTCGGTCACCTCGGGCTCGACCAGTTCCTCGAGTCCGCCTTCGCGCTGGCAGGCCAACCAGGTGGCCACCGATTCCTGGACCGTCTGCAGGTGGACCTCGACCAGGTCGCGATGGACACCGATCAGCCGCGGCTCGTCGGGCGCCGCGCGCGTGGTCATCTCGAGGATCTCCTGCCGTTCGGGCTCGTCGTAGTCCGAGAGGTTGAGATCTGCGCCGTCCAGGTCGAAGAGCATCCCGTAGGAGCTGAACAGCTCGCCGACCGCGTCCAGGTCGTCTGCCGTCGCCGACGCCAGCTCCCGCAGGTAGAAGTCCGCAGGCAACTCGACGAGTTCGTGGCCGTAGGAGGGGGCCGGCTGCCACAGGATCCAGTCGCTGCGGACCTCGACGGCCTTGAACGGCCTCAGGGGCGGGGTGGGGACGACGGTCCCCGGCCAAAGCGTGGGACGAAAACGTGGGTCAACGTATGCCGTCATGGGGGCAGCATAGTGGGTACCGTAGTAGTGCGGAAGCGTCAGTTTAGGTACCACGGGAGCGTGTTGATGGGGGAGACCCGCATGACCGACTGGACCACCCGCAAGGAAATCGGCGACCAGCACGAACAGCGAGTCGCTCGCGAACTCCGGCACCGCGGCTGGACCGTCCATCCCTTCGGCCAAGGCACCTACCCCACCGCGATCCAGAACGCCCTCCGCCTCACCAACTCACCCCTGCGCCAACTCCCCGACATGATCGCCGCCAACGGCAACCGCATCGTCTGCATCGACGCCAAAACCTCCCTCCACAGCACCACCAGCAACCGCTACGCCGTGTCTCGCGCGAGCGTCCAGGCCGGCCTCCAGTTCACGGGCCTCAACGCCCCCGTGCCGCTGTACTACGTCTTCGGCGACCTCCGCGTCCTCACCCCCTCCGACATCGCCCACCACAGCGACCACGGTGACGAACACCCCGGCGGCTCCTACTTCCTGATCAGCACGCACTTTGCCCGCCCCTTCGAGTCCGTCTTCGGTCCAACCCCGCTCCACAGGGCCGCGTAGGCGGGCCTCGTGCCCACCGGCCGACACGCAAGCTGTCGAGGCGACGCTTCGGCCACCGGCCGACGGCGGGGACCGCCGAGGTGCTTGGATGAGGACCTGGGCTGTCCGGCGGGTGGAGGTGCGGCGTGGCGCAATGGCAGCCACTCTCGTGGAAGCGTCGGGTCATGGCGTTGGGGGAATCCCCGGCGCCTGACCGCTTCGGTTGGCCAGCCTCCTCGTTGTTCGCCAGCACAGCGCTGGGGACACCGCTGGCGGACCTGCGCGACGTGCCCGTGCTGGTGCTGCGCGGCGAATGGGGAATGGGCAAGTCCTACGCCCTCGCAGAGGAACTGTCGGACCTCGAAGCCGCAGGACGCCCGGCCGCACTGCTCGCTCTCGGCACGTGCGGCACGAGTGCCAGACGCGCGAGCGCTAAGCTGGCCGAGGCGTTCGAAGCGCCATCGACCCCGGGCCTGTGGCACGTGTTCCTCGACGGTCTCGACGAGGGAATCGACGGGCTGGCCGACCTGGACCATCTGATCATCGATCAGATCCAGAGCCTGTCGGAGGGCGAGAGGGACGGACTGCGGCTGCGGATCAGTTGCCGAACCGCCCGCTGGCCGGATGGCCTGGACCGTGAGCTCGGCAAGTTCTGGTCCGACACCCAGGTCCAGACGGTCGGGCTGGTGCCGCTGTCACGAGAGGACGTCACCCTTGCGGCCCGCGCCATGGAGGTTCACGACGCCGACAGTTTCACCAGAATGGTGCAGGAGCGGGATCTCGTCGCGCTTGCGACCAACCCATTGACGCTCAGCCAGCTCCTCACCGGCTACAAGGACAAGGGACGGCTGCCTGCTACGGCAGCGGAGGCGTACCGGGACGCCTGTCTTCACCTCTGCACCGAAACGCGACGGCCGAAGGACGCCGAGCGGAGACGGTCCCAGGCCACTCCCGAGCATCTGCTGGCCGTGGCCGCACGGGTCGCCGCAGCGATGCAGTTCGGCGCATACACCGCTCTGTCCGACAACCCGCCTCACGCACACGAAGCGGGCCAGCGCGACCTGGCAGTCTCTTCGGTGGAATCGGGCGATGAACCAGGCCACCTCGGATCCCCCGTCGCGTGCTCGATGAACGAGCTCAGCCAACTGACCGAGTCGAGCCTCCTCGTCCCCCTCGAGGGCAACTACCGGTGGGCCTTCTCCCACAGGAGCTACCAGGAGTTCCTGGCCGCCGAGTTCCTGAAGGCCCACTCCGTGCATGCTGCTGTGCAGCGAGAGCTCCTGTGGATCGGCGACGGCCAATCCCGCCACGTCATCCCCGCCCACCAGGCAGTAGCGGCCTGGAACAGCGCGCACGACTCCACAACGTTCGAAGACCTCCTCCGAGACGACCCCCTGGTCCTGCTCCTCGCGGACCTGCCCAGCCGGCCAGCGCACGACCGGGCCCGCGTCGTTGGTGCTCTGCTGGACCTTCTCCAACGCGACGACACCACACAACTGGGCTTTGCCGCCCTACGCCGGCTCGACCACCCGGACCTGGCAGCCCAGCTCCGCCCATACCTGCGAAGCGATACCGAGCCGAACCTGCTCTTCGAGGTGGTCCGCATCGCTCGAGCATGTCCCTGCCCTGGTCTTTCCGACGCGCTCCTGACCCTCGCGGAGGACACAGCGCTCCACTCCGAGATCCGCAGTGCCGCCATTGCAGGAGTCGCTGATCTCAGCGACCAATACGTACGACGCCTGCAGCACCTGGGAGACGACGAATCCGCCGAGGTCGTAGCGACGGCACTCCACCGGCTCCGACCGAACCACCTCACCCTGACGCAGCTCCTCGAGAAAGTCCGCGACCCGGATCCCGACTACATCGGCACCGCCTACATGCTCCGCCGCGAGATCCCGGAACACATCGCCCCTGCTGAGATCTCCGAAGCGGTGGCGTGGGCCAACAGCGTGCTCTGGCAGCCGGCCGCCCAAGGCAGCCCCGCCCTCGCGGTAGCGGTCCTCGCTCAGGCCGTCGCCCTGGCGGGCCAGGCAGACGACGGCGACGCCCTCATCACCGAGGTGGCACAGGCCATGACAGGGATCGCCACCACTTCGACGAACCTCTTCGGTGGCGACACCCGAGCCGCCCGCGAAGACCTCGCCAAAGCACTCGTCGCCGCAGACCGTGTGCGCCGTCGCCTGCTTCGCCACCTGCTGATCAACCAGGACATCAAGCACGTCCTGATGCTCCAGTCCAGCCTCCGAGGCGGCGCGATCCTCTCCCAATCAGACCTCCTCTACTGGGCCGAAAACTGGAATCTGCTCGAACCAGTCGACCCACAAGACGCCGCCATCGTCTTCCGCTTCTCCAAGCCGGACGATCCCGAGACCTTGGCACGCTGCGAAGCGGCCCGCGCTGCCCACCCGACCCTGCGCGAGGCCACGGCACACTGGGACACCCAGCCCGCCGAGAACCCATACGAGCGCAAGCGTCGTCAGGCCGCAGAAGCCGAACGGAAGCGAAACACCTACAGCGAATGCGCACTGCGAGAAGCCCTGGCCGCCGTCATGGCCGCAGAACCCGACACCGTTCGCGCGCGATGGGCGGACGTTGTCAACCACATGCTCCGCACCGCCGACGGCGACCCTTTCCACACCACCGAGCCACTCCTGACCCTCGCTGCTCTGGCACCCTCCCGCCCAGCGCCCGGATCCGAGCTCTCCGACCTGGTCGGCCAGGCCGCCCTGCACCTCATGCGTACCGTTCCAGCACTGAGTCGAGCCCACCGACCACCAAGCGGATTCGAGAACGCACTGGAGCTGACCGCCTTCGCCTTCCTCGACGAACTACCCCCGGAGGTCCAAGACCGGCCCAAGCTGGCTGGCTGGGCTGTTGCCCTGGCCGCAACCCATACCTACCACTCAGGTGCGCTGGAGCTCCGACAACGCTTCCTGCCGGCGTGCGCCCAGCGGGCGGGAGAAGCGCTACCGGAACTCTTGGCCGATGTCCTCGACACCGTTCACGACTCCACCGTTTGCGACATTTCCCACTCACTCGCCGCGACGGCGAACGAGCAGACGCGTTCCGCTCTCCTGGCGTGGGCCAGCGTTCCCGGACGCCGCCCCGAACAGTGGCGGGCCGTCGTCGACGAACTGGCTGGCGTCGGTGACGAAGGCGCACTCACCGCGCTTGCCGACACTCTCCAGACCGACCCCACCACACAAGAGCCGAACTCCGACGAGCGCGTCCGCTGGACCATCGCGGCCACAGCCATGCTGCACAGCGACCGCCTGCCCATGCACTGGACCTCAATCCGCGCACCCCTCGACGACAGGGACGTCCTTCAGAGGTTCCTCGAGGGCCTGGGCAGTGTGCCCAACCTGCCCGGCAGCTGGCCCACGGCCATCAACAACCTCCCGGAAAGCGAGGTCGCCGACCTCTACCGCCTCATCGCCAACCACAGCGGCGGTGACGCGGCAACCCACCAGCCAGACCAGGCCGGAATCGTCACCGCCGACGACCGGATCCTCGAGATGACCCGATCCCTTCCGCAGATCCTCGCCAACCGCAACACAGAGCAAGCCGCGACCGAACTCCGCTGCCTCGCTTCGCAGTTCCCCGAACTCCGGCGACTGCGTGTCCTGGCCGGAACGACCGCTCGCACCGCAGCAGCACGCAACATCCAACCCGTTCCGCCGGACCAGCTACTGGCCCTCGCAGCCCACACCGACCTCCGAGTAGTGCGAGACCACCGGCAGCTGCTGGACATCGTCGTCGACTCTCTCGGCCGATTTCAGCAGGCCATCCACCGACCCAACGGACTGGTAGTCGCACTCTGGAACCGGGACCGCTACACCGTCCACGACGCGGACTGGTGGCCCTGCTGGGAGGAAGACTTCAGCGACATCGTCGCGACCTTCCTCCTCCAAGACATCGGCGGCCACCGCGTCGTGATCAACCGCGAGGTCCAAGTCCTCAGACCCGGATTCCCAGGACTGCGAACCGACATCCAGATCGAGGCTCCGGCCGCGCCGGGAACGGGAGACGACCCCATCAAGGTGGTCATCGAATGCAAGGGCTGCTGGAACAGCCAACTGAAGACCGCCCTGGCCGACCAACTCGTCGACGGCTACCTGCAGGCTCCCCGCACCGCCGGCGTACTCCTTACGGCCTACTTCCATTGCGACCGATGGCGAGCGCACAAGCGAGACTGCCCCGCACGGGCCCACAGCCTCGACGACATCAGACAGCATCAGGAGAGCGAAGCAGCCGTCCAAGGACAGCTGAAGCATGTGTCAGTAGCGGCAGTCACCCTCAACTGCGCGCTTCCTGACGGCACGACTCAATGGCGTACTGTCGCGGGCCAACCAGAGGGCGGAATGAGAGGTGTTGTCCGTTCTGTCGGCGCCTGATTGTGTGACCTTGCCGTCTGCGGCAGGCCGCCGGGCCGGCACCGTGCTGAGGTGGCTGCGCGGGAGATCGTCAACGCGCTGCTCTACCAGTCCCGGACGGGCTGCCAGCGGGATTACCTCCCGCACGACCTTCCGCCTGCCGGGGCGGTGAAGTACTACTTCTACACATATGGGTTCGTCCCGCAGCCGATCAGGTGGCGGGTGGAGCAGACGAACGGGATCTTGATGCTGCACTGGCGACTGGTACGCGACTACGAGCACCGCCCCGCCTCGGCCGAGTCCCGGGTGTACTGGGCGATAAGCGATGTGATGACCCGTCGGCTGATCGGCGGCGCGACCCCGTCCTGGCGCGGCGCATGACCAGCGGAGACCTGACCCTGGGCGCGGTGCTGGTACGACTGGAGGAGCGGGTCACGTCCGCTGGAGTGGTGTATCGACGGCCACTCGGTGATCCGGTTTCAGGCTAGGCGGTCAGGGCTGTGGTGATGCTCTCGTCGGGGGT
>NZ_JBICYJ010000081.1:0-20621 GCF_043200835.1 Kitasatospora sp. NPDC048365
TCGGCCACGCGACCATTCTGACCGCCCCGAGCCGCTGTCCGCAGCATCCGGGCGACTCGTCACAAGAGGGCGAACGTTGGCTGATGCGGCACTAGATGCGGGCCTTGCGGACCGAGTGCACGGTCGCTCCGGCCAGGGCCAGCGTCGAGCGGACCAGCGACAGCCGCTCGTGCCGGCGGTAGAGCGCCCAGTTGTGCTCGACCAGCGACAGCTTGTTCGAGGACAGCGACCCGGCCCGGCCGGCCCGGTAGACCGCCAGGGGTTCCCGCAGGCCTCGGGCGGGGTGGCCGTCCCGCATGATGCTCAGCCACAGGGCGTAGTCCTGGCGCTTGGGCATGTCCGGCATCAGCCGGGTGCCGAGCGCGGACCGGTCGTACATCGCGGTCAGGGCGCCGATGTGGTCCTGGACCAGCATGTCCCGGTAGGTCACGCGCTCCCGTGCCGTGACCACCCGCCCGTTCGGCGTGAAGTCGCGGGCCTCGCCGACGTAGTCGCCGTCGACCTTGTAGTAGGAGGTGAAGGTCAGCGGCGCGTCGCTGGCGGCGGCGAACGCGAGCTGCCGTTCGGTCTTCTCCGGAAGCCACATGTCGTCGCTGTCCAGGAAGGCCACGTACTCTCCCCGCGCCCGCGCCAGGGCGAGGTTGCGGGCCTTGGCCGCGCCGCCCTGCTGGGGCGCGGCCTGCGGGCGGACGCGCTCGTCCTGGCGGGCCAGGTCCTGCAGCAGGTCCATGGAGCCGTCGCTGGACGCGTCGTCGGTGACGAGCAGTTCCACGTCGGCGTGGGTCTGCGCGAGGACGGAGCGCACCGATGCGCCGAGGGTGGCGGCCGAGTTGTGTACCGGCATCACCACGGAGACCAGGGGCACGGCGGGGTCCTTAGCTGGGTCGGAGTCGTCAGGCAGGTCGTTGTCGCCGGTCAGCGCCGGGTGGGGCTGTACGGCGTGGACCTGCACCGTACCAAGTGGGCGCCCCCACCGGTCACCGCCGACCTCGCCGGTGCGGGCCGACGCCGTACTCACTGCAGCTATACACTCGGAGTATATCCGTGATGTATGGTCCTCTCATGAGTGTTCCTTTGACCCTGTTGGGGCTGCTGGAGCGGGAGCCGAGCCACGGCTACGACCTGAAGCGCGACTACGACGCCTTCTTCGGGCGGGGCAAACCGCTCCCGTACGGGCAGGTGTACGCCACGCTCGGGCGGTTGGCGCGGGACGGGAAGGTGGTGGCGGGCGAGGCGGAGCCCGGGGACGGGCCGGAGCGGAAGCGGTACGTCATCACCGACGCGGGGGCGACGGAGTTCGAGACGTGGCTGACCGAGCCGGTGGCACCGGAGCCCAACCTGCAGACGCTGCTGTTCACCAAGGTGGTGCTCGCGCTGATGCTGGGCCGGGACGCGGAGCGGTACCTGGACACCCAGCGCGCCGCGCACATGCGGCGGATGCGCGAGCTGACCGAGCTGCGCCGCACCGGCCCGCTGGTGGACGCGCTGCTCGCCGACCACGGCCTGTTCCACCTGGAGGCGGACCTGCGGTGGATCGACCTGACGACGGCCCGGCTGGACGCCCTCGCCGAGGAGGTGCGCCCGTGAGCGCGCTGCTGGAGGCCCGCGGCCTGGCGCTCTCGTTCGGCGAGACCCCGGCCCTGCGCGGGGCGGACCTGTCGGTGGAGGCCGGCGAGGTGCTGGCGATCATGGGGCCGAGCGGTTCGGGCAAGTCCACCCTGCTGCACTGCCTGGCCGGCATCCTCACCCCGGACGCGGGCGAGGTGCTCTTCGACGGCCGGCGGATCGACGCCATGGCGGAGACCGAGCGTTCGGCGCTGCGCCGGGACGCCTTCGGCTTCGTCTTCCAGTTCGGCCAGCTCGTCCCCGAGTTGACCGCGGAGGAGAACGTCGCCCTGCCGCTGCTGCTCTCCGGCACCCGCCGCCGGGCCGCGCTGGCGCAGGCCCGGCCGTGGTTCGGCCGGCTGGGTCTCGACGGGCTGGAGGGGCGGCGCTCCGGCGAGCTCTCGGGCGGTCAGGCGCAGCGGGTGGCGCTGGCCCGGGGCCTGGTGGCCCGCCCGCGAGTGCTGTTCGCGGACGAGCCGACCGGCGCGCTGGACTCGCTGACGGGCGAGCAGGTGATGGACCTGATGGTGGCCTCGGCCCGCGCGGAGGGCACCACGGTGGTGCTGGTCACGCACGAGCCGCGGGTCGCCGCGTACGCGGACCGCGAGGCCGTGGTCCGGGACGGCCGGGCGAGCTCCCTGTCGAACGGACGGATCGCCTCGTGATCGCCTTCGCGCTGCGCCTGGCGGTGAGCGGCGGCCGGCAGGCGGTCGGCCGGCTGGTGATGATCGCCGCCGCGGTGGCCGTCGGGGTGGGGCTGCTGGTGTCCACGTTCTCCGCGATGAACGCCGTGGAGGGTGCGAACCGGCGGCAGGTGTGGCTCGACACCGGCGCCGCGGACCGCGCCGATCCGGCCACGGGCGACCCGCTGTGGTGGCGGCCGCACGGCGACTACTACGCCGGGCGGGAGATCACCGCGGTGGACGTCGCCGCCACCGGCCCGTCCTCGCCCGTGCCGCCCGGTCTCACCCGGCTGCCGGCGCCCGGCGAGTACTACGCCTCGCCGGCCCTGGCCGAGCTGATCCGCTCCACCCCGGCCGACCGGCTGGGCGACCGCTTCCCGGGCCGGCTCGCCGGGACGATCGGCGACGCCGCCCTGCCCTCCCCCGACGCGCTGATCGCGGTGGTCGGCCGGACGCCCGCCGAGGTCGAGGGCGCCCCCCTGGCCCGGACCGTCACCTCGATCGCCACGGCCAGGCCGGCCCACTGCGACGAGGCCTGCTTCAGCCGGACGGTGCGCGGGGACGCGATGACGCTGATCCTCTCCGTGGTCGCCGCCGCGCTGATCTTCCCGGTGCTGATCTTCATCGGCACCGCGACCCGGCTCTCCGCCGCCACCCGTGAGCAGCGCTACGCCGCCATGCGCCTGGTCGGCGCGACCCCGCGGCAGGTGTCGCTGGTCTCGGCCGTGGAGTCCACGCTGGCCGCGGCGGCCGGGACGGTGGTCGGGTTCGCCGTGTTCGCGGCGCTGCGCCCGCTGGTCGCCGGCGTCGCGCTCACCGGTCAGCGGTTCTTCCTCTCCGACCTGGCACCGAGCGCCGCGCAGGTGCTGGGCGTCCTGGTCGGCGTGCCGGTGGCGGCGGCGGTCGCGGCCCGCCTCGCGCTGCGCCGGGTCACCGTCTCGCCGCTCGGGGTGGCCCGCCGGGTCACGCCGAAGCCGCCGGGGGCGTGGCGGCTGGTCCCGCTGCTCGCGGGCCTGGCCGAGCTGGCGTACTTCCTGGACCGCCGCCCGGAGACCGGCAACGGACAGGCGGCGGCGTACCTCCCGGGTTTCCTGACGGTGATGCTGGGCCTGGTGGTCGCCGGGCCGTGGCTCACCATGGTGACCGCCCGCGCGGTGGCCCGGCGGACCCGCCGCCCGGCCACGCTGATCGCGGTGCGGCGGCTGGCCGACGACCCGAAGGCCGGGTTCCGCGCGGTCAGCGGCCTGGTGCTGGCGCTGTTCGTGACCACGGCGACGGTCTCCATCATCGGCACCGTGAACCACAACCGCGGCGAGCTCGACGGCGATCCGCTGACCCGGACGGTGGTGGAGGTCAGCGACTCCCGGGAGCGTCCGATCGGCGCGGGCGTGGAGCCGGCGCTGCTCGGCGGGCTCGCGGCGGCGCCGGGCGTGCGGGGCGTGGCCGTGGTGCACGCCAACCCGGACGGCATCGGGAAGAACCCCGCCGACCCGTGGCCGGACCCGCCGGTGCTGGTCGCCTGCGCCGACCTGGCCAGGACCCCGATGGTGGGGCACTGCCCGGCCGGGGCGGAGGTCGCGGCCGTCGACCCGTTCGGCTTCTTCAGCCTGCGCTCCGACCCGGGCCGGGAGTGGCCGGCCGCCGGCATCACCGCGGACGCGGTGGCGAAGCTGCCGGTGCAGACGCTCTACGTCGCGACCGACGGCTCGACGGCGGCGATGGAACGGGTGCGGACGCTGCTCACCACCGCCTACCCGCACCAGGCGGCCCGGACCGTCGGCGACTTCGGCACCGTGATGCAGCAGGAGCTGGCCGGCTGGCGGCAGTTGGCCGACGTGGTGCTGCTGACCACGCTGCCGATCGCCGGCTGCAGCCTGGCGGTGAGCGTGGTCGCGGGGCTGTCGGACCGCAGGCGGCCGTTCGCCATCCTGCGGCTCACCGGCGCGCCGCTGCGGCTGCTGCGGGTCGTGGTCGCGCTGGAGAGCGCGATGCCGCTGCTGGTGGTCGCGGTGGTCGCGATCGGCACCGCCTTCGCCGCCTCGGAGCTGTTCCTGAGCTCGCAGATGCACTACGACCTGATGTCGCCCGGCGCGGGCTACTGGGCGCTGGTCGGCGCCGGGCTGGCCGCGGCGCTCGGCATCATCGCCTCCACCCTGCCGCTGCTGCGGCGGATCACCGGCCCGGAGGCGGCCCGCAACGGCTGACGGCAACGGCTGACGGCCCGCCGCCCTCGCCGCCTCCGCGCGCCCCCCGGCGCGCGGAGGCGGAGCCGTCAGCCCGCGGTGCGGCGGTAGTCCTCGGCGAGGTCGGCGAGGAGGGCGTCGAGCTTGGCACGGTCGACCGAGGGCATCACGAAGACGTGGACGTAGGTGCGGCGGCTGGACTCGTCGCCGGGGACCATCAGCACGTCCTGCGAGGACAGCGACCACTTCGCCACCAGCCCGGGGCTGGGCTTGCGGAAGCGCACGGTGACGGCGCCCGGCGTGCGGGCCGCCCAGAGGTCGGTGCCGAGTTCGGCGCCGAGGTCGTGCAGCCGCAGCTCCAGGTACCCGGCGAGGTCCTGCGCGGTGCGGATCCGCTGGACCTGGTCGCGGTAGGAGTGCCGGGAGAGGTGGTCCCACAGCACCAGCGGCGAGAAGCCGTTGCGGGAGCCGGCGAAGGTGGTGTCCGGCGCGCCGATGTAGTCGGGCTGCGAGGGCGGGCAGATCTGGTACTTGACCTTGGTCATGTAGATGCCGCACGGCCAGGGCGCGCCGGGCCACTTGTGGCCGCTCATGGCGATCGAGGAGACCAGGTCGATCTCGCCGTGCTCGCGGGTGGGCAGGCGGATGCCGAAGTCGAACTCCGGCAGCGGGGCCTCCGGCCGCCACCCGTACTGCTCGGGGTCGGCGTCGGCCAGCCGCGCGAACGGGACGTAGCCCGCGCCGAGTGCGCCGTCGACGTGGATCCAGAAGCCGCGCCGCCGGTCGACCAGCGGTTCGCCGGTGTGCGGGTCGGTGCCGTACTGGACCTCGCGCTCGACCAGGCCGTGCCGCTCCAGGACGGGCAGCAGCCGCTCGCCGACGGCGCGGACGTCGTCGTGGGCGCCCTTGAAGGTGGAGCCGAGGTTGAGGTTGACGAAGATCGGGTGGCCGTGGGCGGCGAAGAACTCGACCAGCTCGGTGAGCGCGTCCAGGTCGATCGAGCCGGGGCCGTCCCAGGAGTGGCCGGAGGGACCGGCGGCGGAGGGCACCTCGGTGGGCCAGACGCCGCCGCTGCCGGCGAGCGGGCACTGACCGGGGTAGAGCTCCTGGCCGACGGCGTGGAAGGTCTCGACGGCGAGCACCCGGACGGCCTTGGCGAAGGAGTAGTGGGTGTCCTCGGAGTAGAAGGCGACCGGGCGGTGCGCGTGCGGGTTGCCCTGCTCGGGGGCGGCGTTCACGTAGCGCAGCGCGTCGTACGGGGGCGCGGGCGGGGTGATCAGCGCCTTGCCGCTGAGGTAGTCGCGGGCGTTCCACAGCGCGTACATGTTGCCCTCGGTGGAGCCCATGGACAGCATGTAGCCCCAGTACGACTCGGGGTCGGCGGGGTCGTGCGGGCCCTTGGCGTTCCACAGCCGCGCGTAGTAGTCGAGGACGGCGCGCTCGATCACCTTGGTGTTCGGCTTGTAGCCGCCGCTCTGGAAGGGGTCGCCGAGGTTGTTGATGTTGTTCGGCATGAACCGGGCCAGTTCGAGCGCGCAGCTCTGCATGTCCTGGGTGGCCTGGTAGCCGACCAGGTGGCGGCGCTTGCGGGTGAGGTACTCGTCGACGGTGTCCAGCGCGCGGTGGCGGGCGTAGTCGTCGAGGCCGGTGGCGGGCAGCGCGAAGTCGCGGCCGTCCAGCTCCGGTCCTGGGTCGCAGGCGGGCGCGGCGGCGAGGTCGGCGGTCAGGCTCATGGCGGACAGGATGGAACTTTCCGCGACCGTACGGAAGTACTTCCGAATGATGTTCGGATAATCGGCGCGCAGTCTTGCAGATCGTCGGACCGGCCTGCCATCGTGAGGGTCGTGCCGAACAATCCGCAGCACCGCCGCGCGCCCGTCGACGACGTCGACCGGGCGATCATCCGCGCGCTCGCCGAGAACGCCCGGCTGCCGAACAACGCCCTCGCCGAAGCGGTCGGCATCGCCCCCTCGACCTGCCTGACCCGCGTCCGGGCGCTGCAGGAGCGCGGGGTGATCCGCGGCTTCCGGGCCGAGGTGGACCCGGCGGCGATCGGGCTGCCGCTGCAGGCGATGATCTCGGTACGGCTGCGCGCCCACACCCGGGAGCAGAACGAGAGCTTCCGCTCCACCGCGCCGGACCTGCCGGGCGTCCTCGCGGTCTTCCACATGGCCGGCTCGGACGACTACCTGCTGCACGTCGGCGTCTCCGGCCCCGAGTCGCTGCGCGACTTCGTGGTGGACCACCTCACCACCCACCCCGCCGTCGCCCAGACCCGGACCAACCTGATCTTCGAGCAGATAGCGGGCCGCCGCTACCTCAACCCCGGCGACTGACCGGCCGTCACTCCCCGTCCACCAGCACCACGTCGGCGCCGAACATCCCGGCGGTCGCCCGGGCGTACGCGGCCGCCCGGATCTCCGACGGCCCGCACGCCCACACCATCACCGCGCCGAGCGCCCGCGCCACCGGCCGGTCCACCAGCCGCCGCACCGGCCACGGCCGGCGCACGCCGAGCTCGGTCCGCGCCCAGCCGGGCAGCAGGCCGAGCGCGCCGTTGGTCAGCACCCGCACCGCGGCCCGCTCCCGCCGCGTCCGCCCGAAGCCGCGCAGCAGCGCCACCACCTCCAGCGCCGCCGGTATCGCGGCCAACTCCGGCCGCACCCGCGCCAGGTACGCCGCCACCTCGGCCCGCGAGACCGGCACCTCGACCGCGCCGAGCCGCCGGGCGACGGTGGCCACCTCGGACAGGTAGCGGTCGCTCTCGGCGGCGGTCAACGGCGTCGTCGAGAACACCTGGTGGCCCATCAGGAAGCAGGCCACCTCCGCGGTGTGCACCCAGGTGAGCAGCGCCGGGTCGTCCGCCCGGTACGGCCGGCCGTCCGGCGCGGTGCCCCGCACCCGGGTGTGGATGTGCCGGACGGCGGCGATCGCCTGCTCGGCGGCACCGGTCGAACCGAGCGTGGTGGTGGAGACGAACCGGGCGGTGCGGTTCAGCCGTCCGGTCGGGTCGCTGCGGTAGTCGGAGTGCTGGGCGACCGCGGCCATCGCCAGCGGGTGCAGCGACTGCAGCAGCAGCGCGGCGAAACCGCCCACCAGCATCCCGGCCGGGTGCTGGTGGACCCGCCACACCACGCTGCCCGGGCCGAACAGCCCCGGGTCGCCGGCCGGCCGGTCGTAGCGCTCCAGGTGCAGGTCGGACCCGTGCACGGTCGCGTTGATCTCCGCGAGCAGCCGCAGCCTCAGCCGCTCCACCGCCCTCCGGCGCCGCTCCCCCATCCGGCCCACCCGCCCCTCTCCCCGCACCCCGGTCACGGGCCCGAGCGTACTCTTCCCGGTCGGCCGGCAGGAGCGGGTCGGAGGGCCGGGGTCAGGCCAGGTCGGTGCTGACGGTGAGGACCAGGCCGTCGGCGACCAGCCAGCGGCCGGTGAAGCCGCGCGGGAGGCGGGCCGCGTCCGGGTCGCCGGGCAGCCGCAGGCGGGCGCGCCAAGTACCGTCCGGGGTCAGGGTGATGTCGGCCTCCTCGAACTCGAGCGGGCGGCGGGTCAGCGGGTACCAGGCCTTGAAGACGCTCTCCTTGGTGGAGAACAGCACCCGGTCCCAGTAGATGCCGGGGTGGCCGCGGCGCAGCACGTGCAGGCGGCCGCGCTCCTGCGGCAGCGAGACGGCCGCCAGGACGCCGCGCGGCAGCGGGCGGTGCTGCTCGGCGTCGATGCCGAGGACCGGCAGGTCGGCGGAGCGGGCGACGGCCGCCGCCTGGTAGCCCTCGCAGTGCGTCATGCTGCCGAGCACGCCGGACGGCCAGCCGGGTTCGCCGCGCGGGCCGGGGAGGATCGGGACGGGCGGCATGCCGAGCCGGCCGAGCGCCTGCCGGGCGCAGGCCCGGGCCGCGCCGAACTCGCGGCGCCGGGCGGGCACCATCTCGGCGGCCAGGCGCTCCTCCTGCGGGAAGAGCGCGGTGTCCCGGGCGGCGCCGAAGGTCTCCGACCAGGCGACCGACCCGGGCAGGATCAGGCCGATCACGCCCGCCCCCTCGGGAGGATCCGGCGCGGCCCGGCCGGCCCGCCGCGCGGGGTCCACTCGCGCGGGTAGCCGAGCGAGACCTCCTCGAACGGCACGCCGTCGGCGACGGTGGAGCGCGGGATGTGCAGGTGGCCGTAGACCACGGCGGCGGCCCGGTGCCGCAGGTGCCAGTCGGCGGTGTGCTCGGTGCCGCACCACAGCGCGAACTCGGGGTGGCGCAGCACGTAGGTGGGGTCGCGGCGCAGCGGGAAGTGGTTGACCAGGACGGTGGGCAGGGCGGGGTGGCGCTCGGCGAGACGGCGGTCGGTCTCGGCGAGCCGGGCCCGGCACCAGCTCTCCCGGTCGGGGTACGGGTCGGGGTGGAGCAGCAGTTCGTCGGTGCAGACCACGCCGGCGGCGTGCGCGGCGGCCAGCGCCTCGGCCTTGGTGGCGGTGCCGCGCGGGCGGAAGGTGTAGTCGTACAGCAGGAAGAGCGGGGCGACGGCGACCGGGCCGCCGGGTCCGTCCCAGACGGGGTACGGGTCCTCGGGGGTGTGCACGCCGAGCCCGCGGCAGAGCTCGACGAGGGCGCGGTAGCGGGCCTCGCCGCGGAGCTGGACGGGGTCGTCGGGCAGGGTCCACAGCTCGTGGTTGCCGGGCGCCCAGACCACCTCGGCGAAGCGGCCGCGCAGGGTCGTCAGGGCCCACTCGATGTCGTCGAAGCGTTCGGCGACGTCGCCGGCGACGATCAGCCAGTCGTCGGCGCCGCCGGGATGCAGCTCCTCGACGATGCGGCGGTTCTCGGCGTAGCCGATGTGCAGGTCGCTGATGGCGAGCAGGTCTCCGGTCATGCGTCCGCTCCCAGCGGGGTGGCGGCGAGCAGGCGGCGGGTGTAGTCGGCGGCGGGGCGGGCGAACAGCTCGTCGGCGGCGCCGGTCTCGACCAGCCGGCCGTCCTGCATGACGGCGACCCGGTCGGCGAGGTGCTGGACCACGCCGAGGTCGTGGGAGATGAACAGCATCGCGAGGCCGGTGTCGCGGCGCAGGTCGTCGAGCAGGTCGAGGATCTGGGCCTGGACGGAGACGTCGAGCGCGGAGACCGGCTCGTCGCAGACCAGGATCCGCGGGGCGGGGGCGAGCGCCCGGGCGATGGCGACGCGCTGGCGCTGGCCGCCGGAGAGTTCGGTGGGCCGCCGCTCCAGCAGGGCGGCGGACAGGCCGACCTGGTCGAGGAGTTCGGTGGTGCGCGCGGTGCGGGCGCGGCCGCGCGGGACGCCGGTGCGGGCGAGGGCCTCGCCGATCACCCGGGCGACGGTCCAGCGCGGGTCGAAGGAGGAGAGCGGGTCCTGCTGGACGGCCTGGAGCCGCGGGCGCAGGGCGCGGCGCCGGCGTTCGGGCAGGCCGCTCCACGGCTGCCCGTCGAGCCGGACGGCGCCGCTGTCGGGCTCCTCCAGGCCGAGGACGATCCGGGAGACCGTGGTCTTGCCGGAGCCGGACTCGCCGACCAGGCCGAGCGTCTCCCCGGCGGCCAGCCGCAGCGACACCTCGCGGACCACGGGCCGCCCGCCGTACGCCTTGGAGACACCGTCGACCTCGACCAGGGGGAGGCCCTGCGGGAGCCCGTCGCCGGTCGGCAGCAGGACGGCCGCGTCGGCCTCGGCTCCGCGGGCGGCCGGTCCGGCGGCCGGACCGGAGCCGCCCGGCGGGGTCTCACCGACCGTCAGGCGCGACGACGGAGCCGTGGCGGACTCCGGGGCGGCGCCCGCCGTCGGCGTCGGCCGTGGCCCCCGGGCCGCTGCGGGCTCATCCGGTACGACGACGCCGGTGACCGGGTGCCAACAGCGCGTCCCGTGGCCGTCGAACGGCGGCAGGGCCTCGCGGCAGACCGCGTCGGCGGCGGGGCAGCGGCTCGCGTACGGGCAGCCGTCGGGGCCGGGCGCCGGCCCGTCGACGGGCGGGACGGCGAGCCGCCGGCCGCGGGTGCGGCCGCCGGGGACGGCGGCGAGCAGGGCGCGGGTGTACGGGTGCCGGGGCTCGGCGAGCAGCCGCTCGGTGGGGCCGGTCTCGACGATCCGGCCGCCGAACATCACCGCGACCCGGTCGGCGAGCCGGGCGACCACGGACAGGTCGTGGCTGATCAGCAGCAGCGCGGTGCCCTCGCGGCGGAGCCCGTCGAGCAGGTCGAGCACCTGGGCCTGGACGGTGACGTCCAGGGCGGTGGTCGGCTCGTCGGCGATCAGCAGGTCGGGCTCGCCGGCCAGGGCGGAGGCGATCAGGGCGCGCTGGCGCAGGCCGCCGGAGAGCTGGTGCGGGTGCTGGGCGGCGCGGCGTTCGGGGTCGGGGATGCCGGCGCCGGTGAGCAGTTCGCGGACCCGGGCGGGGCGTTCGGCGTGTGCGGCGAGCCGGTGGACCCGCAGCGGTTCGGCGACCTCGGCGCCGACGGTGCGCAGCGGGTCGAGGGAGGTGAGGGCGTCCTGGAGGACGAGTCCGATCCGGCGGCCGCGGACGGCGCGCCACTGCGGGTCGGTCAGCCGGGTGAGGTCCTCGCCGTCGAAGCACAGGCCGCGGGCGGTGACGGTGGAGCCGGGGCCGGTGAGGCCGACCAGGGTGCGGGCGGTGACGCTCTTCCCCGAGCCGGACTCGCCGACCACGGCGAGGCATTCGCCGCGGTCGACGGTGAGGGAGACGTCGCGGACGGCGTGGACGGCGCCGAAGCGCACGTCCAGCCCCTCGACGGCGAGCAGCGTCATGCGGCGGTCCTCCGGGTGTAGCGGCGCTGGGCGCGGCGCCCGACGGTGTTGACGGTGAGCGCGGTGAGGGTGATCGCGGCGCCGGGGAAGACGCCGATCCACCAGGCGGTGGCGAGGAAGCTGCGGCCCTGGGAGAGCATGGCGCCCCACTCGGGGGACGGCGGCTGCGGGCCGAGGCCGAGGAAGCTCAGGCCCGAGGCGGCGATCAGGGCGGCGCCGAAGCCGACGGTGGCCAGCACCAGCATCGGCCCGATCGCGTTGGGCAGCACGTGCCGCAGGATCAGCACCGGTCGCGGCACGCCGAGGACGACGGCGGCCTCGACGTAGCCGGAGCGCCGCACCACCAGGGTCTCGGCGCGGACGATCCGGGCGTAGCCGGGGACGAAGGCGATCGCGATGGCGATCATCACGTTGACCGAGCCGGTGCCGAGCACGGTGACGGCGAGCAGCGCGAGCAGGATCGGCGGGAGGGCGAGCAGGACGTCGGCGGCGCGCATCAGCACCTGGTCGGCGGCGCGGCCGCCGAGTGCGGCGGCCAGGCCCAGGGCGGCGCCGCCCGCGACCGAGAGCGCGGTGGCGCCGAGGCCCAGCAGCAGGGACGGCCGGGTGCCGTGGACGACCCGGGCGAACAGGTCGCGGCCGAGCTGGTCGGTGCCGAACCAGTGGGCGCCGCCCGGCGGGGTGAGCGCGGCGACCGGGTCGGTCTCCAGCGGGGAGGCGCCGGCGATCAGGCCGGGGGCGAGGGCGGCGAGCACCAGCAGGCCGAGCAGGACGGCGGCGAGCGCGGGGGCGAGGCGCCCGCCGAGCCGTCGGGCGGTGCGCAGGACGGTGGGTGGACTCGGGGCGCCGAGGCGGCGCAGGGCAGTGAAAGGACGCAGGGCGGCGCGGGGGTCAGCCATGGTCACCGGCTCCTGAGTCGGGGGTCGATGGCGAGGTACAGCAGGTCGACCAGGGTGGAGATGGCGACGAATACCAGCGCGGAGAGCAGCACCAGGCCGACCACCAGCGGCATGTCCTTGTTGGTGGTGCCCTGGAGGCTGAGCGCGCCGATGCCGGGCCGGCCGAAGACGCTCTCCACCAGCACCGCGCCGCCGAGCAGCGAGCCGGTGAGCCAGCCGGTCAGGGTGACCGCGGAGGCGGCGGCGTGCCGCAGGGCGTGCCGCAGCAGGACGGCGGCGGGGGCCAGCCCCCGGGAGCGGGCGGTGAGGGCGAACGGCTGCCCGAGCGCGGTCTCCAGGCCTTCCCGGAGCACCTGGGCGAGCACGCCGGTGAGCGGCAGCGCGAGGGTGACGGCGGGCAGCACCAGGGCCGAGAGGTCCTGGTCGCCGGCGACCGGGAAGATCCGCAGCTGGAAGGAGAAGGCGGTGAGCAGCAGGATGCCGATCCAGTACGAGGGGCTGGAGACGGCCAGCAGTTCGGCGAGCGAGCCGGCGGTGCGGGCCGGGCCGCGCCGTCCGGCGGTGGCGACGGCGGCGAGCACGGCCAGCACCAGGGCGAGGGCCAGGGCGGCGAGGGCGAGTTGGACGGTCGGCAGGAGCTGGTCGCCGATCAGGTCGGCGACCGGCCGCTGCAGTTGGTAGGACTCGCCGAGGTCGCCGGTGGCCAGCCGGCCCAGGTAGTGCAGGTACTGCACCAGGACCGGCCGGTCGAGCCCGTACTGGGCCCGGATCTGCTCCTTCACCTCGGGGGTGGCGGCGGTGCCCGGGCCCAACATCACGGTGACCGGGTCACCGGGGATCAGCTGGAGCGCGGCGAACGCGACCGTGGCGGCCCCGAGGAGCACCGCGAGGGCGCCGGCCAGCCGTCGTGCCGTCCCGCGCAGCAGGGCGGGAACCGTCAGGTCGGGTGTCTTCACGTCACTGACCGAGCCAGGCGTCGTGGAAGTTCAGCCAGGTGTTGGGGTCGGCGGTCAGGCCGTGGACCTGGGCGGACTGGCCGACCACGGCGGTGCGGACGTACAGCGGGACGATCAGCGACAGCTCGATGGCCCGCTGCTGGGTCTTGGTGTAGAGGTCCCTGCGGACGACCTTGTCGAAGGTGGTCTTGCCGGTGTTGGTCCACTCGTCGAGCTGGGCGTCCTTGTAGAAGGTGGCGTTCTGGCCGCCCTTGGCGGGCTGGCTGGCGCTGTTGAAGTACAGCCGCAGCACGTCCGGGTCGAAGCGGGCCCAGCTGTAGTCGGCGATGTGCTCCTGGCCGCCGTACACGTTCTTGATGTACGTGCCGATGTCGAGCCGGGGCCGGGTGACCTCGATGCCGATCTTCTTCAGGTCGGCCTGGATCGCCTGGCCGAGGGTCTCGCGCTGCTCGCGGACGAACTCGGCGGGCGGCAGCGGCCATTCGAGGGTGAGCCGCTGGCCGTTCTTGGTGCGGTAGCCGGCGTCGTCGCGGGTGGTCCAGCCGGCGGCGTCGAGCGCCTTCTCGGCGGCGGCCTTGTCGTAGGGCCAGGAGTTCTCGAGGGACTTGTCGTAGTCCGGGGTGGTCGGCGAGATGGGGCTCCAGGCGCGCTTGTAGACGCCGAAGTAGACGCTCTTGACGTCGGTGTCGAGGTCGATGCCGCGCTGGACGGCCTTGCGGACCTGCGGGTCGTCCAGCGGCGCCTTGCTGGTGTTGAGGACCAGCGCGTAGTTGGCGCCGGGCGCGTCGGTGGTGAGCAGCTTGATCTTCGGGTCGCCCTGGACGGTCTTGACACTGGCCGGCGGGATCGGCTCGGCGACCTGGACCTGGCCGCTGGTGAGGGCGCCGAGGCGGACCGAGTCCTCGGTGAGGAAGCGGATGGTCAGCTTGTCGAGGTAGGCCGGGCCCTGGTGGGCGGCGTCGGCCGGCGCCCAGTTGTAGTCGGGGTTGCGGCTGAACTGGGCGCTCTGGCCCTTGGTGTAGGCGGTGAAGACGAACGGGCCGGTGCCGACGTCGGCGGGGCCGCCGGCGCCGAGCTTGGCGCCGTTCTCCTTGATCGCCTTCGGCGAGTAGAAGCCGAGGTAGGCGGTGGAGGCGGCCTGCAGGAACGGCGCGAACGGCTCGCTGAAGGACACCTTGACGGTGTGCGGGTCGATCACCTGGGTGCCGGTGTACGGGCCGAGCAGGCTGGCCGCGTACTGGGACTTGGTCTCCTTGGCCACGATCCGGTCGAAGTTGAGCTTCACGGCCTCGGCGTCGAACGGCGTGCCGTCGGTGAACTTCACGCCGTCGCGCAGCGTGAAGGTGTAGCTCTTCAGGTCGGGGCCGATCTCCCACTTGGTGGCCAGCCAGGGCTGGAACTCGCCCTTGGCGTCCTGGTGGACCAGCGAGTCGAAGACGTTGCGCTGGATCGCGCCGGTGATGTCCTGCTGGCTGACGTGGATGTCGAAGGAGATCGGCTCGACGTCGGTGGCGTAGGTGAGCGAGCCGCCCTGGACGGGCGTGGCCGACGCGCTGTCCGCCGCCGGGCCCGTCCCGCCCGAGCCGCAGGCGGCCAGGAGGAGCGTTCCCGCGGAGAGGGCGGCGAGCAGCGGGAGGGGACGGGGCCCGGTTCTGGGCATGCTGGTGACTCCGTTGCGAAGGAAGGGGGTTGAGCTGGGCTGATGCCGGAAAACTAGCCGCGCCGCCGCGGCCCGGGCACCCCTAGCCGACCCCTAGCGCACCCCTGCTGTCAGTGCCTGCGGGCCAGCGGGTAGCGCGGCACGGACCTGCGGTGGGCGATCCGCCAGCCGTCGGGGGTGCGCACGTACCGGTCGTGGTACTCGCCGTTGTGCACGGCGCCGTCGGCGAGCAGCACCAGGTAGCGGCTGCGGCCGTGGACGGTGCCGTCGGGGTCGGGGGTGAGCACCGAGTCCAGGGTCTGGTGGTCGGGCGATTCGGCGCCGAGTTCCTTCGCGAACGCGCGGATCTCGGCCAGGCCGGTGAACACGGCGCCGGTGCGGGCGAGTTCGATGACGCCGTCGGCGGCGAAGACGGTGCCGAGCGCCTCGTCGTCGGCGTTGTCGAAGGCGTGCGAGAAGCGGGCCAGCAGCTGGCGCAGCTGCTCGGCGTCGGTCGGGCTCAACTCGGTGGACACGGTTGCCTCCTGGCGCGGGTCGGACCCGGCCGGTGGCAACCGGCCGGGTCCTGGGGAAGGGGTGGTGGGTCAGACGACGGCGGGGACGAGCTGCTGGATGATGCCGAGCCGGTCGGGCAGCACGTTGTAGCGGGTGACCTTGCCGTCCCGGACGGTCAGCGTGCTGATGCTGTAGCCGGTGAACGGCCGGCCGGTGGCGGGGACGCCGAAGACCGGGCCGACGTGGACGCCCTCGATCCGCCAGAAGGCGATCACCCGGTCGTCCTCGGCGACCAGGTCCTCGACGGTGGCCCTGACGTCCTTGACGTTCTCCCACAGCCAGCGCAGGTGCTCGCGGAAGTCCTCGCGGGTGCCGTTGCCGCCCGGGCCGACCCGGGTCTCGTCGGCGGCGTCCTCGGCGATCAGCTCCTCGATCAGGTCGGCGCGCTGCTCGCTGACCAGCTCGTGGTAGTAGCGCTCCACCAGGGCCTTGTTCGCCTCGATGCTCATGTCTCGTCTCTCTCTTCGTCGAGTCGGTTGTACGGAAGGGTCAGGACGTGCTCTGCGGGGGCAGCAGGATGCCGCCGTTGGCGCTCAGCCCGCCGTCGACCGGGACGGTCACCCCGGTCACGTAGGAGGCGGCGGGCGAGGCCAGGAACCAGACCACCTCGGCCTGTTCGCGCGGGTCGGCCCAGCGCTGGGCGGGGATCCGGCGGGTGATGAAGGCGGAGAAGCCGGGGTCGGCGATCTGGGCGGCGGTCATCGCGGTGGCGGTGCCGCCGGGGGCGATGGCGTTCACCCGGATGTTCTCGGCGGCGTAGTCGATCGCCGCGCCCCGCACCAGGTTGATCACCGCCGCCTTGGTGGCGTTGTACGCCCAGGTGCCGGGGTCGCCGCGCAGGCCGGAGACCGAGGAGGTGGCGACCACCGATCCGCCGCCGGACGCCCGCAGCGCCGGCACGGCGGCGCGCAGGCCGGCCACCACGCCGCGCACGTTCACCGCGTACAGCCGGTCCAGGCGCTCCAGCGCGCCGGGCCCCTCCAGCGGGCCGCCGCCGCCGATGCCGGCGTTCAGCACGGCGGTGTCCAGCCGGCCGAAGCGGCGCAGGGCCAGCTCGACCGCCTCGGCGTTGGTGGCCTCCTCGGCCACGTCACCGGCCAGTGTCTCCACGCCGTCCAGCTCGCCCAGTGCCTCCAGGCCCGCCTTGTCGACGTCCACCGCCACCACCCGGTGGCCGCGTTCGGCGAACAGCCGGGCCACCGCCTCGCCGATGCCCGATGCCGCTCCGGTCACCAGGACTACCGGGTCGCCCATGCCTGCTCCTTCGTCTCGATCCATTCGCGGACGGCCTGCGCCGTCGTCGGGGTGTGCTGCTCCAGCACGGTGAAGTGGTCGCCGGGGATGTCTCGCACCTCGTGCGGCACCGGCCAGTACGCCCGCCAGTCGTGCGCGCCGCTCGGGTCGACGACCGTGCCGCGCAGCGGGGTGTCGGCGCGCAGCGCCAGCACCGGGGCGTCCACCGGGCCGGCCCGCCAGCCGGCGAACACGTTGTTGTAGCCGCCCATCGCGGTGAGGCTGGCGTCGCTCCACACCATGTCGTAGCGGTCGATCCGGTCGAGCATCCCGCCGAGCATGGCGGTCAGCCACCACTCCCCCATGCCCTCGCGCACGGCGCTCTCGATCGGGTACGAGTCGACCAGCACCAGGCCGGCGACCGGGCGGCCGAGCGCCTCCAGCCGCTCGGTGACGGCGTGCGCGACGGCGCCGCCCATCGAGCGGCCGACGATCACCAGCGGCCGTTCGGTGCCGACCAGGTCGAGGACGGCCTCGGTGTGCAGGGTGAGGAAGGTGTCCAGGCTGTCCGGGAGGTGGTCCTCCGGCGTCCAGCCGGGCGAGGGCAGCACGAACACGTCCCGCTCGCCCTGGAAGGTGTGGGCCAGGCGGGCGTACTCGTGCGGGCCGGAGATCGCGCTCAGCGCCGGGAACGCCACCACCGCGATCTCGCCGTCGCCGGAGGCCAGTTGCAGCGGCTTCAGGGCGTGCTTCGCCCGGTCCTCGGCGGGGAACCGGGTCCGCAGGTGGGAGGCCACCCCGATCAGCGCGGACGCCTCGCCGAAGCTGCCCTGCGCGGCGAGCCGCCGGTACAGCGTGGACAGCGGGTGCCGCGGGTCGTCCCCGTCGGGGGCGCCGGCCGCGGCGGGCTGCGCCGGGGTGTCGCCGAGCAGTTCGTCCAGGTGCTCGGCGAGCCGGGTCGGGTCGGGCCGGTCGAAGGTGACGGTGGGCGCCAGCCGCAGGCCGGTGGCCGCGGTCAGCCGGTTGCGCAGCTCGACGGCGGTCAGCGAGTCCAGCCCGAGGTCGTTGAACGGGCGGGCCGGTGCGACCGCCTGCGGCTCGCTGCCGAGCACCGCCGCGACCTCGGTGCGGACCAGCTCCAGCAGGGCAGCCGTGCGCTCCTCCGGTCCGAGGCCGGCCAGCCTGGCCAGGGCCGCGCCCGGGGCACCCGGCTCGCCGGCCCGGGCCGCCGGGCGTCGGACGGCCGGGACCAGCGAGCGCAGCAGCACGGGCAGTTCGGCGGCCCGGGCGCGCAGCGCCGGCAGGTCGAGCGGGGCGAGGACCAGGGCGGCCTCGCCCCGTTCTCCGGCCGCGTCGAACAGTTCCGCGCCGCGCTCGGCGGTGATCGGCCGCAGGCCCGCGCGGGCGGCGCGCCGCCGGTCCGCGTCGCTCAGGTGCGCCGTCACCGCGCTGGCCTCCGCCCACGGGCCCCAGGCCAGCGAGAGCGCGGGCAGGCCGATCGCCCGGCGGTGCGCGGCGAGCGCGTCCAGGTAGGTGTTGGCGGCCGCGTAGCTGCCCTGGCCGGGGCCGCCGAGCACGGCGGCGATGGAGGAGTACAGCACGAACGCGGCCAGGTCGTGGCCCCGGGTCAGCTCGTGCAGGTGGCGGGCCGCCTCGGCCTTCGGGTTCCACACCGCGGCCAGCCGCTCGGGGGTGAGGGCGGTGAACACGCCGTCGTCGACCACGCCCGCGGTGTGCACCACGGCGGTCAGCGGGTGCTCGGCCGGGACGGCGTCGATCGCGGCGCGCAGCGCGTCCCGGTCGGCGGCGTCCACGGCGGCGACGGTCACCCGCGCGCCGGCCGCCTCCAGGTCGGCGGTCAGCTCGGCGGCGCCGGGCGCGTCCGGGCCGCTGCGGGAGAGCAGCAGCAGGTGCCGCACCCCGCGCTCGGCGACCAGGTGACGGGCCAGCAGCCCGCCGAGCACCCCGGTGCCGCCGGTGATCAGCACCGTGCCGTCGGGGTCGGGGTGCCGGCCGGCCGACGACGCGGTGTCGTCCTGCCCCGCCGGGGCCGCCCGGACCAGGCGCGGCACCCGCGCCACGCCTGCCCTGAGGGCGAGTTGGGGTTCGCCGGTGGCGACGGCGGCGGCGAGGGCGCGCTCCGAGGCGGGGTCGCCGTCGGTGTCGACCAGGACGATCCGGCCGGGGTGCTCGGACTGCGCGGAGCGCAGCAGGCCCCAGACCGCCGCGACCGCGAGGTCCGGGGAGCCGCCGTCCACCGCGACGGCGTCGCGGGTCAGCACCACCAGCTGCGGGGCGGCCGCCGACTCGTCGGCGAGCCAGGCCTGCACCGAGGCGAGCACCTCGGTGAGGACCTCCGGCCCGGCGGAGACCGGCAGTTGGTCGAACGCCCCGGCGTGCCCGTCCGGCAGGTCGACGGTCGGCCAGGCGGCCTCGAACAGCGCGTCGCGGTCCCGGCCGCCCGCCGGGGCGAGCTGGGCGGCGGCGACCAGCCGGGCCCGCAGCGCGGCCATGGAGGCGACCGGCGTGCCGGAGCCGTCCGCGACGTCGACCGCGACGGCCTCCGGCTCGGTGTAGCGCAGGCGCACCCGCAGGGCCCCGGCGCCGGCCGCGTGCAGCCGCACGCCGGTGTAGGCGAACGGCAGCCGGCTGTGGCCGGGCGGGGTGTCGGTGAGCCCGTGGTGGGCGGTGACGTGGACGGCGGCGTCCAGCAGGGCCGGGTGCAGCCCGAACCGTCCGGCCTGCTCCCGCTGTTCGGCGGGCAGCTCCACCTCGGCGAAGAAGGTGTCGCCGTCCCGCCAGGCGGCGCGCAGGCCCCGGAAGGCCGGCCCGTACGCGAGTCCGGCGGCGGCGAGCTCCTCGTAGACGCCGTCGACCGGCAGGGCGCGCGCGCCGGGCGGGGGCCAGGCCGTGAGCGGCTCGCCGGGCAGGGCCTGGCCCTCCAGCAGGACGCCGGAGGCGTTGCGGGTCCACTCCTGGCCGGTCCCGGCGGGCCGGGAGTGGACGGTGACGGTACGGGCGCCGCCGTCCGGCTCCTCGACGGCGACCTGGATGTGCACCGCGCCGCGGTCGGGCAGCACCAGCGGCGCCTCGACGACCAGTTCGTCCAGGACGGGCGCGCCGACCTCGTCGCCGGCCCGGATCGCCAGCTCGATCAGCGCCGTGCCGGGGACGATCACGGTGCCCTGGACGGCGTGGTCGGCGAGCCACGGGTGGGTGGCGAGCGAGAGGCTGCCGGTGAGCAGCGCCCCGCCGCTGTCGGGCAGCCGGGTGACCGCGGCGAGCAGCGGATGGTCGGCGTCGTTGAGGCCGAGGCCGGCGGCGCTGGTGGCGCGCGGGGCGGAGTCCAGCCAGTAGCGGCGGCGCTGGAACGGGTAGGTGGGCAGGACGAGGTCGGTGGCCGGTCCGTCGGCGCCCAGGACAGCGGTCCAGTCGACGCGGTGGCCGTGCACGTGGATCCGGGCGAGCGCGGTGAGCGCGCTGTGCACCTCGTCCCGGTCGCGGCGCAGCGCGGCGGCGGTGACCGGCGCGTCCAGCGTCTGCGCGACCAGGCCGCTGAGCGTGCCGTCGGGGCCGAGCTCGACGAAGGCGGTGACGCCCTCGGCGGCCAACTCCCGGACACCGTCGGCGAACCGGACGGGCTCGCGGACCTGGCGCACCCAGTACGCGGGGTCGGTGAGCTCGGCGGCGGTCGCGACCCTGCCGGTGACGTTGGAGACCACCGGGACGGTGGGCGCCCGGTAGGCGATGCTCTCGGCGACCGCGCGGAACTCCTCCAGCATCGGGTCGAGCAGCGGCGAGTGGAAGGCGTGCGAGACCCGCAGCCGGGTGGTCCTGCGGCCCTCGTGCTCGAAGTGCGCGGCGACTGCCTCGACGGCCGCCTCCTCGCCCGAGACCACCACGGAGCGCGGGCCGTTGACGGCCGCGATGCCCACCGCGCCGGTCAGCAGCGGCAGCACCTCGTCCTCGCCAGCCTGGACGGCGACCATCGCCCCGCCCGCCGGCAGCGCCTGCATCAACCCGGCCCGCGCCGCAACCAGCCGGGCCGCGTCCTGGAGCGAGAACACCCCCGCCACGTGCGCCGCCGCCAGCTCA
>NZ_JBICYJ010000082.1:0-18465 GCF_043200835.1 Kitasatospora sp. NPDC048365
AAAGGAATCTCCAACCCCAGAAGAATCTGAGGCCGGGGATGTCAACATATCTGGCGTTGACTTTTGGCACGCTGTTGAGTTCTCAAGGAACGGACACTTCCTTCGGACCGCCTTCCAGCGGGCCCTCCGGGCGCTTCGTTCTTTCGTGTTTCCAGCTTATCAGACGTTTTCCGCTCCGTTTTCCGGAGTTTCGATCCGATTTGCTTTTGCCTTTCGGCACTCCCGAACTCTAGCAGAGTTTTCCGATCGCATTTCCCGCTCGAATTTTCGAATGGGGGCACGACGAATCGCTCGTCAGGGTTCGGGGGGTTCCGCCCTCCGGCCTCGGCCGGTTCAGGCGACTCGGACTACGTTAGGTCACCGTCACGATCGAGTCAAACGCGACAGGCCGGATCTGGCTGGATCCGGCCTGTCGTTCGTGGCGTGGCACGTCAACTGGGGTGTGTTTTCGGCCGACTGACATGCCGTCCGTCGTCGAAAACCGGTTGCGGCGTCAGCCGGCGGTCACCTCGACCGCGGCGAGGTTGCGCTTGCCGCGGCGCAGGACCAGCCACCGACCGTGCAGGAGGTCGTCCGCGGTGGGGGCGGCCTCCTCGTCGGTGACCTTGGTGTTGTTGAGGTAGGCGCCGCCTTCCTTGATGGTGCGGCGGGCGCCGGAGCGGCTGGGGGCGAGACCGCTCTCGACCAGGAGGTCGACGACCGGGAGCAGCTCGGCGACGGTGGCCTTGGGGACCTCGGCGAGGGCGGCGGCCAGGGTGGCCGGCTCCAGGTCGGCGAGGTCGCCCTGGCCGAAGAGGGCCTTGGAGGCGGCGACGGCGCGCTCGTACTGCTCGGCGCCGTGGACGAGGGTGGTGAGCTCCTCGGCGAGGGCGCGCTGGGCGAGGCGGGCGGCGGGGCGCTCGGCGGTCTCGCGCTCCAGCTCCTCGATCTCCTCGCGGGACTTGAAGGAGAAGATCCGCAGGAAGTTGGAGACGTCGCGGTCGTCCGCGTTCAGCCAGAACTGGTAGAAGGCGTACGGGGTGGTCAGCTCGGGGTCGAGCCAGACCGTGCCGGACTCGGTCTTGCCGAACTTGGTGCCGTCCGCCTTGACGATCAGCGGGGTGGCGAGCGCGTGCACGGACTTGCCGTCGGCCTTGCGGATCAGGTCGGTGCCGGCGGTGAGGTTGCCCCACTGGTCGCTGCCGCCGGTCTGCAGGGTGCAGTTGTAGCGGCGGTTCAGCTCCAGGAAGTCCATGCCCTGGAGGATCTGGTAGCTGAACTCGGTGTAGCTGATGCCGGCGTCGGAGTTGAGCCGTCGGGCGACGGCCTCCTTGGCGATCATGTTGTTGACCCGGAAGTACTTGCCGACGTCGCGCAGCAGGCTGATCGCCGACATGCCGGACGTCCAGTCCAGGTTGTTGACCATGCGGGCCGCGTGGTCACCCTCGAAGTCGAGGAAGCGGGAGATCTGGCCGCGCAGGCGGTCGACCCAGGCCGCGACGGTCTCGGGGTCGTTGAGGACCCGCTCGGCGGTGGGCTTGGGGTCGCCGATCAGGCCGGTGGCCCCGCCGACCAGGCCGAGCGGGAGGTTTCCGGCCTGCTGGAGGCGGCGCATGGTGAGGATCTGCACCAGGTTGCCGAGGTGCAGGCTGGGGGCGGTCGGGTCGAAGCCGCAATAGAACGTGACCGGGCCGTCCGCGAACGCCTTGCGCAGTGCGTCCTCGTCGGTGGACAGGGCGATCAGCCCGCGCCACCGCAGCTCGTCGACGATGTCGGTCACGGTCCCGCGTCTCCTTCGGTCGGGGTGTCCGGTGGCGTGGTCGGCCCGGTCCTTCGGGCCCGCCGCCTGGACGAGTCCAGCGGGGTAGAGCCTACGCGCTCCGGGCCAGCGGGTTTTCGTGCAGCCCGGTGGGCGGACGGAAATTCCGTTGTTCAGCCTCGCCCGCGCGTTCACAGTGGTCCCACCGCCGTGCGGCGGGGAGGTGTGGTCTGGAGGTGGCCCGGAATGCGCAACACGCTGGTACTGAACGCGAGCTACGAACCGCTGACGACGGTGTCGCTGAAGCGTGCCGTGGTCCTGGTGCTCCAGGACAAGGCCGTGGTCGAGCACGCCCATCCGCTGAGCGTGGTGCGCGGTACGGGGGTTTCGCTTCCGGTGCCCCGGGTGATCAGGCTGAACCGGTACGTGCGGGTGCCGTTCCGACAACACGCGCCGTGGTCGCGGCGCGGGGTGCTGGTCCGGGACCAGCACCGTTGCGCGTACTGCGGGCGGCGGGCGACCACCGTCGACCATCTGCAGCCGAGGTCGCGGGGTGGTTCGGACAGCTGGCTGAACACCGTGGCCGCGTGCTCGGAGGACAACCAGCGCAAGGCGGACCGGACACCGGAGCAGGCGGGGATGAAGCTGCTCAGCCGCCCGTTCGAGCCGACGCCGGAGGCCACGCTGATGATGGCGCTGGGACTGAAGGAGAAGGACCTCGGCGAGCTGGCGGCCTGGCTGCCGGCCACCGCCTGAGGACCGTACACAGGCCAGTGGGCCCGACCTGCACAGGGGACAGGTCGGGCCCACTTCATGTCCGGCGGGGCTCAGCCCTTGCTGGAGAAGGCGGTGGCGGTGCCGAAGTTGGTCGAGTGCTCGGGCACCGAGACCACCTTGCCGCCGCCGCTCAGCAGCCGGCCCGCCGAGAGCTGGGAGCCGGTGCCGCGCTGGAACGCGCCGCCCTGGGTCTCCTGGCCGCCGGTGAGGGCGAAGCGGCTGATGTGCGCGGGTTGGTCGACCCGCTCGTCGACGGCGAGCAGCAGTCCGCCGCCGTCGAGGCCGACCGGGCGGGCCTTGCCCTTCTCGGCGATCGGGGTCTTCCACAACGGCTTGCCGGTCGCCAGGTCGTACGCGGCGACGGCGCCGGTGGTGCCCTCGGGCGAGGTGATGGCGGCCAGCAGGGTGTGCTCGTGGAAGTAGACGCCGGGGATCGCGTCGAAGCTGCCGCGGGCCGCGTCGAGCCGGCCGCCGTCGACGGCGACGGGGATCTCGGCCGCGGGGTCGCCGTCGGTGCCCCAGGCGAAGATCCGGTCGTCGCCGGGCTGGGCGCCGGTGGTGAGGACGGCGGCGGGTTCGGCGGAGAGCACGGTGACGGTCTTGGGCTGGTTGTTCAGCCCGCGCCACCACCTGACCTTGCCGTCGGCCGCGTTGAGGGCGACGGCCTGGTCGACCGGCGAGGAGTCGGCGCAGCTGCTGTGCAGCAGGACGGTCTTGCCGCTCGCGTTCCCGGCGAGCGTGCAGTACTTGCCCTGGCCGGCGTACTGCCAGAGGTCCTTGCCGTCGGCGGCGGCCCAGGCGGCGGCCTTGTCGTCGCCGACGGCGAGCACCGCCTCGTCGGTGACGGCGACGTGGGCGCCGTAGTTCTCCTTGATGTCGGAGAGGCCCTTGGTCCAGGTCGTCTTGCCGGCCTTGGTGTCGACGGCGGCGACGACCGTGCAGGGGCTCTTGGGGTCGGCGGCCGGACGGAAGACGGCCGCGCCGAGGCCGGCCGCGTTGACGGTCGGCGAGAGTCCGCAGGGGACGGCGCCGGCGGCGGGCGGGGCGAGCGTCCAGGTGGGCTTGCCGTCGGCGAGGCTGTAGGCGCGGACGCCGGTGGCGTCGGCGCGGACGACGGCATCGGCCAGCAGCCAGCTGCCGGTGAGGGTGTCGTCGGTGCCGGCGGCGGGTGCCTCGGCGGGGGTGGCGGTCCAGGCCTTGTCGTGGGCGACCGCGATGTTCTGGGTGACGGGGCCGGTGTCGCCGGTGGCGGCGGGCTTCTCGTCGTCGCCGGTGGCGAGGATGCCCGCGGTGACCAGGACGGCGAGGGCGGCGACGCCGGCACCGGCCCGGATCGCGAAGGCGCGGCGGCTGGGGGCTCCGTCGCCGGAGACGACGGCCCCGGCCGCGGCCTTGGCGCGCCCGAGCAGCGAGTCGGGCCGGCGGGCGGGGCGCTCGTCCGGTCCGTCCTCGCCGCGGGGCGTGACGGTGTAGGGGGAGAGCGTGGCCGGCTGATCGGCGGCGCCCGGCTCGGTGGCCGGGGCGGCGGACGCCTCGGTGGGGGCCTCGGGCTGCTGCGGGAGGTACGCGGTGTAGGCCTGCTGCTCGGTGTACGCGTACTGCTCGGTGCCGGGCTGCGCGTAGAGCTGCTGGTCACCGCCGGGCTGGGCGTACGCCTGCTGGTCGCTGCCGGGCTGCGCGTACAGCTGCTGCTGGTCGTACCCGGCGGCGTAGCCCTCGGGGTAGCCGGTGGCGGGGTAGCCGGTGGCGGGGTATCCGGTGGCGGCGGGCTGCTGGTAGCCGTACGCGTCCTGCTGGTACTGCGGGTCGGGCTGTTGCTGGTAGGCGCCGTTCCAGGTCTCGGCGGGCGGCTCCGGCTGCTGCTGGGGGTACCAGGGCTGTTGGTAGTCGTACCCCTGCTGCGGGTACCCCTGGCCGGAGGTCGAGGAGGGTTCCTGAGCCATGCGTTCCGTCCGTCCGACTGCTTCTGGCAAGCTGCCAGCATCTCATGGCGTCGTGGTGGCCAGGGTCCGGTCGATGAAGCCGGCGAGCTGGAGGTCGAGCGGTGTGAGGCCGCCCGCGCTGTGGGTGGAGAGGACGAACCGCAGGGTGCGCCAGCGGATGTCGATGTCCGGGTGGTGGTCGAGCCGTTCGGCTTCGACGGCGACGGCGTCGACCACCCGGATCGCGGTGGGGAAGCTCGCGGTCTCGGCGGTGCGGGCGATCGAGTCGCCCTCGCGCTGCCAGTCGGGCAGGTCGGCCAGCCCGGCGGTGATCTGGTCCTCGGTCAGTCGATCGCGACTCATGCTGCTCTCCCGGTTCAGGTGGCGGTGCGTCCGTCCGTCCGTCCGTCCGAAGCATAGGAACGCGGCGGGGTCCGGGCGGCGCGACACCGCGCGGGAGGGCTGATCCGGGGTCAGATCGGCTCAGAAGAAGAGCAGGCGGGTGACGGCGGCGAGGCCGACGACCACGATGACCGCGCGCAGCACGGTCGGCGGGAGCCGCCGGCCGAGCCGGGCGCCGATGACGCCGCCGGCGGCGGAGCCGAGGGCGATCAGGACGACCGCGGTCCAGTCGATGGTGGAGGTGAAGAGGAAGAAGATCGCGGCGACACCGTTGGCGATCAGTGCGAGGACGTTCTTGGTGGCGTTGATCCGCTGCAGGTCGTCGGCGAGCAGCATGCCCATGATGGCGAGCAGCAGGACGCCCTGGGCGGCGCCGAAGTAGCCGCCGTACACGCCGGTCAGGCCGACCGCGGCGATCAGCAGCGGGCCGCCGTCGGCGGATCCGGTGGAGCGGCCGGCGGCGCGGCGGGCGGCCATCGCGCGGGCGACGCGCGGCTGGATGACGACGAGGACCAGGGCGATCACGATCAGCACCGGGACGATCGCGGCGAAGGCCTTGCTGGGCAGGGCGATCAGCAGGGCGGCGCCGATCAGCGCGCCGATCATCGAGGCGGTGCCCAGGCGGAGCAGGCGGCGGCGCTGGCCGACCAGTTCGGCGCGGTAGCCGAGGGCGCCGAAGAGCGAGCCGGGGACCAGGCCGAAGGTGTTGGAGACGTTGGCGGTGACCGGGGGAAGGCCGACGGCCAGCAGTACCGGGAAGGTGATCAGGGTGCCGGAGCCGACGATGGTGTTGATGGTGCCTGCGGCGACGCCGGCCAGCAGGACGGCGGCCGCCTCCCAGAGCGTCATGCGTGAATCCCTCCATCGGTCCTGTCGCGCCACGTGGATCATGCCGGAAGGAGACCCTCGCGGGCCAGTGGCATCCAGGATCCGGAACGCCCCCGACGGCGAAGGGCCCGCCACCCCGGTGGGGTGACGGGCCCTTCGATCGGATGCGGCCTACTCGGGGTCGATCTTCGGGTACTCGCGGGTCGGCTCGACGCGCGGGCGGGCGGCCTGCTTGTCGGTGTCGACCGGGCGCGGGCCGGCCGCCGGGTCGACCGGGACGCGGGAGGCGGCGGGAGCCGCGCCGTTGCCGCCGCCGGTCACGCCCTGGAAGGCACCGCCGAGGCCCTTGAGTGCGTCGCCGACCTCGCTGGGGATGATCCACAGCTTGTTGGCGTCGCCCTTGGCCAGCTCGGGCAGGGTCTGCAGGTACTGGTAGGCGAGCAGCTTCTGGTCGGCGTCGCCCTCGTGGATGGCCTCGAACACGGTCCGGATCGCGGCAGCCTCACCGTCGGCCTTGAGCACGGCGGCCTGCGCCTCGCCCTCGGCCTGCAGGACGGCGGCCTGCTTCTCGCCCTCGGCGCGCAGGATCTGGGCCTGCCGGGCGCCCTCGGCGGTGAGGATCGCGGCGCGCTTGTCACGGTCGGCGCGCATCTGCTTCTCCATCGAGTCCTGGATGGAGGTCGGCGGCTCGATCGCCTTCAGCTCGACCCGGTTGACCCGGATCCCCCAGCGGCCGGTGGCCTCGTCCAGCACGCCGCGCAGACCGGCGTTGATCACCTCGCGCGAGGTGAGGGTGGACTCCAGGTCCATCGAGCCGATGATGTTGCGCAGCGTGGTGACGGTCAGCTGCTCGATCGCCTGGATGTAGCTGGCGACCTCGTAGGTGGCCGCCCGCGGGTCGGTGACCTGGTAGTAGATGACGGTGTCGATGTTGACGACGAGGTTGTCCGAGGTGATGACCGGCTGCGGCGGGAACGGGACGACCTGCTCGCGCAGGTCGATCCGGTTCCGGATGGTGTCGATGAACGGCACCACGATGTTGAGGCCGGCGCTGAGCGTGCGGGTGTAGCGGCCGAAGCGCTCCACGATCGCGGCGCTGGCCTGCGGGATCACCTGGATCGTCTTGATCAGCGCGATGAAGGCCACCACGACCAGGACGACCAGCACGATGAGGACGGGTTCCAACGCTTCTCCCCTAGACGACCAGGGCGGTGGCGCCCTGGATTTCGACGACGTCGACCTGCTGCCCCGGCTCGAACACCGAACCCGGGTGGAGCGCACGGGCCGACCAGATCTCGCCGTTCAGCTTGACCCGCCCGCCCTCCCCGTCGACTTTCTCCTGTACCACTGCGGTGGCGCCCACGAGCGCCTCGACCCCGGTCCGGATCCCCGGTGCCTGCTTGAGCTGGCGGTAGGCGATCGGCCGGACGAACACCAACTGCGCCACCGACACCGCGACGAACACCAGGAACTGCAGCACGACCCCGCCGCCGAGCCCGGCGGTGAGGGCGGCCGCACCGGCGCCGATCGCGAACATCGCGAATTCGGGCATCGCGGTGAGCACCAGCGGGATGCCCAGGCCGACGGCGGCGAGGAGCCACCAGATCCAGCTTTCCACGGGGTCCATCCTAGGGAGGGGAACGGTCTCGCCGTGTGGCTTCCCGCAGGTGGAGCGACGGAAACCGGCCGCATGTGCGACCGGTCCCGGGTTCAGGGCAGTTCAGTTGTTCAGTGGGCCGTGGTCCGGTGTTCAGCCGAGCGGCAGACCCTGGGCGGACCAGCGGTCGCCGTGGCGCTCCAGGGTGAGCGGCAGGCCGAAGCAGAGCGAGAGGTTGCGGGCCGTCAGCTCGGTCTCGATCGGGCCGGCCGCCATCACCTTGCCCCGACGGATCATCAGCACGTGGGTGAAGCCCGGTGCGATCTCCTCGACGTGGTGGGTGACCATCACCATGGACGGCGCGTACTCGTCCTGGGCGAGGGCGCCGAGGCGGCGGACCAGGTCCTCGCGGCCGCCGAGGTCCAGGCCGGCGGCGGGCTCGTCCAGCAGCAGCAGCTCGGGGTCGGTCATCAGGGCGCGGGCGATCAGGGTGCGCTTGCGCTCGCCCTCGGAGAGGGTGCCGAACTTCCGCTCGGTGAACTTCGCCATGCCGAGCCGGTCGAGCAGCGCGAGCGCGCGGGCCTCGTCGGTCATGTCGTAGGTCTCCTGCCAGTGCACGGTCATCCCGTACGCGGCGGTGAGGACGGTCTGCAGCACGGTCTGGTCGGCGGGGAGCTTGTCGAACATCGCGGCGCTGGCCAGGCCGATCCGGGCGCGCAGCTCGAAGACGTCGACGCCGCCGAGCTTCTCGCCGAGCAGCGAGGCACTGCCCGAGGTGGGGAAGAGGAAGCTGGACGCGACCTGGAGCAGCGTGGTCTTGCCGGCACCGTTCGGGCCGAGGACGACCCAGCGCTCGCCCTCCTTGACGGACCAGGAGACGTGGTCGATGAGCGGGTATCCATCCCGCACAACGGATACGTCCACCAGCTCCAGCACGTCGCTCATGCCCAATGCCTTCCCCAACGCAGAAATGTCGAGCCAAACCTACGCCACACGGTTGGGCGGGTTGTCCGTAGGCTGGCGGGATGCTGGGTTCTGCTGCCGACAATCCGTACCACGAGACACGTTCCGGGCGTCTGACCGCCTGGGGCAACGCGTTGCTGGGCGGGTTCGCGCCGCCCGACGACGCCGCGACCGCCGTGGCCGGGACCGACGACGCGCACCGGGTGACCGGTCTTCCCGGGGACGCGCCGGGCGATGTGCACGGTCTCACCTGGGCGCTCGGCCGGCTGCGGGTGCAGGGGGTGAAGGGACTGCGGCTGGCCCTGCCGGTGGCCGGCCACCCGCTGGGACTGACCGGCCCGACCTCGTTCAACTCGGCCGCGATGGGCGCCGGGGAGGCGGTGCTGGCGGTCGGGGTGCCGCTGGCCCTGGTGCCGGAGGTCGAGCGGTACGGGCCGGAGGGCGACCGCGGCGTGCGGGTGCTGTGGCAGTGCCACGTCGTCAACGACGCGCTGCCGGCCGACGTGCCGTCGCTGGACGAGGCCGAGCGGGAGCTGGCGGACGGCCTGCGGGAGGCCACCCGGCTGCTGGTGCGGCTCGACGTGGCGGGCGCCGGACCGGAGGCGCTGAAGGCGCTGGAGACGTACCGGCGGCGCGGGCACAGCGAGGTGCTCGCCCCGGGGTACGGGCAGCGGGCGGTGCGCGTCCTGGAGTCGGCCCGGCAGGTCTCCGCGCTGCTGGGGATCGCCGCGGGCGGGCACGGCGCCGCGGTCAGCGCGACCGAGATGGCCGCGCGGCGGGAGGCGCTGGCCCCGCTGGAGCGCACCGCCCGGCGGGCGCAGGTCGCCGCCTACAACTCCTTCGTCGACGAGCCCCGCTGACCGTCAGACCGGTCCGCCGGCGGACTGGTGGCGGACCGCCCACAGCGCCGCCTGGGTGCGGTCCGCCAGGTCCAGCTTCATCAGGATGTTGGAGACGTGCGTCTTCACCGTCTTCTCCGACAGGTGCAGGGCGCGGGCGATCTCCCGGTTGGAGCGGCCGTCCGCGATGTGGCCGAGGACCTCGCGCTCCCGGTCGGTGAGCGTGCCGCCGCGGCCCTGCGGGGCGCGCGGGCCGTCGTCGGAGAGCAGCGCCTCGGCGAGCTCCGGCTGGAGCAGGACGTGGCCGGCGTGCACCGAGCGGATCGCCCCCGCCAGCGCCTCCGGGTCGACGTCCTTGTACACGTACCCGGCGGCGCCGGCCCGCAGCGCGGGCACCATGGTGCGGTGCTCGGTGAAGCTGGTGACGATCAGCACCCGGGCGGCGGCCCCCTGCTCCTTGAGCAGTTTGAGCGCCTCGATGCCGTCCACGCCCGGCATCTTGAGGTCCATCAGCACGACGTCCGGCCGCAGGGCGGTGGTCCGCTCGACCGCCTCGGCGCCGTCCGCCGCCTCGCCGACCACCTCGATGTCGTCCTGCACCTCCAGGAAGGTCCGCAGGCCGCGGCGGACCACCTGGTGGTCGTCGACCAGCAGCACACGGATCGGGGGCACGGAGTCAGGCACCGGGGACCTCCATCTCGACGACCGTCCCCGCACCGGGGGCGGAATCCAGGGTGAGCCGGCCGCCGACGCCCTCCGCGCGGTCCCGCATCGACACCAGGCCCAGGTGCCGGCCCGCCCGGCGGACCGACTCCGGGTCGAAGCCGCGGCCGTCGTCGGCGATCCGCAGCCGGGCGCCGCGCCGGTCGGTGCCGGTCAGCCGGACGGTGACGGCCTCGGCGCCGGCGTGGCGCAGCGCGTTGTGCAGTGCCTCCTGGGCGACCCGCAGCAGGGCCGACTCCTGTGCGGCGGGCAGCGCGCGGACGCCGTCCGCGGTGAAGGTGACGGTGGCGCTGTGCGCGCGGTCCAGCACCTGGACCTGGCTGGCGAGCGTCGCCACCAGGCCGTCCTCCTCCAGTGCGGCCGGGCGCAGTTCGATCACCACGGCACGCAGCTCGTCCGCCGCCTCGGCGGCGAGCTTGGCGACCTCGGCGAGCTCGGCGCGGGCCCGCGCCGGGTCGCGGTCCACCAGGGTGGCGGCGGCCTTGGCGGTCAGCCGCAGCGAGAACAGCTTCTGCGAGACCGCGTCGTGCAGGTCGTGGGCGATCCGGGAGCGCTCGCCGGCCAGGGTGAGCTCGCGGCTGCGCTCGTACAGGCGGGCGTTGGCCAGGGCGAGGGCGGCGTGCGCGACCAGGATGCGCAGCAGCTCCTCGTCGTGGTCGGTGAAGCCGCCGTCCTTGTTGGCCAGGAAGAGGGCGCCGACGATCTCGCCGTCGTCCACGATCGGCATGCCCAGGAAGTCGGTCATCTCCGGGTGCGCCTGGGGCCAGCCCTCGAAGGCGGCCGCCGTGCGGACGTCGGTGAGGCGGGTCGGCGTCAGCTCGTGCAGCATCGTCGCCAGCACCCCGTGCTGGCGCGGCAGCGGCCCGATCGCCCGCCACTGCTCGTCGCTGACCCCGTCCACCACGAACTGGGCGAACCCGCCGTGGTCGTCCGGCACCCCCAGCGCCGCGTACTCCGCGCCCAGCAGCTCACGCGCCGACGCGGTGATCCGCCGCAGCACCTCCCGCACCTCCAGGTGCCGGCTCATCGCCAGCACCGCGGCACTCACCGCCTCGATCCCCGCCAGCGACGGATCGCACCCGGACTCCTTCTCGCACCCCATCCCCTCACGCTACCGCCGCCCCCGAACCCCCCGCGTCGGTCCACGGACCTGCGACCAGCGCCCTACTCCCCGTGGAAGCCCACGTCCTGACCCCACTCCTCGGCCGCCCGCGGAAACACCGGCACGTCCAGCCGCCCGGCGAACACCTCGGTCAGGAAGGCGACCACGCCGAGGTCGTACTCCCACCACCCGCCGCCGTGCCCCATCACCACGACCCGCTCCGGCGCCGGCCACCACCACAGGACGTCGCCGTCGATGGTGGAACCCAGCTGGACCAGGTCGCTCCCGTAGCGGGGCGGCACCTGGCCCTCGGCGATGTACTCGGCGAGCAGCTCCATGGACCCGCGATGGCCTTCGACGAACTCCCGTTCCCGCCCGGGGTCGGGCAGGCCGATCAGCAGGTACTCGCCGAACGACAGGGTGGGGTAGCGGCCGGCCAGCTCGCGGAGGTCGGCGGGGTGGCGCACGCCGATCAGCCGGTCGATCAGCTCCCAGTCGACGGCGCGGGCGGTGCGGCCGGCCCGGAGAGCGGGGAGGGCTTGTTCCATGGCTGCCAGGGGCATCGGCGCGGCCTCTCGGGGAAAGGGCGACGGGCGACGCCCGTGGTGGGGGTCGCCCGTCGTCGGGGGTGGGGGAAGGGGTCAGCCCTTCTGCATGACCTCGGGCTCGTGGCGCTTCTGGAGGCGCTGGATGAGGAAGGCCAGGGCGGTGGAGATCAGGACCAGGACGAGGCAGTCGAGGAACCAGATGCCGGCCGAGTGGTCCCAGAGGGTGTCGATCGGGGGTTCCTTCTGCTGGACGACCGGCGCGATGTGGGCGAGGTCCAGGGTGGTGCCGATGGCGGCGACGCCCCAGCGGCCGGGCATCAGCCAGGCGAGCTGCTCCAGGCCGGGCTTGTCGAAGACCTGGAAGATCGCGCCGGTGAAGACCAGCTGGACGATGGCGAACATGACCAGCAGCGGCATGGTCTTCTCGGCGGTCTTGACCAGCGAGGAGATGACCAGGCCGACCATCATCGAGGTGAAGCTGAGCAGGACGACGCCGACGCCCATCTCGATGGCGGGGGCGTGGGTGAGGACCAGGCCCTCGGTGGGCAGCTTGCGGAACCCGAAGGCGATCCCGGCGATGATCGCGCCCTGCAGGAAGCTGATCGCGCCGAGCACGATGATCTTCGACATCACGTACGCGGACCGGGAGAGCCCGGTGGCGCGTTCGCGTTCGTAGATCGCCCGTTCCTTGATCAGCTCTCGGACCGAGTTGGCCGCGCCGGACAGGCAGGCGCCGAACGCGACGACCAGCAGGATCATCGCGGCGATGGTGTTGCGGCCGAGCGGCCCGTCGCCGGCCGCCAGGCCGTGCTTGGCCGGGATCACGGTGGAGACCGCGCCGAGCACCAGCGGCAGCAGCACCGACAGGGCGATGAAGCCCTTGTCGGAGGCGATCACCGACATGTAGCGGCGGATCAGCGTCCACAGCTGGGAGCCCCAGCTCTGCGGCTTGGGCGGCAGCATCCGGGTCATCACGTTGGGCTGCGCCTGGACGGCGGCCGCGTCCGCGTTGGCGGAGTACTGCTGGTGGTGGACGGAGTTGCGGTAGCGGCCGGCCCAGTCGTGGTCCGGGTAGTTCTCGAAGGCCTGGAAGACGTCGGCCCAGGTCTCGTACCCGAAGAAGTGCAGGGCCTCGGCGGGCGGGCCGAAGTAGGCGACCGAGCCGCCGGGGGCCATCACCAGGAGGCGGTCGCAGAGCGCGAGTTCGGCGACCGAGTGGGTGACCACGAGGACGGTGCGGCCGTCGTCGGCGAGGCCGCGCAGGGTCTGCATGACCTCGCGGTCCATGCCCGGGTCGAGGCCGGAGGTGGGCTCGTCGAGGAAGATCAGCGACGGCTTGGTGAGCAGTTCGAGGGCGACCGAGACGCGCTTCTGCTGGCCGCCGGAGAGGGCGGTGATGCGGTTGTCGGCGCGCTTGTCGAGGCGCAGCTCGTACAGCACCTCGTCGATCCGGCGCTCGCGCTCGGCGGCCTCGGTGTCGCCGGGGAAGCGCAGCCGGGCGGCGTACTTGAGGGCGGTGCGGACGGTGAGTTCCTTGTGCAGGATCTCGGACTGCGGGACCAGGCCGATGCGCGAGCGGAGCTCGGCGAACTGCCGGTACAGGTTGCGGCCGTCGTACAGCACGTCGCCGCGGTCGGCGGGCCGGTAGCCGGTGAGGGCGCGCAGCAGGGTGGACTTGCCGGAGCCGGACGGGCCGATCACGGCGATCAGGGACTTCTCCGGGACGGAGAAGGAGACGTCGTTGAGCAGGATCTTCTTGCCGCCCTTGTGCTCGACCTCGACGGTCAGGTGCTGGGCGGAGAAGGTGACGGCGCCGGTGTCGACGAACTCCTGCAGCTGGTCGCCGACCAGTACGAAGGAGGAGTGGCCGACGGTGAGCCGGTCCTGCGGCCCCATCAGCTGCCGGGTGACCGGCTGACCGTTGAGGAAGATCCCGTTGTGGCTGCCGAGGTCGACGATCTCCCAGCGGCCGTCCGGGAGCTGGCGCAGTTCGGCGTGGTGGCGGGAGACCTGGAGGTCGGAGACGACGATGTCGTTGTCCAGGGCACGGCCGATCCGGATGGTGCGCATGCCCGCGGTGAGGCTGCGCACCATGGTCGGGTTGCCGAGGCCGGCCACGGGCTGCGGCTGCGCCTGGACACCCTGCTGCTGCGGGAAGCCGGGCCGCGGGGTGGGTGCGTCCCACTGCTGGCGGACCGGCGGGTGGGCCGGCGGCTGGTTCGGCGGGGGCGCCTGGACGGCGGCCTCCCAGGCCTGCGGCTGGGGCTGCGGCGGCGCGGGCGCGTTGGCCCGGCTGGTGACCGCCTCGTGGATGCCGAGCTGGTGCGCGGCGGCCGGGGCGAGGAACGCCAGCCGGGGGCCGTTCTGCCCGTTGCCGAGGTGGATCACCGTGCCGGGGCCCACCGGCAGCTGCTGCGTCCGGACCCCCTCGGCGAACGTCCCGTTGGTGGAACCATGGTCCGTGTACTGCCAGTTGGCCCCGTCGAAGGTGACGCTGGCGTGCCGCCAGGAGACCCTGGCGTCGTCGAACGGGAAGTCCGCGTTCGGATCCCGCCCGATGCTGTAGGCGCGGCCGGGCTCGAGCACCCGCTGCCGTCCGTCGATCTCAAGTACGAGTTGCGGCAACTGTCCGCCCGCCCCGCTCTCCGGTCCCCCGGGTGTTCCTTCATCTGACGCTCGGAATCATTCCAGTCGCGACGGCACGGGTGAAAGTCCGGCCCGCCGACTGTGACCGGGTGGCAACAGAGCACCCCACCTGGGGGGACGGGACGGGGGACGGGATGTCCCACGGGGCGGACGGGTGACGTGGCCCCGGCGGGTGGCCGGGTAGCGTGGGGGGCACCATGAATGCGACTGATCCGGCCGCTGAGGCCCTCCCCGCCCCGCAGCCGCCACGGACCGACGAGCGCACCCTGCTGGTGAAGGTGTTCGGCAAGGACCGTCCGGGCATCACCGCGGGCCTGTTCGCCGCGCTCGGCGCGTTCGGTGTCGAGGTCATCGACATCGAGCAGATGGTCACCCGTGGCCGGATAACGCTGTGCGCGCTGGTCGTTCCCCCGCCCGGTCCGGGCGCCGAGGGCGCCCTGCGGGTGACCGTGCACCGCTGGGCCGATGAGTTCAAGCTCCAGGCCGAGATCATCTCCGGCCTCGGCGACAACCTGCCGCGCCGCGAGGGCCGCTCGCACGTCACCGTCCTGGGCCACCCGCTGACCGCCACCGCGGTGGCCGCGCTGACCGGCCGGATCTCCGAGGCGGGCGGCAACATCGACCGCGTCTTCCGGCTCGCCAAGTACCCGGTGACCGCCGTGGAGCTGGCCGTCTCCGGTGTCGCCACCGAGGAGCTGCGCGCCCTGCTCGCCACCGAGGCGGCCGCCCAGCGGGTGGACATCGCGGTGGTGCAGGCCGGTCTGCACCGCCGGGCCAAGCGCCTGGTGGTGATGGACGTGGACTCCACGCTGATCCAGGACGAGGTGATCGAGCTCTTCGCCGCGCACGCCGGCTGCGAGGAGAAGGTGGCCGAGGTGACCGCCGCGGCGATGCGCGGCGAGCTGGACTTCGCCGAGTCGCTGCGCGCCCGGGTGGCGCTGCTGGCCGGCCTGGACGCCTCGGTGACCGAGAAGGTCCGCGCCGAGGTCCGGCTGACCCCGGGCGCCCGGACGCTGATCCGCACCCTGCAGCGACTGGGCTACCAGGTGGCCATCGTCTCCGGCGGCTTCACCCAGGTCACCGACCACCTGGTGGAGCTGCTCGGGCTGGACTTCGCGGCCGCCAACACCCTGGAGATCGAGGACGGGAAGTTCACCGGCCGGGTCACCGGCGAGATCGTGGACCGCGCGGGCAAGGCCCGCTGGCTGGCCCGGTTCGCCGAGCAGGCGAAGGTGCCGCTGGAGCAGACGGTGGCGATCGGCGACGGCGCCAACGACCTGGACATGCTGAACGCCGCCGGCCTGGGCGTGGCCTTCAACGCCAAGCCGGTGGTCCGGGAGGCCGCGGACACCGCGGTCAACGTGCCGTTCCTGGACACCGTGCTCTACCTGCTGGGGATCACCCGCGAGGAGGTCGAGGCGGCCGACGCCCTGGACGGCACCCCGACCGAGTGACGCGATGCCGAAGGGCCGGGGTCCGTGTCGCGGACCCCGGCCCTTCGGCATCGCCGGGACGCCGCTACTCGGTGGGCGGCGTGTGGTACGAGTCGAGCCGGGCCACGCCGGGCTCCACCAGCTTCCACGGCCCCCGGAAGCTGAGCACCGCCACCGCGGACGGCGGGAAGCCGCCGAGCCGCAGCCGGTTGAGCGCGTCCGGGTCGCCCTCGTCGCCGGCCAGGATCTGGGTCAGGCCGAGCACCCCCGGGTTGTGGCCGACCAGCAGCAGGTCGGCGTGGTCGTCCGGGGTCTCCTGCAGGACCTCGATGATCTGGCCCGGCTGGGCCTCGTACACCCGGTCCTCGTAGACCGTCTTGCGGGGGCGCTTGGGCAGCTCGTGGGCGACCAGCTTCCACGTCTCGCGGGTGCGCAGGGCGGTGGAGCAGAGCACGTAGTCGGGGTTGATGCCGGAATCGACGAGCCAGCGGCCGGCCTCGGTGGCCTGGGTGCGGCCGCGGTCGGCCAGCGGCCGCTCGTGGTCGGTCACCTGGTTCGGCCAGTCGGCCCGGGCGTGACGGAGAACGATGATCCTACGAGGGGGCGTATCGGCGTCCATATTCCCAGAGCTTCGCAGAAAATCCGCGCCCGGGCGCGGGCTCCGGCGAGCTGCCACCCCCAGGAGTGGGTGGCCGGCGTTCAACCGTCGTTCAGCCCATGTTCTGCGCGACGACCGCGATGATCGAGATGACCACCGCGATGGCGGCGATCAGGCCGAGCATCTGCAGCAGCTTCTTCCGGCCGTCGGTGGGGTTCGGGTCGAGGACTGGCATGCCGCCGAGCCTAACCGACGGCCTCGTCCTCGATGAACCGGGCCCGGGCGGCCCGGGAGCCGACCAGGATCTGCGGCACCAGCAGCAGCGCCAGCAGGCCCAGCGGCAGGTACCACCGGCCGGTGTGCTGGTACAGCGCGCCGATCAGGATCGGGCCCGGGATGGAGATCAGGTACCCCAGGCTCTGCGCGAACGCCGAGAGCTGCGCCACCCCGCCCGCCGTCCGGGCCCGCAGGCCGAGCATGGTCAGCGCCAGCGGGAAGGCGCACATCGACAGGCCCACCAGCACCGCCCACAGCCAGGACGCCGTGCCCGCGGCCAGCATCAGGCCGAGGAAGCCGGTGATCCCGCACAGGCCCAGCACCAGCACGAAGATCCGCTGGTCACCGCGCCGGGCGGCCAGGTTCGGCAGCACGAACGACGCCGGGACGCTCACCGCCATGACCACCGCCAGCAGCACCCCGGAGGCCCCGGCCGAGACCCCGGCGTCCTGGTAGATCTTCGGCAGCCAGCCCATGGTGGCGTACGCACTGGTGGACTGCAGGCCGAAGAAGAGCGCCAGTGCCCACGCGGTGCGGCTGCGGACGATCGGCAGCTTGGCGCCCTGCTGCGCCGCCGCCCGCCCGCCGCGCTCGCGGCGGACCAGCACCACCACCAGCCAGACCACCAGCGCCACCGCGGCCACGGCGCCCCAGACGCCGAGGCCGAGCCGCCAGTCGCCGCCGAGCGCGTCGGTCAGCGGGACGGTGGTGGCGGCGGCCAGCGAGGTGCCGACCGACAGCGCCATCGAGTACATGCCGATCATCGGGCCGACCCGGTCCGGGAAGTACCGCTTGATGATCACCGGCAGCAGCACGTTGGCGACCGCCACGCCGGCCAGCGCGACCGCGGTCAGCAGCAGGAAGAGCGCCGTGGAGCCGGTGAAGGAGCGGGCCACCACGCCCAGGGTGATCGCGCCCATGCCGGCCGCGACCACCACGATCGGGCCGACCCGGCGGGCCAGCGCGGGCGCGGCGACGCCGAACACCGCGAAGCAGAGCGAGGGCACGGCGGCCAGCAGGCCGGCCACCGTCGCGCTCATCCCGAGGTCCGCCTGGACCTGCTTGAGCAGCGGGCCGAGGCTGGTGACCACGGGGCGCAGGTTGAGCGCGGCGAGCGCGATGGCGGCGATCAGCAGCCACGCGGCGTACTTCGGGCGGGCGGGGAGCGTCGAGCGCTCGGCGCGCGTCTGGTGGGCGGTAGCCGCTGGGGTAGGCATGCGCCCCATCATAGAATGATGGGATGAATTCAGGTACACCGGTATTCTGGTGGCCCTGACCACATCACGAGGAGAGTCCGTTGGCGCTGTCGACGACCCGCCGCACCCCGCTGTCCGACCAGGTGATCGCCCAGCTGCGGGCACAGATCACCTCGGGCGAGTGGCCGGTCGGCTCCCGGATCCCCACCGAGGCGGAGCTGGTCGAGCAGTTGGGCGTCGCCCGCAACACCGTGCGCGAGGCGGTCCGGGCGCTGGCCCACAACGGGCTGCTGGACATCCGGCAGGGCTCGGGCACGTACGTGCTCGCCACCAGCGAGCTCGCCGGGGTGATGCACCGGCGCTTCGCCGACGCCGACCAGGCGCAGGTCGCGGAGCTGCGGGCCACCCTGGAGACCTCGGCGGCCGGGCTGGCCGCCGTCCGGCGCACCGAGCGGGACCTGGAGCTGCTGGCCGCCGCGCTGGGGCGGCGCGAGGGCGCCTGGCACTCCGGCGACGCGGAGGACTTCGTCCAGGCGGACGCGGCCTTCCACCAGGCGGTGGTGGCGGCGGCGCACAACGACGTGCTGGCGGCGGTGTACGCGGACCTCGGCGAGGTCATGCGGGCGCACCTGCGGTACGACGTCGGGCCGGAGCTGATCGCGGACCGCTACGTGTCCCACGACGGGATCCTGGACGCGATCCGCGAGCGCGACGCGGCCCGCGCCTCGGTCGAGGCCGGCCGCGCCATCGGCGCCTGCCGGGAGTAGCACGACGGGGCCGGGGGGGGGGGGGGGGGGGGGGGGGGGGGGGGGGGGGGGGGGGGGGGGGGGGGGCGGGGGGGGGCGGGGGGGGGGCGGGCGCGCGGGCGGCGCGGGGG
>NZ_JBICYJ010000083.1:0-18004 GCF_043200835.1 Kitasatospora sp. NPDC048365
CCCCCCCCCCCCCGCCCCCCCCCCCCCCCCCCCCCCCCCCCCCCCCCCCCCCCCCCCCCCCCCCCCCCCCCCCCCCCCCCCCCCCCCCCCCCCCCGCGCCGGGGCGACGACTCCCGCCGCCATGCGCGCGGTCCCGGGGGACCGACTCCCGTCACCCCTGGCGCCTGCCGTGGGGGATGCAGCTGAGGGCGGGGCACTGCGCGGCCGATCGTTCTGCTGTATGTCGCGCTGAACGTGGTGGCGGTCGGGCTCCGGGTGCTTGTGCACTTCGGGCCGCAGGCCCTGGCGGGCGTCGGGCCGGCGGGCGAGCGCGGCATGCTGAAAGTGACGAGTTGTCAGGATCGCGTGTACTCCACCGATCACGGCGGCAGCGGTACGACGCACCACTGCCACGGCGACTTCCGGTCCGCCGACGGCGGGCCGGTGGCCGAGGGCGTGGAGCCGAGGGGCGGTTCGGGCGACCAGTACCTGACGTCGAACTCGCGCAAGGGCGACCGCCGGACAAGCCCTGGTGGTGCGACCGTCCGAACTCGTGATGGCGGGTCGCCGGCCCCGGAGCCACCGATCCTTGGCCGGCCGCGGCGATCCGGGCCGTCAGTCGGCAGCCGCCAGTCGTCAGCCGTCATGCCCGTCGCCCGGGGGTCGGATGCGCGGAGCGTCGACGGGCATGGAAGCCCGCCCCGGGCGGGAGAGGCGTGGGCGGTGGTCTTCCCCCTTCTCCCGGGGCTGGTCCCGGAGGTCAGCCGATCAACGTGTGCAGCCCGAGCACACTCGCCCCGGCGGCGGTCAGTCCGATCAGCACCGCGCCGGCCGCGGGGGTGCCGTCGAGGAAGGCGAGCCCTCCGGCGACCAGGCCGATAACGGCCGCGGAGAGGAGGACGATGGCGGTGCGGGCCGTCAGGAACGGCGGGGTGGGGGAGGGCGGGGTGGGGGAGGGCCGGCTCTGCGGGGTCGGGTCGGGAGGGGTCACGTTCACTCCATCGGGTTGCCGGGGCCGCGGTGCGGTCCCGGAGGGGCTGGCCCGGTGAAACGCCGGGCGGACAGCAGAAGCCTGCGACCGGTCTTGGTAGTCCCCAAGCCGGAGAGACGTCTCCGCAGGTAAGGTCCGGACAACGGTGGGTTGTCCCGGGATGTCCGGGACGGGGAGAGCTCCAGGGGCGGGAGTCGGGCATGGGCAGGCCGTGGGGGCCGATCGGGGCGCGGACGACGCCGGAGACCAGGGCACTGGCGCTCTTTCTGCGGGAGCGGATCGACGAGTCACCGCTGACGATGACTGCCGTCGCGGATCGGATCCCCTATTCGAAGACGCGGGTCGGGAACTTCCTGTCGGGCGACCCCGTACCCGATCGGGACTTCGTGGTCGCGCTGGTGCGGGTGACGGTCCCCGAGCCGCAGCGCCAGGCACTTCTGCTGGGCGAGGCCGGCCGCCTGCTGGAAGCCGCCAAGAACCCGAAGGAGCGTGACGCGGGTCAGGGCGCGGGCGACCAGGATCTCGCCGGTCAGGTCGCGCGGGTACGCGAGCAGCAGGTGGAGACCCTCGAACGGCTGACCCAGGCCCTGGAACGGCAGGGAAGGCTGCAGGAGACGGCGAAGCACTCCACGCAGTTGATCGTGGTGCTGCTGACCATGATCAACACCTTGCAGGGCAGGGTGCAGAGCCTGTCCGCCGAACGCGATCGGCTCCTGGGCCCCGCCGGCGACCAGCGCGTGCTCCAGGAGACGCAGCACAGACTCGCGCGCGCACTCGACCAGGAGCGCCGGGCGAAGGAGGAACTCGAACGCGCCCGGGACAAGCAGCGGCAGGCCGAAGACCTCGCCGCCCGCGTCCGACTGCAGGTCGACGAGCTGGCCGACGAACTCGACCGGCTGCGTACCGGGGATCCCGACCCGGGACCGTCGGCGGCCACCGACAACGGCCCGCACGCGGCGCCGCGCGGCAGCGCCGTCACGACGGACCCCGTTGCCGACGACATCGAGCGGGCCCTTGCCCAGGCGGCCTCGGTCAACGACAGCGACGAGGAGACCCTCCAGCACATCACCGCCGAGCTTCGGGAGACCACCAGGACGCAGGCGGCGCACAGCGATCCGGCCGACGGCCTCGGCCACCCGCGGGTTGTCCCGGACAACCGGGACAACCCCCTGACCGGCGCAGTCCTCCCAGCCGAACCTGTCGGCCGGCGTTGGCCGGGCGCCACGCGGCTGTTCGCCAAGGTCATCGAAGCCGGTTCGGTGATGCTGAGTTCCTCGTCCCTCGCCGGCCGTATCGGCCAGGCCACCCGCCTGGGGACGGCCGGGGACCCGGTGGAGGCGGCCCGGCTGCTCGAGACGGTCCTCGCGGACTGCATGCGAGTGCTCGGCCCCGACCACACCGAAACCCTGCGTGCCCGGCACGACCATGCCTATTTCCTGGGAGAGGCCGGGGACCCGGGGCAGGCGGCCCGGCTGTTCAGTGAGCTGGCCAAAGACCAGGTACGGGTCCTGGGCGCCGACCACCCCGACACCCTTCACGCCCGGCACAACCAAGCCTGTTACGTGGGGGAGGCCGGAGATCCGGCCGAGGCGGCCCGGCTGCTTGCGGCGGTGGGCACCGACCGTGCGCGGGTCCTGGGTGCAGAGCACCCCGAAACCCTCAACACCCGGCACGACCGGGCCGCCTTTGTGGGGGAGGCGGGGGACCCGGTCGAGGCGGCCCGGTTGTTCGGTGAGCTGGCCGAGGACCGTGCCCGGGTCCTGGGCGCCGACCACCCCGAGACCCTCACCGCCCGCGAGGACCAGGCCAACTTCGTGGGCGATGCCGGCGACCTGACCGAGGCGGCCCGGTTGTTCGGCGAGCTGGCCGAGGACCGTGCCCGGGTCCTGGGTGCCGACCACCCGGACACCCTCAACACCCGGCACGACCAGGCGAACCTCGTGGGGGAGGCCGGGAACCCGGTCGAGGCGGCCCGGTTGTTCGGCGAGCTGGCCGACGATCGTGCCCGGATGCAGGGCACCGACCACCCCGACACCCTCAACGCCCGCCACGACCACGCTCGCCACCTGGGCGAGACCGGCCGACACATCGAGGCTGCCCGGCTGTTCGGCGAGCTGGCCAAGGACCGCACCCGCGTACAGGGCGCCGACCACCCCGACACCCTCCAGGCCCGGTCCGTCCAAGCCCACTTCGTGGGAGAGGCCGGGAATCCGGCCGAGGCCGCTCAGCTGTTCGGCCACGTGGCATCCGACCGTGCGCGGGTCCTGGGTGCCGACCACCCCGACGTCCTCAACTCCCGGCACGACCGAGCCCACTACCTGGGGGAGGCCGGTGACCCGGGGCGGGCGGCCCGGCTGCTCGAGCCGGTGGTCTCGGACTCCACACGGGCACTGGGCGCGGACCACCCGGACACCCTCCACCTCCGCAACAGTCACGCCTACTTCGTGGGGGAGGCCGGCGATCCGGTGGAAGCGGCCCGGCTGCTCGAGGCGGTGGTCTCGGACTGCACGCGGGCACTGGGCGCCGACCACCCCGACACCCTGCGCGCCCGCCAGAACTTCGCCTGTTACCTGGGGGAGGCCGGCGATCCGGGGCAGGCGGCCCGGCTGCTCGAGCCGGTCGTCTCGGACTGTACGCGCGTGCTGGGTGCCGACCACCCCGACACCCTCTCCACCCGCGAGGACCACGCCTGCTACCTGGGGCAGGCCGGTGACCCGCGGCAGGCGGCCCGGCTGCTCGAGGCGGTGGTCTCCACCCGTTCCCGTGTGCAGGGCCACGACCACCCGAAGACCCTCAACGCCCGGAAGCAGTACGCCCGCTACGCCTCGGGATAGATCCGGCCCGCTCGGCCGGCGGCGTGTCCCGAACCCGCAGACCTGGGTCCACAACCCCCGGATCCGGGCAGAGCCCTTCGGCCTCGCTCCCTGCCCCGCCCTCCTGGGGAACACGGTGCCCGGGATCGCCTGGCTGTTGCCCAAGCACAGGCAGGAGCACCGGACCGCCCTCACCTCGGCCCAACAGGCGGCCCGCACAGGAGGTCGGCGACCGGGTCGCTGCTGCTGTCCTCGCCCTGTGCCCCGCCGCCGGGAGGCGTGGGCCGGGACTCTCTGGAATCCTGGGTGTGAAGCGACTGCCGGACCACCGCGAGGAGCCGTCATGTCCGGACTGTTCGAGGCCAGTGTCGAGGTCGACCGCCCGGTGGAGGAGGTCTTCGCCTACCTTGCCGACGGCCGCCACGACCCCGAGTTCAGCCCTCGGGTCCTGGAGATCGCGAAGACTCCGGACGGGCCGACCGCTGTCGGGACGGTGTTCCGCAGCACCGTGAAGGACGCCGGGCTGAAGACCTCCCGCGAGTTCCGCATCACCGGCGTCGAGGCGCCGCGCACCCTCCGGTGGAGCGAGCAGGGCAAGAACCTCATCACCGCCGAAGGCGGCTACGACCTCGAACCGCTGCCGGACGGCCGGACCCGCGTCCGGATCTTCAACGAGCTCGAAGGCCACGGCCTCGGCAAGGTCCTGCTCGGCCCGGCCCTGCACGCGGCCCGCAAGGACGCTCCCGACTTCGCCCTGCGGATCAAGGCCGCGGTCGAACACGCCTGACCCGGCGCCAGGGTCGGCCGATGCACGACGCCCAGGCGCGGCATCGCCGTACCGCACGCGCGTGTGCGCGTGCCGCGGCTCGCTGCCGTCGAAATCCCGCCGGTCCGTCAGTTGGTCGAACGGCTTGCTGCGTTGGCGCCGGTGAGAGCGGCGGTCAGGATGCGGATCGCTTCTTCCGCGTCGCCGAGTTGCCCGGGGGTGGGGAGGGCGGTGCCGAAGGCGCGGCCCTGGGGTGCGGGCGGGCAGCCCCAGTGGAGCGCCGGTGCCAGTTCGCTGCCGCACCGGCCCAGGAACCAGGCCAGGTGCCCGTGGGTGCGAGCCACGGCGAGGGCGACACAGGCGAGCGCCTCGCGCACCCTCGCCAGCCGCTCGATGCTCGGCAGTTCCGTCTGTGCCGGCGCCCGGCCGACGGCTTCCGCGAGTGACTGTGCGGTCCGGCGGGCGAGCACGATATCCGAGCGGGTCGGCTCCCACAGGCCCTGTGCCAGTTGATGCCGGGCCTCCGCCACGATGTGTCCGACCGAACCGGTCATGTCCATGGCGCCCACCCTAGCGGGCGGCCCGCCGTTCGGGCAGTGGCGCCCGGAGGCCGACGCCTCGTCACGAACCCGACGGCCGGCTGTGGTTGCCCGGTCGCCGAGGGCGGGGCCGGTGGCCTGCGGCGGTCGGCGAGAGCGCCGCGACCGGTGCGGAGTCGGAGTGGGCCGATGGCCCGCCGGACCGGCAGCCCGACCCGCCCGAGCGATGGCCGTGACCCGCGCCTCAGCACCGTTCCGGCCGCCGGGGCGCGTCCGTCCGACCGGGAGGACACGACAGCGACCCGACCCGCCGTCAGCCGGACCGGTCGCGGTCGCAGCCGAGCTGACGTCCCGTCGGTACGGAGGCGTGCGTGGTCCGCCGGCCGCCGTCCGTAGGATGAGGCGGTGACTGCCACCGAGCCGACCTCCGCCGTGTCCGTGACCGCCGCTGCGCCGAAGGCGCCCGCCGACCCCGTGGCGGCGTTGACCGCCGACCCCCACGCCGGCTTCGCGGCCCTGCGGGAGAGCGGCCCCGTGCACCGGGTGACCGGGCCGGACGGGCTGCCGGTCTGGCTGGTCACCCGCTACGCCGACGTCCGCCAGGTGCTCGCCGACCCGGCGCTCGCTCTCGACAAGCGGCACGCGGCACCGGGCAACTACCGCGGCTTCGCGCTGCCGCCCGCCCTCGACGCCAACCTGCTCAACATGGACCCGCCGGACCACACCCGGATCCGCCGCCTGGTCGCCCGGGCGTTCACCCCGCGACGGATCGCCGAGCTGCGCGGACCGATCGAGCAGCTCGCCGACTCCCTGCTCGACGCGATGGCCCCGCTCGGACAGGCCGACCTGATCACCGCGTACGCAGCCCCGCTGCCGATCACCGTCATCTGCGACCTGCTCGGCGTCCCCGCGGACGCCCGCCACGACTTCCGCGCCTGGACCGACGCCCTGGTCGCCCCCGACCCCGAACGCCCGCAGGACGCCCGGGCCGCCGTCGGCGCGATGCTCGCCTTCTTCACGCAGCTGATCGCCCGCAAGCGCGAGCAGCCCGGTGACGACCTGCTGTCGGCACTGATCGCTGTCCGCGACGAGGAGGACCGCCTCGGCGAGGACGAACTCACCTCGCTCGCCTTCCTCATCCTCTTCGCCGGGTACGAGAACACCGTCCACCTGATCGGCAACGCCGTCCTCGCCCTGCTCGCCCACCCCGAGCAGCTCGCCGCCCTGCGCGCGGACCCCGGACTGATCGCCGGCGCCGTCGAGGAGTTCGCCCGTTTCGACGGGCCCGCGCCGCTCGCCATCCGCCGCTTCGCCCGCGAGGACGTCACCATCGGCGGCGTCACCGTCCCGGCCGGCGAGACCGTCCTGGCGGCCCTGGCCTCCGCCAACCGCGACCCCCGGCAGTTCGCCGAGCCCGACCGCCTCGACCTGCGCCGTGCCGACAACCCGCACCTCGCCCTCGGCCACGGCATCCACTACTGCCTCGGCGCCCCGCTCGCCCGCATGGAGACCGAGATCGCGCTGACCGCACTCCTGCGCCGCTTCCCGGCGCTCGCCCTCGACGAGTCGGCCGGCGGCCTGCGCCACCGTCCGTCCCTGCGCGCCCGCGGGCTGCTGGCGCTGCCGGTCCGCTACTGACGTCGGCACGGCTTCCGGCGGCCGGGGGAGCGTAAGCCGGGGCCAAAAAATTGAACACGTTCAAATAGTGTGCCATGCTGGCCTCCGTGGAGGGGGGCCGGGATGGCGGTGCCGCGATGGGTGTGGCCGTGCGCGCCGGCGTGGGCCGGAGTGGTCGGGGTGAGCCCGTGGTTCCTGCCTGGGGCGTGGGGCGGCCCGGACGGCGGGCCGATGATTGAGTGCGCGGCGTGCGTGGCGGCCTCGGCGTTCGTGGTGGGGGTGGCGCTCGGGCGCGTCCGTGCGTGGGTGCCCGGCATGTCGGTGGGGGGGACTCTGCCCCCTCGCCATGGCGGCGGCCTCCGGCGGGCCGGTCGGGGAGGCCGGGGGTGAGGCGCTGTTCCCGCTCGGGGTCCTGCTGATGCTCGCGCTGCTGGTTCAACTCCCCCTGCTGATCGGGCTGTGCCTCGGATCGCTCGTCGGTTCGCTGGGTGAATCGGGCTGAGCCCTCCCGCCCGAGGCTCCCTTGCCGACCTGCTGATGCGACCGTCTTGCACGTACGTCTTGTACGGTCGTCTAAATTCTCGTATCGTTGTCACCGTCAACCAAGCCAGGGGGAATCGCCATGAACGACGCAGTGATCCAGAGCGACACCGCGGTCCGCGCCGAGCTGACCATCGACGGGCGCAGGCTGTCCTACCTCGACTTCGGGGGCACCGGTCGCCCCCTGGTCGCTTTGCACGGGCACCTGTCCGAGGGCGCCACCTTCGCCGACCTCGCCGCGGCTCTGGGCCCCGAATGGCGGCTGATCGCCCCGGACCAGCGCGGTCAGGGCGAGTCCGACCGGGCCGCCGACTACTCGCGGGAGGGGTACCTCGCCGACGTCGAAGCGCTCCTCGACCACCTGCGGCTGGACCGGATCGTGCTCCTCGGCCACTCCCTCGGCGCAATCAACGCCTACCAGTTCGCCGCTCGACACCCCGAACGCGTCGCCGCGCTCGTCAACGCGGAGGGCCCGGCCGCGCTCGGCCTGGACGGATCGAACCCGTTCGGCTTCCTGCTCAGCCTGCCGTACGACGCGCCCACCCGCGACGCGCTGATCGCCGGACTCGGGCCCGCCGCACCGTACTTCACCGACCGGCTGCGGGAGAACGCCGACGGCACCTGGCGGCTGCCCTTCCACCCCCAGGAGATGTACCGGTCGGAGGACCAGGTGCACGGCGACCACTGGGCCGACTGGACGGCCACTACCTGCCAGGCCCTCCTGGTCCACGGCACCAAGGGCGTCATCCCGGCGGAGCAGGTCCGCGCCATGGTCGACCGCCGCCCCGGCACCGTCTCCGCCGAACTGGACGCCGACCACCTCGTGTACACCGCCGCACCCGAGGCCTTCGCCGCCGCGGTGCGCGAGTTCCTCGCGACGGTCCCGCCGGCGGAGCCACGGCCCGCGCGCTGACGGCGGGCGGCGCACCGGCGGCCGTCCGGGCGCGTCCCGACGGCAGCGCCTCCGCACAACGGGGCCTGCCGTCGGGAGGTTCACCAACGTGCGCCGCTGTCACGTCACTTGACGGTCCCCGGTGGAGGGGCGGGAGTTCACCCGGGTCCGCGAGCATGGCCGGTCATGAGCAACCTCAGTCGCCGCATCTTCATCCTTGGCGGGCTCACCACCGCGGGCGCCGCCGCGCTCCAACTCGGCTCGCCGGCCTGGTCGGCCGCCGCCGTCACTCCCTTCCCCTTCACACTGGGCGTCGCCTCCGGGGAACCGGACGAGAGCAGCGTGGTGCTGTGGACGCGCCTGGCTCCCACGCCGACCAACGCGGACGGCCAGGGCGGCATGCCCAACGCCGACGTAGCCGTCGACTGGCAGGTGTCGACCGACCAGAGCTTCGCCGCCCTGGTCTCCTCCGGCACGGTCACCGCCCGGTACGCCCAGGCCCACTCGGTGCACGTGCTGGCCGGCGGGCTCGCTCCGGACGCGGAGTACTACTACCGGTTCCGCGCCCAGGGGTTCATCTCCCCGGTGGGCCGGACCCGCACCGCGCCCGCTCCGACCACGGTCGGGCGTGACTTCACGATGGCCTTCGCCTCGTGCGCCCACTACGAGAGCGGCTACTACACCGCCTACCGGCGGATGGCCGACGACCGCCCCGACCTGATCCTGCACCTGGGCGACTACATCTACGAGGGCGGCGCCGGTACCGGTGGCGTGCGCCAGCACCTGGGCAGCGAGATCGTGTCGCTGGCCGACTACCGTCGCCGCTACGCGCTCTACCGCAGCGACCCGGACCTGCAGGCGGCGCACGCGATCGCGCCGTGGCTGGTGGTGCCGGACGACCACGAGGTGGAGAACAACTACGCCAACATGGTCCGCGCCGACAGCAGCCCCGTGCTGACGGCGGCGCAGTGGACCGCGCGGCGCACCGCCGCGTACCAGGCGTACTTCGAGAACATGCCGCTGCGGGCCGCCGCGACGCCGTCCGGCAACAGCATCCAGCTCTACCGCCGGGTCCGCTGGGGCACCCTCGCCACCTTCCACATGCTCGACACCCGTCAGTTCCGTGACGACCAGGCGTGCGGTGACGGGACGAAGGTCTGCGCCGACGCCGACCTGACGAACCGTTCGATCACCGGTGCGGCCCAGGAGGCGTGGCTGCTCGACGGTCTGGGCCAGCGCCTGGGCACCTGGGACCTGATCGGCCAGCAGGTGTTCTTCGCCCGCAACGTGAACTCGGCCGGCGCGATGAACATGGACGCCTGGGACGGGTACCGGGCCAGCCGTTCGCGGATCCAGCAGGGCATCGTCGACCGGGGCGTCCGCAACCCGGTCGTCCTCACCGGTGACGTGCACGCGTCCTGGGGCAACGACCTCAAGGCCGACTACGCCAATCCGTCCTCGGCGACGATCGGCTCCGAGCTGGTCTGCACCTCGATCACCAGCGGCGGCAACGGAAGCGCCACCACGACGGTCCCCAACGGCTCGCTCAACCCGCACCTGCGCTTCTACTCCAACCGGCGCGGCTACGTCCGCACGCACATCACGCCCTCGCAGATCACCGCCGACTTCCGTTCGGTGGCGACGGTGACCGAGCACGGCGCGGCGGCGACCACCGCCAGGACCTTTGTCATCCACGACGGACAGCCGGGGTTGGCCGATGCGTAAGCTCTCCGTTCTCGGCGCGGCCGTCGCCGCCTTCGCCGCGGTCCTCGCCGGGGTCGCCCCGGCCTCGGCGGCCGGGCCCACGTCCTGGGAGACCGTCAACAGCACCGCCACCGGTGACCAGGACACCTCCTCGATCGCGGCCAACCGGCTCGGCGACGTCGCCGTGGTCTGGGAGGACGACCGCGACTCCACCGACCCGGGCGACAACGCGCACAGCGACGTCTGGGTGCGGACGTACCACAACGGCGTCTCCGCCTACGAGACGAAGCTCTCGGCCGGCGGGACGGCCGGCACGTCCTGGCGGCACCTCCAGCCCGACGTGGGGCTCGACGACCGGGGCAACGCCGTCGTCGTGTGGGCGGAGGACCCGGACGGCAACGGCTACTACAACATCGCCTACCGCGTGCTCTCGCCCACCGGCGCCGTCCTCGGCTCCGGCCAGGCGAACGCGAGCCCCGACGGCCAGCAGATCCGCCCCCGTGTCGCGGTCGACCCGGACGGCGCGCCGGGCAGCACCACCGCGGTCGCGTTCTCCGTGGTGTGGGAGGACATCCAGGGCACCGCGGCGGCGACGGTCAAGGCCGCCGGGTTCACCGGGACCACGACGAAGGCCTACGAGGTCACGGTCAACGCGACCGGCGGGGCCCACCACAACCCCGACGTCGCGACCTCCGCCTCGGGCGACGCCGTCGTCGTCTGGGACGAGGACACCGACAACAACGGCTACTACCAGATCGGCCTGGTGAGCCTGGCCAAGGCGAACGGTGCGGTGGTGCTCACCCGCCGCAGCGCCAACAGCCTCGGCGGCGGGCAGCAGCAGCGTCCGGCGGTGGCCGCCGACTTCAACGGCGACTTCGCGGTGGCCTGGGAGTCCGACCACACCGGCACCCGCGGGGTCTGGGCCCGGTCGTTCACCGCGACCGGCGCCGCCGGCTCCGCCGAGGTCGAGATCTCCAGCGGCACCGGAGCCGGCAACCCCGGCGTCGGCATCGACGACCAGCGGCACGCCGTGGTCGGCTGGAGCGTCGCCGGCACCGACCCGGCGGTCCGGGCCCGGGGCCTCAACCCCGACGGCACCTTCACCGGCCGGCTGCCGTCCCAGTCCGTCAGCCAGCTCACGGCCGGCCGGCAGGAGCAGGTCGCCGTGGCCTCCTCCCCGTTCGGCGTCCTCGCGATCTCGTACACCGACGACAACGACGGCAACACCTTCGACCAGGTGCTGATGAGTACGGGCGCGACGAACTCGGACTGGTGACCGTCCCGCGACCTACGGGTGTTCGCCGGGTCGCCCCGGGCGAGGTGATCCGGCAGACGGTTCCGGGACCGCGGGAGAACGCGGCTCTCCGGTACCTCTGCCGGATCACTGGGCAAGGCCGGTGACCGGCTCCGACGGGGGACGACGGACGGGCCCCACTGCGCGGACCGTTCGGTGCGTGCACCTAGAATCTCCCCGGCGCAGCCAGATCGTGAGGTGATCGGGCTGCCGTGGGTTCTCACCTGGGAACCCGCACCTCCTGGGGGGACAGTGCAGATGAAGCTTCGTCGGATGGGGGCGACCGCTGTGGTCGCGGCCGCGCTGGGCTCGGTGGCCCTGGTCGGCGGCACGCAGGCCGAGGCCGTGGACGGGGACAGCGCCGCGGCTGCCTCGGCGAGCGCGTCAGCCTCGGCCTCGGCGAGTACGGACGCGGGGGCAGCGACGGTCGGATCGTCCGCATCCCCGAGCGCGTCGGCCAGTACTTCCGCTCAGCCGAGCCCGTGGGTCGGTGCCTCCACATCCCCGGAGCCCTCGCACACCCCGGGCCCGGTGGGCGACCTGCCCCATCCCGAGCCGGGCAAGGAATGCCGGGACTACCCGGTCGGGGAGAACTCCGTCCGGTCCGAGTTGCGGGGCCTTCCCGGCACCATCGTTGCCGGCTCGGGCTGGCACGAATTCGGCTACCGGGCCACCAACATCTCCGACCGGACGCTGGCACAGGTCGACCTGAACATCGATCTCGGTGTGGTGCTCGGCGGCAGCGTCACCGACGTCGACCAACTCCTGCTCACCGTCCAGTGGTTCGACGTTGCCGACCAGACCTGGAAGAAGGCCCCCAAGCAGCTCGCCAACTACGGCCTGTTCGCCGGGGCCCGGGATCTGCGGGCCGGTGAGTACGTGGACGCCCGGATGCGGATCCGGGTCGAGAGCGGGGCACCCGCCGCGAGCGCCTACTTCTTCACCGTCGGCTACTCGCTGGGCGTGGAAGGCAAGTGCGGCTACGGCAGCCTCTACCGGTGGGACTTCAAGGTCGCACCCGCGGGTACCCCGCCGGTCTCGGGAGGGAGTTCGGCCCGTCCGGTGCCGGCGACCGATCCCGGTGCCGGCGCCTCCGCCTCGCCCGGCCCGGCGCCGGACCGGGTGACGCTCCCGGTGGCCGGCCGGCTGGCCAGTACGGGTTCCTCCGACAACACCCCGCTGATCGCGGCCCTCGGTGCCGGCGCGGTACTGCTCGGCACCGGGACGGTCGTCCTCGCGCGTCGCCGAACCCGCTGACTGCGGCCGCCGTCATCGAGCACCTCGGTATCAACAACGACCGACTGAGGGACGCTCGGCACAAGGTCCGGCCGGTCGCGCTGCTTCAGTGTCGGCCACGCCGAGCGCCAGGTGCGAGCGTCCTGACAGGTCGGTGGGCGTGGGGTCAGGGCGCCGGTGTGTTCCGGACGGTGCGGGTGAGCCGCCGGTGGGTGCGGGAGAGGACGGCGGCGGTCGTGAGGAGGATCGCGTCGAGGGACGGCGACGGACGCGAGCGGGGGCAGGTGGACGGCCGCGGCGATGCAGGCGGCACAGCCGATGAGGCGTTCGCTCCAGGCGGTGGCGCGGAAGTATCAGGCGGTGGTGGCGAGGTAGAGCGCGGGTCCGCCGAGCAGGAGCAGGGCGAGCGTGGTTGACCCGCGGCCGAGCGGGTGGGCGATGACGAGTTCGCTGCCGACCGCGAGGGCGGCCAGTGCGGCCAGCACTCCGTAGGCGCCGTTGACGCCGAGGCGGACGGCGCGGCCGAGATCGAAGGCTCCGGCCTGCTCGGCGGTCCTGGTGTCTCGGCCGGGACGGACGACACCGACGAGGACGGGCAGCACTCCGACCTCGGGACGGAAGGGGGAATCGTCGGCACCGGCATCCTGGACGGCCTGCAGCAGGGCGCCGGTCACGGCCGGCCGCTGGTCGGCGACGACTCCACTTCGTTCGAGGTCGTCAAGGCGTCACAGAACACCCTCAACCACGTGAACCACGCGAACATCAAGGACGCACTCCACAACTCCATCGGGAAGCAGGACGCCGTGCTCGACTCGGTCGTCAACGTCGCCAACCCCCACTCGACCATCCACGCGCCGCTCCCCGGCCCCCAGGAGGACAGCCCGGCCGGCGGACACGGCATGCTCGGCAAGCCCGGCACGGGCTTCTTCCACATCCTCGGCCCCGAGCCGGTCTTCGGCGACTACTTCAAGACGGTCGAGGAGTCGGAGCTGGCGTTCAACCAGCTCTTCACCCTGCACCCCGACCTGATGACGCAGACCGCGATCGGCAAGCCGTACAACCTGGACCCCGACGTCCTGGCGAGGGCCGAGGCCATCGTGAAGAACGGGGACCCGGCGGCGCCCGAGGTGAAGGCGGCGCGCTACCTGCTGGCGCAGGCGCTCTCGCGCTGACCACACCTCGCCGAGACGGGGGCACTGCTCCAGGGGCCTGCCAGTCGCCGAGAGGGGAGTGCCGATGCGAAGCGCGCACCTGCTCAAAACTGGGCCTTTGTGCGGGACTTGCTTGACGCCAAAGATGAACGCGGAGTTTCCTGTGACCGCAGCACCGCAGCTGTTGGTTTCCGGTGGATTACGTCGGAGTCTGTTGACACTGGGCCTGTGGCGGCCCCAGCGGCGCGGACGCTGCGCACCAACGTCCCCCCAGGAGTCGTCATGCGCTTCAACTCCCGCTCCCGCCGAAGAGTCGTCCGGCTGAATGCCCTTCTCACCTCGGCGTCCCTGCTCACCGGTGGACTCGCCGCCTCCGTGGTCGTGCAGGTCGCCACCGCCCCGCCGGCTGCGGCCCTCACGAACGGCCTGGCCCTCACCCCTCCGATGGGGTGGAACAGCTGGAACAAGATGCGCTGCATGCCCACCGAGCAGGCCGTCCGGGACATCGCGGACACCATCGTCGCGACCGGCCTGCGGGACGCCGGCTACGAGTACGTCAACATCGACGACTGCTGGCAGGACCCGTCGCGCGACAGCGCGGGCAACCTCGTCGCGGACCACGGCAGGTTCCCCGGCGGCATCAAGACGCTGGCCGACTACGTCCACGGCAAGGGGCTGAAGCTGGGGATCTACGCCACCCCGGGACTCAAGACCTGCGCCGAGATCTACGACAGGTACCCGGGGCAGCTCGGCAGCAAGGACCACGAGGTGCAGGACGCGAACACGTTCGCCTCCTGGGGCGTGGACTACCTCAAGTACGACTGGTGCAAGGCCGACCAGGACGGCGTGGTCGCCGCCACCGCCTTCCCCAAGATGCGGGACGCCCTCAAGGCCACCGGCCGCCCGATCCTCTTCAGCATCCACGACGAGCCCGAACAGCCGGTTCCCGCCTGGCGCGCCGACAGCGCGAACGCCTGGCGGACCACCGGCGACATCAACGCGAGCTGGGGCAGCGTGATCGGCATCGCGCACGCCAACCAGCCGCTCGCTTCGCTCGCCCGCCCGGGCGCCTGGAACGACCCCGACATGCTGGAGGTGGGCAACGGCTCCATGACCGATGCCGAGCTCCGCACCCACTTCAGCCTCTGGGCCGAGATGGCGGCCCCGCTGCTGATGGGCAACGACCTGACCAAGCCGGGGAGTGCCAGATTGGACATCCTCGGCAATCGCGACGTGATCGCCGTCGACCAGGACCCCCTCGGGCAGCAGGGCGCGGTCGTCTCCAGCAGCGGCGGCCTGGTGGTCATGACCAAGCCCCTCGCCGACGGGAGCCGGGCCGTCACCCTGACCAACGAGACCGGTAGCCCGCAGACCGTCTCGACCACCGCCGGTGCGGTGGGCATCCCGGGTGCCGCCTCGTACACGCTCACGGACCTGTGGTCGAAGCAGACCACCACCTCGACCGGTGCCATCAGTGCCTCGGTGGCCTCGCACGACACCGTGATCTACCGTGTCACGCCCAGCGGGCCCACCGCACAGGGCGACGGCGTCCACCGCCTCGGGGACCTCGTCTGGGCCGCCACCCCGACCAACGGCTGGGGCCAGCCCGAACGCAACCGGAGCAACGGCGAGACCGGGCCCGCCGACGGCGGGATCCTCACGGTCAACGGGACCACGTACGCGCGCGGACTGGGCGTGCACGCCGGCTCGGAGATCACGTACCACCTCGGCGGGACCTGCACCGTGCTGTCCACCGACGTGGGCGTCGACGACGAGGTCGGAGACAAGGGCTCCGTCCGGTTCCAGGTCTACCGGGACCAGACCCTGGTGGCCGACAGCGGCGTGCTGCGCGGCACCGACCCCGCCGCCCACCTCACCGCCGACCTCACCGGCGGCTCGGACCTGACGCTCAAGGTGACCAACGCGGGCGACGGGGGCGGGTACGACCACGCCGACTGGGCCGCGCCGGTCATCGGCTGCGGCAGCCGACCGACGGCCGGCACCCACCCGGTCAGCGACCTGTCCTGGGAGGCGCTCCCGACCAACGGCTGGGGCCAGGTCGAGGTCAACCGCAGCAACGGCGGGACCGGATCCGGTGACGGTCGCACCCTCACCGTCAACGGCACCACCTATGCCAAGGGCCTCGGTACCAACGCGACCTCACGGATCACCTACTACCTCGGCGGCACCTGCACGAACCTCTCCACCGACGTCGGCATCGACGACGAGGTCGGGAACAACGGCTCCGCCGTCTTCAAGGTCTACGCCGACGGCACGAAGGTCGCCGAGAGCCCCGTCCTCACCGGCGCCGGCCCGGCCGCGCGCCTGAGCGCCCCGCTCGGCGGCGCGCTGGAGGTGACCCTGGAGGTCACCGACGCCGGCGACACGAACGCCTACGACCACGCCGACTGGGCCGGCCCCGTCATCACCTGCGGCTGAGCCGCCGACTCTCACCGCCCGACGGACCCCCTCCGGGTCCCGCCTCGCGACGGACCCGACCGCGCACCGCCTCGTCCGGTCCGTCCGGCTGCTCCGGCTCCCCCGTCCGGGAGCCGGAGCAGCCCCCGCACTCCCGCCCGCCTCGCGCTCCGGTGCCCGCCGGTGCGCGGCCGAACCCCCAGGAGTCCCCGTGTCCAGCAACCGCCGCAGTTTCCTCGCCGCGACCGCCGCCGTGACCGTCGGCGCCGCCGTCGTCCCCCGTGCGTTGGCCGCCTCGACCTCCGGTGCCACCACTGCTTCCCCGGCCGCGGTCACTGCCGCCCAGCCCCCCGGTCTGCCGAACCTGCTGGTGATCCTCGCCGACGACCTCGGCTACGGAGAACTCGGCTGCTACGGACAGAAGCTGATGAAGACTCCGACGCTGGACCGGCTCGCCGCCGAAGGGCTGCGCTTCACCGACGCCTACGCGGGAGCCCCGGTCTGCGCCCCCTCGCGTGCCACGCTGCTGACCGGCCTGCACGGCGGTCACAGCCGGGTGCGGCAGAACCCGGCCACCGGCGCCGGGCAGGGCGCGCTCACCGCCGACGACACCGTGTTCGCGGAACCCCTGCGCGCGGTCGGCTACCGGACCGCGGTCATCGGCAAGTGGGGGTTCGGCCCCAATCAGGCCGGGCAGCCCAGCCACCCCAACGAGCGCGGTTTCGAAAAGTTCTACGGCTACATCGACCATGCCCACGCGCACGAGTACTTCCCCACCTACCTCTGGGACAACGACCGGAAGGTCGACCTGCCGGAGAACAAGGACGGGCGGAAGGCCCTCTACGCCCCCGACCTGTTCCGGGCCCAGGCGGTCGAGTTCGTCACCGCCGCCTCCGACCGGCCCTTCCTGCTCTACTACGCCCCCACCACCCCGCATGCTCCGAGCGCCGACACCCCCGGCCAGTCGGCGTACGACTCCACCGGCTGGTCGGCGGCGAACAAGGGCCACGCGGCCCAGGTCAGCCACTTCGACGCGGACGTCGCCGCGCTGCTGGCGGCCCTGCAGAGCGCCGGCCGCGACCGCGACACCGTCGTCATCGTCGCCGGCGACAACGGCCCCCACGAGGAGGAGGGCTTCGACCCGGACCTGTTCGACGCCAACGGGCCGCTGCGCGGCTACAAGCGCAACCTCTACGAGGGCGGCATCCGCATCCCGTTCATCGCCTGGGCGCCCGGCCGGATCCCTCCCGGCACCACCGACCGGCCGACCCACTTCGCCGACCTGCTGCCCACGCTCGCCGACCTCGCCGGCGCGCCCCGGCCGCGCGACATCGACGGGCTCTCGCTGTCCGGCCTGTTCACCACAGGCGTCCCCGACAACAGTCACGGACACCTCTACTGGTTCCGCAAGGACGGAACGACGCCGCGGGCGGCCGCCGCCGAGGGAGGCGGAGACAACATCCTCCGCGTCGCCGAAGCCGTCCGGGAGAACCAGTGGAAGCTCCTGCGCTTCGTCCCTCTCGACAAGGACCGCTCGGTTGCCGACCCCACCTGGCCGACTGAGCTCTACGACCTCACGGCCGACCCGGGGGAGAGCCGCAACCTGGCGGCCCAGAACCCCACGGTGGTCACCCGCCTGATCGCGGCCATGTACCAGGACTGGAAGGAGGGCGAGTACCAGCGTGCGCCGTTCGGGTTGCGCCTCGACGGGCCCGCCAAGGTCGTGCCGGGCCGCACCTCCGACGTCACCTACGAGTTCACCGCAACCCTCTCCAACGGCTCTGCCGCTCCGTGGACCGGCAGCACGCTGTCCCTGGCCAGCCCCGCCGCGGACTGGAAGCTGGAGCGCTTCGACGGCCGGGTGCAGGCGGACCTCGCCCCGGGTGAGGCCCTGGTCCAGCACTGGCGTCTCACCGTCCCACCCGGCACCACCGCGGACGGGGCCGACTGGCAGGTCACGGCCACGGCCGGGGGGGGGGGGGGGGGGGGGGGGGGGGGGGGGGGGGGGGGGGGGGGGGGGGGGGGGGGGGGGGGGGGGGGGGGGGGGCGGGGGGGGGGGGGGGG
>NZ_JBICYJ010000084.1:0-16654 GCF_043200835.1 Kitasatospora sp. NPDC048365
GCCGCGCGCCCCGCCCCCCCCCCCGCCCCCCCCCCGCCCCCCCCCCCCCCCCCCCCCCCCCCCCCCCCCCCCACGGCCGTTTCAGCGGCTCGAGCAACGGCGCCTAGACCGCCAGGTCGCGCAAGGTGTCGAACGCGGTCTGGGCGAAGCGGCGACGAGCGGTCGGCCCGGTGCGGGCCATCGCGACCAGTCCGACCTGGGCGGTCCGGTTGAAGCCGGCGAAGGCGGCGAAGCCCCCGGTGGAGCCGGAGTGGTAGACCACGTCCGCGCCGCCCGCACCACCCGCACCACTGCCAGGCCCAACCCCGTCCGGCTCAACGTCCGGCTCGGCCCCACCCAACTCGACCCCACCGAGCTCAACCCCACCAAGCTCGACCCCGCCCAGCTCGGACGCGTCGACGACGGACGTGCCGAGTACCGGCGGGCCCAGGAGGCGACGCTGGTTCCAGGTCAGGCAGATCCCCGCGCCCGAGCGGCGCCGGGTCACGCGGGGCAGGCACACCTCGCGCAGCGCGGTGCGCAGCGCGGCGGCGGCGCCGGTCTGCTCCGGGATCGGCACGGCGTCCACCGCGAGGTGGGCCTGCAGGTAGCGGAGCATGTCGTCGGCGGTGGAGCGCAGGGCGGCGGCCCCGGGCAGGGCGGGGATCTTGAACGAGGGCAGTCGGCGGCCGCGGCGGTAGCCGATGCTGGGTTCGCGTCCGGCGCCGCAGGAGGTGTCGATCAGGCCGAGCGGTTCGCAGACCCGGCTGGCGAGGAGGTCCTCGTAGCGCTGTCCGGCGGCGTGCTCCAGGACCAGGCCGAGAAGTCCGGCGCCGAGGCTGGAGTAGCGGACCTGCGCGCCCGGTGTGCCGCGGACCGGTGTGCGGGGCAGGGCCCGCAGCAGGTGGGCGGCGCTGAAGGTGGCGTACGGGCTGGTGAACCAGCGGGGCACCGCGGACGGGACGAGGCCGACCGGGAGCCGGGGCAGGCCCGAGGTGTGGGTGGCGAGGTGGAGCAGGGTGATCGGTCGCTCGTGCGGGTAGCCGGGCACGGTGCCGGCGGGCAGGTAGCGGTCGATCGGGTCGTCGTAGCGGACCTCGCCGCGGGCGGCCATCTCGGCCAGCAGCAGAGCGGTGAAGGTCTTGGTGACCGAGCCGAGTTCGAAGCGGGTGTCGGCGCGGATCGGGCGTTCACCGGCCCGGTCGGCGTAGCCGCGGCAGGCGACGGTTCGTTCGTTGCCGCGGATCACGGCGACGGCGACCCCGCCTTCGGGGGCGGCGAGGGCGAAGAGCGGGCGCAGGCGGCGGGCGAGTTCGGGCGAGGGGGAGCCCGGTTCGGATAACCGGGGCGGGGCGGTCGAGTCGCCCTCGGCTCCCGTCCGTATGGAGGCGGTGGAATCGGTGGACTCGGTGGAGTCGGCAGACTCGCCGGAGTCGGTGGAATCGGCCGGTACGGCTTCGGCCGGTTGACCGGGCATGGGGGTTCTCCGTCTCGGGAAGTGGGCCGCCGGGTGAGTGGCGGTTGCGGTCGACGATAGGAAGCACACCAACTCTCCGCACCCGCTCGAACCCATCCGGGTCAGCGCCCCGCCCCGTGGCCGCACCCTGCGGCCGCGCCCCGTAGCCGCACCGCACGACCGCACCACGCGACCGCACCACGCGACCGCAAATCGCCATACCATCGGACAAAACGGATGGCGCCCGAAATCCGGCAGGTAGGCTGTCGGCACAACAACGAGATCCTCAGGGGCGCGCCGGGAAGTCTGGTCGGCACCATCCATTGCCGTACCCACCCCCAGGAGGCCGTCCCGTGGCCACGCCGCCGCCGACCGATCGCCGCCAGTTCCTCGGGCTGCTCCCGCTGCCCGAGCGGCGCTTCATCACCGACGCCCTGCGCACCGAGACGGTCGGCGGCGTCCTGCTGCTGATCGCGGCCGTGGTGGCACTGGTCTGGGCGAACGTCTGGCCGCACTCGTACGAGACGGTCAGCGAGTTCACGGTCGGGCCGTCGGGGCCGCTGCACCTGGACCTCCCGTTGGAGGCGTGGGCCCAGGACGGGCTGCTGGCGATCTTCTTCTTCGTGGCCGGGATCGAACTCAAGCGCGAGTTCGTGGCCGGTGAGCTGCGGACGCCGAGCGCCGCGCTGCTGCCGGTGGTGGCGGCGGTGTGCGGAGTGGCGCTGCCGGCAGCGCTGGACGCGCTGATCAACTCGGGGGCGGGCGGGCATCCGGAGGGGTGGGCGATCCCGACCGCAACGGACATCGCCTTCGCCCTGGGCGTGCTGGCGGTGGTGGGAAGTCACCTGCCGTCCGCGCTGCGGGCGTTCCTGTTGACGCTCGCCGTGGTGGACGACCTGATCGCGATCCTGATCATCGCGGTGTTCTACAGCTCGGGCATCAAGTTCTGGGCGCTGGGGCTGTCGCTGGCCGGGCTGGTGCTGTTCTGGTTCCTCAACCGGCGCGGGGTGCACGGCTGGTACCTGTACCTGCCGCTGGCCTTCGCGATCTGGGCGCTGATGCACGAGAGCGGGGTGCACGCCACGGTCGCGGGCGTGGCGATGGGCCTGATGCTGCGCTGCCACACCGAGGGCGACGAGAAGCAGTCCCCCGGCGAGCACATCGAGCACCTGGTGCGGCCGATCTCGGCGGGTGTCGCGGTGCCGCTGTTCGCGCTGTTCGCGGCGGGCGTGACGATCTCCGGGCCGGCGCTGGGCGAGGTGTTCACCCAGGCGGTGCCGCTCGGCATCGTCGTCGGCCTGCTGGCAGGCAAGACGGTCGGCATCTTCGGCGGCACCTGGCTGGCGGCCCGATTCACCCGGGCCGAGCTCAATCCGCAGCTGAAGTGGGCGGACCTGTTCGCGGTCGCCACCGTCGCCGGTATCGGCTTCACCGTCTCGCTGCTGATCAGCGAGCTGGCCTTCCCGGAGGACCCGGCGCTGGCCGACAAGGCGAAGGCCGCGGTGCTGGTCGGCTCGGTGCTCTGCGCGCTGGTGGCGACCGTGCTGCTGAAGCTGCGCAACCGGCACTACCGGCAGCTCTGCGAGGACGAGGACCGCGACTCCGACGGGGACGGCATCCCCGATGTGTACCAACAGGTCAGGTGACACGCCGTCGCAGGACGGACCCGGAGTGGTGCCTGACTGACCGGTAGGGGCATGATGCTGAGCTGTCGACGCATCTGTCGCCCGCGAGCCGATGCGGGCGGCACCCCGGGTGAATGGAGAACCGCCGATGGCCGCAGGAGCCGCCGACCCGTCCCGCACCGGACGCCCCCCGTACGAGGGGGAGCGCTCGATCGGGGAGCTGTTCGCCGCGGCCAGCGCCGACCTGTCGGCGTTGGTGCACGACGAGATCGCGCTCGCCAAGGCGGAGATCCGGGCCGATGTGAAGCGCGGCGTCTCCGGCGGCGTCTCGCTCACCGTCGCGGGCGTGGTGGCGCTGGCGTCGATCCCCATGCTGAGCTTTGCCGCCGCGTACGGCCTGCAGGCGCTCGGGCTGACCCTGGGCTGGTCGTTCCTGATCGTGGGCGGCGCCTACCTGCTGCTGGCGGCGCTGCTGGGCCTGCTGGCGCTGCGCTCGTTCAAGAAGATCCAGAAGCCGGAGCGCACCATCGCCGGCGCCCAGGCCACCGCCGAGGTGCTGAAGAACGCCAAGCCGCGGCCGGCCACCAAGGAGGAGATCGACCGGGCGCTGGGCCGGATCCCGTAGGCGCCGGGAGTGCCGGGAGGGTGTTCCCGGCACGGGTATGACAGGCTGCGGGGTATGTCGTTGGACCAGAAGCCCGTGGAGCAACAGCCCGGAACGTCGGCGGGTACGCCGACGGGCACCTCGGTGGAGCCGGCTGCGGCGTCCCCCGTGCCGGCCTGGAGCGTCCGCTCCCCCGGGCCGTGGACCCACCGGGACGTGGCCGCCAACGGCGCCCGGTTCCACATCGCCGAGGTCGGCGACGGGCCGCTGGTGCTGCTGGTGCACGGCTGGCCGCAGTACTGGTGGGCCTGGCGGCACCAGCTCACCGCGCTGGCCGAGGCCGGCTACCGGGCGGTGGCGGTGGACCTGCGCGGGATGGGCGGCAGCGACCGCACCCCGCGCGGCTACGACCCGGGCAACCTGGCACTGGACATCACCGGGGTGATCCGTTCGCTCGGCGAGCGGCGGGCGCACCTGGTCGGCCACGCCACCGGCGGCACGCTCGCCTGGGTCGCGGCGGTGATGCGCCCCTCGGTGATCCAGAGCCTGACCGTGGTCTCCGCCGCGCACCCGCGGCGCCTGCGCAAGGCGCTGCTGACCGACCGGCGGCAGATGGCCGCCTTCGACCACGTGCTGGGCTTCCAGCGGCCGTGGATCCCGGAGCGCCGGCTGGTCGCGGACGACGGCGCGCTGGTCGGCGAGTACCTGCGGGCCTGGACCGGCCCGAACGCGCTGGAGCCGGACGCGGTCACCGCGTACCGGAAGGCGATCCAGGTGCCGAGCACCGCGCACTGCTCGATCGAGCCGTACCGCTGGCTGCTGCGCTCGATGGCGCGGCCCGACGGCATCCAGTTCGCCCGGCGGATGAAGCGGCCGATCACCGCGCCGACCCTGCACCTGCAGGGGGCGGCGGACCCGGTGCTGCTCTCGCACACCGCGCTGGGCGCGGGCGAGTACGTGCAGGCGCCGTACCGGTGGCGGCTGCTGCCCGGGGTGGGGCACTTCCCGCACGAGGAGACGCCGGATCAGGTCACCACGGAGCTGCTGGACTGGATCGGCAGCCACAAGGACTGACGGTCGGCCAGTACCGGAACCTGACAGACAAGTTCATATGACAATCGCATAGGACAGGTGCATCCCCCGGAGGCGGTTACTCCGCCCGGCCCCCGGGAATCCCTCCGGTATGACCTGGATGCCCGATCGCGAGGAAGCGCCGCGCCGACGCCGTCGCAGCGCCGGCTCGCAGCAGCACTCGTCCCACCAGCCCGAATGGCCCTACGAGCCCTACCAGGCGACCGGAAGGCCACAACGCGGCGGGGGCTACCGGCTGGGCATCCCGCGGATCATCGGCCGCCGGGCCCGCTGGGTGGGCGCACGACTGAGGCGCGAGGCCTGAGCCCCGCGCCCCTGAAGTCGCTGTGCGTCGGAGAGCCCCTGCGTGTCAGACCAGCACGGTCGGCGAGACCGCGGTGAACCAGAGCAGCACGAAGGTCGCGATCGTCATCACCGGGACCAGGATCTTGGTCTCGACGTTGTTGCCGGTGCGCTTGATCAGGACGATCTCGTAGCGCTCCTTGTGCGGCCACAGCAGCGGTGCGCCCTGCTTGGTGATGCAGTCGCCGAGCAGGTGCGCCAGCGTACCCAGGGCGACCGCGTACGGCAGCCAGCCCGGGGCGCTGGGCATCCAGTTGTTCATGCCCGCGGTGCCGAGCACGGACATGCCCATCACGGTCACCCAGGCGGTCGGCCCGTCGCCCGGCGGGTGCAGGCGCAGCGCCTTGATCGCCATGGCCAGCAGGAAGAAGGTCAGGCCGAGGGTGAAGCCGCGGCCGATGAAGGTGATCCCGGCCCAGCTGCCGACGCCCATCAGCCCGACGAACAGCAGCGAGTGGGTGGCCTTGCGGTGCCCGCCGGAGACCCAGGCGACGAACTGGCAGATCACCTTGGAGACCGGGCCGAGGAAGTTGGCGATGGTGCCGTCGTGGTGGTCCAGGTCCGGCAGCAGGGCCGCGCCGGCGCACAGCACGGTGCCCATCAGGATGTCGGCCGGCTGCAGGTGGATGCCCAGCAGCGGGGGCAGGAGCGGCGCCGAGGCCGCGTACAGCATCGCGCCGCTGACCGCGTGCGAGTGACCCATCATGGCGCTTCCCAGACCTCCCGTCGGGCTCCCGCCGTGGCGGCCCGGGTGAGCCGGACGGGTGAGCGCGGCCGACGCTATCAGGCGGGACGGACAGTCTGTCAGGGGTGATCTCGACGCCCTGAGGCGCTGCGGTTGCGCCGCCGCGGGGAGGTCAGAGCGCGCAGCCCTCGGTGTCCACCGGGGAGGTCGCGGTGGCTCCCTGGGCGACGTCCTCGCGGACCTCGGCCGAGGTCAGCACGTAGCCGGTGTCGGAGCTGTCCAGGGACTTGGCGAAGACCACCCCGTACACCTGGCCGTCCGGGGTGAGCAGCGGGCCGCCGCTGTTGCCCTGGCGGACCAGCGAACGGACCGAGTAGACGTCGCGGACCACCTGGCCGCGGTGGTAGATGTCCGGACCGTTGGCCTGGATCCGGCCGCGGATGCGGGCGGGCTGGACGTTGAAGGCGCCGTTCTCCGGGAACCCTGCCACGATCGCGCTGTCGTTGGTGCGGGCGTCGCCGGCGAAGGTCAGCGGCGGGGCGTTGAGCTTGGGGACGTCCAGCACGGCGATGTCGCGCTGCCAGTCGTAGCGGACCACGGTGGCGTCGTACAGCTGCCCGGCGCCGCCGATCTGCACGGTCGGCTCGTCGACGCCCCCGACCACGTGGGCGTTGGTCATCACCCGGTGCGGGGCGAACACGAAGCCGCTGCCCTCCAGGGTCTTGCCGCAGGCGGTGGCGGTGCCGACCACCTTCACCAGGCTCTGCCGGGCGCGCTGCACCGCCGGGCTGTTGGCCAGCGCCGGGTCCGGGGCCGCGACCTCGGTGATCGGCTCGTGCTCGAACGGGTTGAACACCTGGGGGAAGCCGTTGCGGGCGAGCTCCTTGGAGAAGTCGGAGAACCAGTTCGGCGCGTCCGCGGGCAGCGTCTCCTGGACCCCGCCGAGGATCGCCGAGGTGCGGACCTGCTTGGAGACGGTCGGCAGCGAGGTACCCGCCAGCGCCGAACCGATCAGCCAGGCCACCAGCAGCATCGAGACCACGTTGACCAGCGAGCCGCCGATCGCGTCCAGGGTCTTCACCCGGCCGCGGCCGATCCGGCCGCGCAGCTTCCAGCCGAAGTGCGTGGTGATCGCCTGCCCGATGGCCGCCAGCACGATCACCACCACCACCGCGACCACCGAGGCCGTCGTGGAACCCGGCCCGATGTGCCGCAGCAGCAGGGGCAGCAGTTGCACCGCGATCAGGCCACCGCCGAGGAAGCCGATCACGGACAGCACGCCGACCACGAAGCCCTGCCGGTAGCCGGAGACGGCGAAGCCCAGCGCGGCGGCGATCAGCAGCAGATCCAGGACGTTCACCCGGATACCCTCCCACGTCCCACCGGGCGGGGGACACAGCCGGACCGATCGGGCCACTCCGAGGTGCGGAGAGTGCCCGCTCCTGCGACGGTCGGACCGTCCGATGATCGCTGGAGAGCCCTGGAGAGCGCGAGGAGCGGCCGTGGCCACCTGGGAGATGCCGATGCCGGTAGCCGAGCCGGAGTTCCTCCCCGCGCTGGACATCCCCGAGCCGGGGAGTCAGCGCCGGTGGACCGTCCTGCTGCGGATTCTGCTCCTCCTCCCCCAGTACATCGTGCTCTGGGTGCTGTCGGTGATCGCCTTCGTGGTGGCGGTGATCGGCTGGTTCGGCGCCCTGTTCACCGGGCGGCTGCCCGACTTCGCGGCCGGCTTCCTGCGCGGGTACCTGGAGTACGACACGCGCGTGTACGCCTACCTGATGCTCACCGTCGACCGGTACCCGCCGTTCAGCTTCGAGGAGCCCGACCACCCCGTCCGGGTGGAGGTGCGGCCCGGGCCGCTGAACCGGCTCGCGGTGTTCTTCCGCCTGATCCTGGCCGTCCCCGCGGCGATCGTCCAGAGCGTGCTGAGCGCCGGCTGGTGGGCGGTGTGCTTCATCAGCTGGCTGGTCGTGCTGATCCTCGGCCGGATGCCGCGGCCGCTGTTCGAGGCGACCGCCGCGGTGCTGCGCTACCGGATGCGGTTCCAGGCGTACTTCCTGATGCTCAGCTCCGCGTACCCCAAGCGGATCTTCGGCGACCCGGAGAAGGAGCAGCCGTTCACCTCCGCCACCCGGCCGCTGGTGATGGGCAGCAGCGGCAAGGCACTGCTGGTGGTGTTCATCGTGCTCGGGGTCGCCACGATGGTCGCGTCCTCGGTGACCGGGTCGCTCGACCACGACGACGACTACGACGACAACCCGACCGTCCGCGTGACCGGGCCGCTCGTACCCGGGCGGTAGGTGCCAGGGTACGAGCGGCCGGGCGGTAGGTGCCGAGGTGCGAGCGGCCGGGCGGTCAGGAGCGCGAGCGGCGGGAGAGGCTGAGCGCCTCGTCGGAGAGCTCGACCGTGCGGCTGGTGTCCCACGGCCGCTCCAGGCCGCTGTAGTGCAGCACCCGGTCGATCACGCCCGCGGTGAAGCCCCACACCAGCCGGCTCGCCACCTCGAACGCCGGGCCGGTGAAACCCGAGGGGTGGCGCAGCCGGGCCCGGTTCGCCGGATCGGTCAGCTCCGCCAGCGGCACCCGGAACACCGCGCCGGTCTCCGCCGGGTCCACCGGCGCCACCGGCGACTCCTGCCGCCACCAGCCCAGCACCGGCGTCACCACGAAGCCGCTCACCGGGATGAACAGCGTCGGCAGGGTGGCGAACAGCTGCACCCCCGACGGGTCCAGCCCGGTCTCCTCCTCGGCCTCGCGCAGCGCCGCCGCCAGCGGGCCGCTGCCCGCCGGGTCGCCGTCCTCCGGGTCGAGCGCGCCGCCCGGGAACGAGGACTGGCCGGCGTGCGAGCGCAGGCTGCGGGCCCGCTCGATCAGCAACAGGTCCGGGCCGCCCTCGCCCTCGCCGAACAGCATCAGCACCGCCGACGGGCGGCCGCCCTCGGCCGGCGGCAGGAAGCGGCTCAGCTGCTGCGGCCGGACGGTCTCGGCGGCCTCCCGGACCGGCAGCAGCCAGGACGGCAGGCCCTCCCGGACGATCACGGGAGCAGGCGCGGGCTGCGGCGTCATGCGGCGTCCCCCTCGCCGTCGACGGTCGCCAGGTCGGCGACCCGGCCGTCATGGGCGACCGCGTCGGCGCGGGCCGCCGCCTCCCCCGGGAAGTCCGCGGGCGGGCGCAGCCGCTGACCGGGCTTGCCGGCCAGCTCGTACTTGAGCAGCTTGGCCGCCTTCTCGGGGTCGGTCACCCCCACCCCGTACGAGGGACACAGCCCGGCCACCGGGCAGGCGCCGCAGGCCGGCTTCTGCGCGTGGCAGACGCGGCGGCCGTGGAAGACCACGCGGTGCGAGAGCATCGTCCACTCCGACTTGGGGAAGATCGCGGCGACCGCCGCCTCGACCTTCACCGGATCCTCCTCGGCCGTCCAGCCGAAGCGGCGGGCGAGCCGGCCGAAGTGGGTGTCCACCGTGATGCCCGGCACGCCGAAGGCGTTGCCCAGCACCACGTTGGCGGTCTTGCGGCCGACACCGGGCAGGGTGACCAGGTCCTCCAGCCGGCCGGGGACCTCGCCGCCGAACTCGTCCCGCAGCGCCGCGGAGAGCCCCAGCAGCGACTTCGCCTTGTTGCGGAAGAAGCCGGTCGGCCGGATCAGCTCCTCCAGCTCCTCCGGGACGGCCGCGGCCATGTCCTCCGGCGTGGGGTACTTCGCGAACAGCGCCGGCGTGGTCTGGTTCACCCGCAGGTCGGTGGTCTGCGCGGACAGCACGGTCGCCACCAGCAACTGGAACGGGTTGTCGAAGTCCAGCTCCGGGTGCGCGTACGGGTACAGCTCCGCCAGCTCCCGGTTGATCCTCCGGGCCCGCCGCACCGTCGCCAGTTGCGACTCCGGCTTCTTCGCCGCGGCCTTGCGCACCTTGCTCTCTGCCATGACCGAAGGCTACGCCGGATCACCGCGGGCCCAGCGGCAAACCGGAGGAGGAGTCGAGTACGGGACCGGCGGCCTGGGGTCAGGGGGTGAAGTGGGCGTTGACGGTGGGGAAGTCGAAGGTGCCGTCGAGGGCGGTGAGGCCGCCGGTGGTGAGGAGTTCGGTGGCGGCGCGGTGGGCGGCGGTGTAGGCGGCCTGGGCGAGGGCGGCACCCAGGCTGATCCGGCGGACGCCGGCGGCGGCGAGTTCGGTGGCGGTCGGGCCGCCCGGGACGGCCATGGCGTTGACCGGGAGGGGTGAGCGCGCGCAGAGCTCGCGCAGCGCGTCCAGGTCGAGCAGGCCCGGGACGAAGAGGCCGTCGGCTCCGGCCTCGGCGTACGCCTCGGCCCGGCGCAGCGTCTCCTCCGGGCGGTCGGCCGGGGCGCCGATGCCGAAGAGGTGGACGTCGGTGCGGGCGTTGAGGAAGAGCTCCGGCAGGCCCGCGTCGGCGGCGGCCTGCCGGGCGGCGCGCAGCCGGGCGGCCTGCTCCTCGATCCCGAACAGCGGACCGCCGACCGCCGCGGAGTCCTCCAGGTTGACGCCCACGGCGCCCGCCTCCACCACGGCGCGGACGGTCTCGGCGACCGCGTCCGGCGCCGGGCCGTAGCCGCCCTCGATGTCGGCGGTCACCGGGACGTCGACGGCGGCGACCACGCGGCGGATCGCGTCGACCATCTCCTGGCGGTCCAGCCGCTGGCCGTCGCCGCGCCCGGCCGACCAGGACACGCCCCCGCTGGTGGTGGCGATCACCTCGGCACCGGCCCCCGCGATCACCGCCGCGCTGCCGGCGTCCCAGGCGTTGGGGAGGATCAGTGCGGCGGGCCCGGCCGCGAGGGCGCGCAGCCGGCGGGCCCGGTCGAGGGTGCGGGGGGCGGTGGGAGCAACGGGGTGCTGGATCCGGGTGGTCATGGGGACCATGCAACCGGGCGGACCGGCGGAAGCGAACTGATTAGGCTCAGACCGAATCCTGGCGCGAGGAGGCGGCTGTGCGGACCCGGTTGACGCTCTCGGCGGGCGACCTCGCCCGGACCCGGTTCGCCGTCTCACCGATGTGGGAGGTGGTCACCGGCTTCCGGGCCCTGGCCGCCTCACCGGTGCCGGAGGTGCACCGCGGCTGGGCGGCCCAGGTCCGGCCCCGGCTGGCGGCCGCCGGACTCGACCGCGGCTGGCTCGCGGAGATGGTCCCGGCCGGCGGCCACCTCCCGGACTTCCTCAACCCGCCGCCTGCCGGGGCGGTCGGCGAGCTGGAGCAGGAGCTGGCAGCCGTCCGCCGGACGGACCCGGCGCAGGTGCGGCGCGACCTCGACCTGCTGGCCGCCGAGCGCGGCGGGCGGCTGTCCGCGAGGCTGCGCGGCCTGTACCGGGAGCCGGAGCTCCGGCTCCCCCGGGTGACCGCCGAGATCGAGGCGTACTGGCAGCTGGCGTTGGCGCCGTACTGGGCCCGGATCCGGGCCCTGCTGGAGGCGGACGTCTTCCACCGGGCCCGGCAGGCGGCCGAGCACGGCACCGCCGAGGTGCTGAACGGTCTCCACCGGACCGTGCGGTGGGAGGAGGGCGAGCTGCTCCTGACCGAACGGCACTGCCCGATCACCCGGATCCCGACCGCGGCCGGGCTGGTGCTCGTACCGTCCGCGTTCGCGTGGCCGCGGGTGCTCACCCGGTCGCCGGGCGGCGACCCGCCGCAGCTGGCGTACCCGGCGCGGGGCAGCGCGACGCTGTGGGAGCGCCGGGAGCCGCCGCGGGCCGACGGGCTCGCGCTGGTGCTCGGACGCTCCCGGACCGTCCTGCTCGCGGAACTGGCGGCGCCCGCCTCCACCACCGAGCTGGCACGCCGCTGCGAGCTGTCGGCGGCGGCCGTCTCCGAGCACCTGGCGGCGCTGCGCGCGGCCGGCCTGGTCAGCGGCCACCGCGCCGGGCGGTCGGTGCTGTACGCCCGGACCGCCGTCGCCGACGCGCTGCTCGACGCCCAGGTGTGAGGACGCGGCGGGCCGGGGCAACGGCTGCCGGGTGCGCGGGTCAGACGCGCTCGGCGGCGTAGCGGGTGGCGAGGGCGGCGACCTGGGCGGGGGTGGTGACGGTGGTGGCGGGGGTGTCGGGGGCGATGCGCCGGGCCAGGTCGGCGAGGGTGGTGCCGGGGCCGAGTTCGATCAGTTCGGCGGCGGCGGAGTCGGGGCCGACCAGGGTGCGGACGGTGCTGTCCCAGCGGACCGGCTCGACCAGGTGACGGATCATCAGCGCGCGCCACTCCGCGGGGTCGCCGTCGCGGACGCGGCCGTCCGCGGTGGCGACCACCGGGAAGCGGGCGGCGCGCAGCGGGGCGCGGACGAGTGCCGCCGACAGCCGGTACTGCGCCGGGATCATCAGCGGCGAGTGGAACGCCCCGCCGGACGGGTGCGGGGTCGCCCGGAAGCCCGCCTCGGGCGCCTGCTCGACAAGCGCCTCCACGCCGGCCCGGGTGCCGGAGACCACCACGCGGTCGGGCCCGTCGAGGTGGGCGAGCCAGACCCGGGCGCCGGCGCCCCGCAGCCGTTCGGTGAGGCGGCCGGCCGCCTGCGGGTCGCCGCCGGTCAGGACTGCCATGGCCCCCTCGGCGGCGCGGGCGGCGTCCGCCATCGCGGCGCCGCGCTCGGCGACGAGCTGCGCGGCGTCGGCCGGCTTCAGCACCCCGGCGGCGGCGAGGGCCGCGTACTCGCCGACGCCGTGTCCGGCGCAGGCCACCACCGGCAGGCCCGGGGCGGCCGCGCGGACCGCCTGGAGGATCATCGCCTCCAGGGCGAAGAGCGCGAGTTGGGCGTTGTCGGTGCGGCGGAGACGTTCGGTGTCGGCGTCGACCAGGAGGGCTCCGACGTCCCGTCCGACGCGGTGCGAGAGGGCGTCCACCAGCTGCCACTGCGGGGTGTCCAGCCAGGGCAGGCCCATGCCGGGGTACTGGGCGCCCTGGCCCGGGAACATCAGGGCGATCCGGTCGGTCCGGGCGTTCATGGGGGTCCTTCCACAGGTGGCGGCGGGTGGCGGCGGGTGTCGATGGCGGCGGCGGGCGGGGTCAGCGGGGTCAGCGGGGTCAGCGGGTGAGGGTGTCCGGGATCCCGACCACGCCGAGGAGTTGGAGCGCCTGCTCCGAGCTGCTGCCCGGCTCGGCGGTGTAGGTGACCAGGGTCTGGCCGTCGCCGTCGGAGAGGGCGAGCGCCTCGTAGTCCAGGGTGAGCTCGCCGACCGTGCGGTGGTGCATCCGCTTGGTGCCGTGGCCCTTCTCCTTGACGTCGTGCATCGACCAGAGCCGGCGGAAGTCCGGACTCTTGACCGAGAGTTCGCCGACCAGCGCGGCCAGTGCCGGGTCGTCCGGCCAGCGCCCGCCGGCCATCCGCAGGAAGGCGATCGACTCCTGGGCGATCTCCTCCCAGTCGAGGTAGAAGTCCTTCGCCCAGGGGTCCATGAAGGCGATCCAGACCATGTTGCGGCGGGCCGTGGGCAGCGCGGCGAAGTCGGCGATCAGCGCGGCGGCGAGCGGGTTCCAGGCGAGCACGTCCATCCGCCGGCCGAGCACGAAGGCGGGGGTGGTCGCGGAGAAGACGTCCAGCAGCCGCTGGACGCCGGGGCGGACGCGCTCGGTGCTGCGCGGCGGGCGCGGCTGCGGGCGGCCCTCGGTGAGGGCGAGCTCCTCCAGGTGGCGCTGCTCGTCCTCGTCGAGCCGCAGGGCGCGGCCGATGGCGCCGAGGATCTCGGGCGAGGGGTTGCGGCCGCGGCCCTGTTCGATCCGGGTGTAGTAGTCGACGCTGACGCCGGAGAGCCGGGCCACGTCCTCCCGGCGCAGCCCCGGGGAGCGGCCGCGCGACTGGCGCTGCAGGCCGACGGACTCGGGCTGCACCCGGGCCCGGCGGGTGCGCAGGAAGTCGGTGAGCTCTTCGCGTCGGTCCATGCGCTCCATCATGGCCAGGACGGGCCGGGCGCGGCACCTCGCAACCTGGCCCTGCCAGAACCAGGTTCGGCCGACGCGGCTACTGCACCAGGCCGAGCAGCAGGACCGCCGCGAGGACGGCCAGGCCGGCCGCGGGACCGGCCAGGGCGACCAGCGAGGCGCCCAGGTGGAGGACCGGGGCGGCGCGGTGGCGGCGGCACAGCGTGGCGGCGGTGCCGGGCGGGCCGTGCCGCCGGCGGGTGCGGGTGGCCCGCAGCCAGAGGGCGTTGAGCAGGGTGCCGGCGACGGCGAGGGCGAGGCCGAAGGCGATGGTGGTGCCGGCGGTGAGGTCGCGGGCCAGGGCGTGGGTGGCCAGCGGCAGCAGCACGAGCGCGGTGAGCAGCAGGGCGTCCAGGGCGCGCAGGGCGCGGTCGGGCCGGCGGATCCGGGCGAGCACGGTGCGGCGGTCGTGCCAGAGGGTGCCGACGGCGAGGAAGCCGAGGGCGTGGACGGCGTACTCGGGCCAGCCGGCGGCCGGGTGGAGGTCCAGTGCCAGCAGGGTGAGGGCGACCACGGCGGCGGTGTCGCCGGCCAGGTCGCTGTGGGCGAGTGCGTGGGTGCTGGGCATGGCGTCCGACCTCCGCCGGGGTGGAGTGCGCGCGGCCCGGGGCCGCCGATGGGCGGCCCCGGGCCGGGACGCGAGGGGACTGGCGCGGGCTCAGTCGTTCGCGGACTCGGAGCCGATGAACCAGTGCTGACGGACCGCCATCCGGTGGATGTAGCGGGTCTCGACGAACTCGGCGAGGTCCTGCTCCAGGGCGGCGTACTCGGGCGAGGCGAGCGCCGTGCGCAGCGCCTCCTCGCTCTCGAAGGAGAGCTGGTAGGCGACGTCGAGGGTGGCCTCGCCGATCGCGTAGGCGCCGTCGCGGGTGAAGCCCTGGACGTAGCGGACCAGGCCGGGCACCTCGAGGGCGAGCTTGGCGTGCGTGTCGAGGCTGCGGGCCCGGAAGTCGGCCAGCGGGGTGCCGGCGGCACGCTTGGCGAGGACGAACAGCTTGGCGCCGGCCGGGCGGGCGGTGCCGGGGCCGGGGCGCAGCACGTGGGCCTCGGTGTCGAGCACGAGGGTGCGCCAGAAGGCGGCCCAGTTGGGCTCGTCGAGGCGGGCGCCCTGGAGGAACTCCGGGGACTGCAGCGAGGCGAGCTGCTCCTCGTCGTTGTTGAGCCAGATCTCGGCGATGCCGCTCCACAGCGGGTCCTCGCCGTCGGTGTCCAGCGGGATGCGGGTGTCCACGGCGTACTTGCGGATCTGCTTGATCTTGGAGGCGTAGTTGGGGGCGTGCACCTCCAGCCAGTACTGGTGGAACTCCTCCTCGGTCATCCCCGGCTTGGGGTACGCGAAGATCAGCTGGTGGATCATGGGGACTCCTCGGGGTGTCCTCGGGGTGACGGTCCGTCCGGTCAGACCTGGTAGCGCTTCTTGACGTCCTCGGCGAAGCCCAGGTAGTCGCGCAGCGGCCAGACCTGCTCGAACTCCAGGTACTCGCGCATGGGGAGCCGGCCGAGCGCGGTGCGGTCGAGCTCCTCGGCGTCGGGGGAGTCGATGATGGCGATCACGCGCTTCTGCGCGGCGACCTTCCAGATGCCCACGCAGAAGCCGGAGTTGAGGGTCTCGACGGCGTGCTCGGCCTCTTCCTGCTCGACCTCCCAGAGCTCTTCGAGGGAGATCCGGCCTTCGTGCTTCCACTTCATCTGGACGTAGAACAGCATGTCGCTCTCCTCGTGCTGAGGCAGGTGTCAGGGGCGGATGACAATGATTTAACTGAGGTTGTCGATTTCAGTCAAGATATGTTTGACAGCGCTCTGCGGGCCGTGTTGACTGCCGGTGCACCCGACTTCGCACAGTGCGGCCCGCGAACTGCCGATGCGTCCGCCCCGGCCGGTCCGGCCTCGCCGACGGGGCTCGGGCGCAGGTAGACAGGATCCGAACCGAGGCCCCAACACCCCTTCCACCGAAGGAGATCACCGCCGATGGCGAAGAAGAGAATCCTTGTCGTGCTCTCCGAGTACGGCTACTGGGGCGAAGAGCTGATCGGTCCGCTGGAGACCTTCGACAAGGCCGGCTACGAGGTCAGCTTCGCCACCCCGACCGGCAAGCGCCCGGTCGCCCTGCCGCCGAGCTACGACCCCGAGTACATCGACCCGCCGCTGGGCCGCTCGGTCACCAGCACCGAGATGGCCGAGAAGGTCCGCGCGGTCGACACCTCGAACCGGCTGGACAACCCGCTCGACCTGTCCTCCTGGCTGCCCGACCGGCCGTACCGCAGCCGCAGCGACTTCCTGCGCGCCTGGGAGGGCTACAACACCCGCCGCGAGCACGTGCAGACGCAGATCGCCGACCGCTACGACGCGCTGCTGATCGTCGGCGGCTCCGGCCCGATCGTCGACCTCGCCAACAACTGGCGGGTGCACGACCTGATCCTGGCCTTCTACAACCTGGGCCTGCCGATCGCCGCCGAGTGCTACGGCGTGGCCTGCCTGGCGTTCGCCCGCGAGCAGGACGACCGGACCAGCATCATCCGCAACAAGCACGTCACCGGTCACTGCATCGAGTACGACTACAAGGACGGCACCGGCTTCATGGGGACCGACTTCGTGATCGGCCCGCCGCCGTACCCGCTGGAGTACATCCTGCGCGACGCCACCGCTCCCGAGGGCGCCTACCACGGCAACTTCGGCAGGGAGACCTCGGTGATCGTCGACTTCCCGTTCATCACCGGGCGCTCCACCCCGGACTCCTACCTCACCGGCCAGAAGGTCGTCGAGGTGCTGGAGCAGGGCCTGCGCCAGTGGGGCTTCGGCGAGCACCGGGCCTGACCCGGTTCCCGGCCGGGGGGGGGGGGGGGGCGGCGGCGGCGGGGGGGGGCCGGGGGGCCCGCCCCCGGCCCCCCCCCCCCCCCCCCCCCCCCCCCCCCCCCCCCCCCCAGCCACCCCCCCCCCCGGCCGGCCGCGCGGGCCG
>NZ_JBICYJ010000085.1:0-13594 GCF_043200835.1 Kitasatospora sp. NPDC048365
CGCGCGCCCGTCCAGCCGCTCCTCCCCCGCCCCCCCCCCCACCTCCCCCCCCCCCGCGGGGGGGGGGGCGGCGCCCCCGCCCCCCCCCCCCCCGCCCCCCCGCCGGGGGGGGCCCCCCCCCCCGGACCCTAGGCCCGCCCGGGGGCAGCGGGCCCGCGGCTACCCGGGCGCCGTGACGAGGCCGGATTCGTACGCGGTGATGACGAGGTGGACGCGGTCGCGGGCGCCGAGCTTGGTGAGCAGGCGCGAGACGTGCGACTTGGCGGTGGCCACCGTGATGTGCAGGTCCTGGGCGATCTCGGTGTTGGAGCGGCCCCGGCCGACCAGGGTGAGGACCTCGCGCTCGCGGTCGGTGATGCCTTCGACCGGGCGGGCGGCCGGGCCGGCGGGCGCGGGGGTGTCGCGGGTGACGAAGTCGGCGATGAGGCGGCGGGTCACGGTGGGGGCGAGCAGGGCCTCGCCCGCCGCGACGACGCGGACCGCGGCGAGGATGTCGTCCAGCGCCATGTCCTTGACCACGAAGCCGCTCGCCCCGGCGCGCAGCGAGCCGTAGACGTGGTCGTCCTCGTCGAAGGTGGTGAGCATCAGGACGCGGGCGCCCGCGGCCGGGTCGGCGGTGATCCGGCGGGTGGCCTCGATGCCGTCCATGCCGGGCATCCGGACGTCCATCACGACGACGTCGGGGGCGAGTTCGGCGGCCAGCCGGACGGCCTCGGCGCCGCCGCCCGCCTCGCCGACCACCTCCAGGTCGACCTCGTCGGCCATCAGCAGGCGCAGCCCGGAGCGGACCAGCGGCTGGTCGTCGACGAGCAGGATCCGGACGGTCATCGGGCCTCCACGGCTGTGCGGACGGGCAGCGGAAGGTGGGCGGCGACCCGGAAGCCGCCCTCGGGGCGGGGGCCGGCACTGAGCCGCCCGCCGAGCAGGGCGGCGCGTTCGCGCATGCCGATCAGCCCGAAGCCGGTGCTTCCCCCGTCGGCGGCGCCGCGCCCGTCGTCCACGATCTCCACCAGCAGTTCGGTGTCGCCGTGGTCGACGGTGACCCGGCAGCGCCCGGTGCCGGCGTGGCGGACCACGTTGGTGAGCGCCTCCTGGACGATCCGGTAGGCGGAGAGGTCGACCTCGGCGGGCAGCGGGCGCCGCTCTCCGGTGCGGCGCAGCTCGACGCGGACGCCCGCGTCGCCGGTGGCGGCGGCCAGCCGTTCGAGGTCGGCCAGGCCGGGGGTGGGGGAGAGCGAGGGGTCGTCGGCAGCGGCCTGACGCAGTGACACCAGGGTGCGGCGCAGCCCGGCGAGGGTCTCCCGGCTGGTGGTCTCGATGGTGCGCAGGGCCTCCGCGGCGTCGTCGGGCCGGGTGGCGATGATGCGGGCGCCGACACCGGCCTGGATCGCGATCACGCCGATGCTGTGGGCGACCAGGTCGTGCAACTCCCGGGCGATGCGCAGCCGTTCGGCGGAGACGGCCTCCGCCACCTCCTGCGCGCGCAGGGCCACCGCGTGCTCCCGGCGTTCGCGTCCCAGCAGCCCGGCGATCACGGCGGCGACGGTCGCGAGGACGGAGATCAGCAGGTTGACGGTCAGGTTGTCGCCGTGCGCGAACACCCCGATCACCAGCAGCTGGACGGAGCAGGACACGGCCGTGGCGACGGCCGCGGCCCGCCGGCCGCGGGTGGCGACGGTGAAGCCGAGGACCACGTCCGCCGCGAGGTAGGCCAGGAACTGGCCCTGGTACGCGGGGGCGGGGAGGCCGGCGTGCTCGGCGTTCGGGCGGGCCGCGACGACGGCGGTGGAGCCGAGCAGCGCGAGCGCCAGGGCGGCCGGCGGATTCCGGCGCAGCAGGCCGGCCAGCAGGCTCGCGGCCAGCAGCGCCCCGAGCCCGTGCACGGTGCCGGAGGCGCGCGGCGCGCCGCCGAACAGCAGCGTCACCGCGAGCAGGTACGCGGCGCCCCCGGCCCAGGCCGGGGCGGGGGAGCGGAGCGGGGCAGGAAGATCGTTCACGCGGCGAGAGTATCGGGCGGGCCGGACGGCGGCATCGGCCCGGGGACGTACACCCACGGTCGAAGGCGGGCCGGGCAACTGCCCTCCCGGGCCGGATGTGCGGCACCGCCCGGTCCCGGCAGGCTCGGTGCCGTGATCGAAGTCAGCGAACTCACCAAGAACTACGGCCACCGGACCGCCGTCGACCGGCTGTCCTTCACCGCGCAACCGGGCCGGGTCACCGGATTCCTCGGCCCCAACGGCGCCGGGAAGACCACCACCCTGCGCCTGCTCCTCGGCCTGGACGCCCCCACCTCCGGCACCTCCGCCGTCAACGGCGTCCCCTTCCACCGGCATCCGCGCGGACTGCGGCACATCGGCGCGCTGCTCGACGCCGGCCACGTCCACCGCGGCCGCAGTGCCCGCGCCCACCTGGCAGCCCTCGCCCGCAGCAACGGTCTCCCCAGCCGCCGGGTGGACGAGGTACTGGCCGAGGTCGGACTCGCCGAGGCGGCCGGCCGGCGGGTCGGCGGCTTCTCGCTCGGCATGCGGCAGCGCCTCGGCATCGCGGCCGCCCTGCTCGGCGACCCGCCGGTGCTGGTCTTCGACGAGCCGGTCAACGGTATGGACCCGGAGGGCGTGCGCTGGGCCCGCCGGCTCTTCCGCCGCCTGGCCGGCGAGGGTCGGACGGTCTTCCTCTCCAGCCACCTGATGGCGGAGATGGAGCACACCGCCGACGACCTGGTGGTCATCGGGCGGGGACGGCTGCTCGCCGCCGAGCCGCTCCGGGAGTTCGCCGCCCGGGCCGCCCGCGGCGAGGTGGAGGTGTCCACCCCGCAGGCCGCCGAACTCGCGGAACTCCTCACCGCCGCGGGCGGGGTGGTGGCCTCGGCGGTCGAAGGGCAGCTGGTGGTGTCCGGCCTGTCCGCGGACCGGGTCGGCGCGCTCGCCCACGAACACCGGATCCGGCTGGGCGGACTCACGGGCCGGACAGCCGGCCTGGAGACGGCCTTCATGGAACTCACCGCCGACAGCCTCGACTACCAGGCAGGAGCCACGCAGTGACCGCACGATTCGGCGACCTGGTCGCCGCCGAATGGATCAAGACCCGCTCACTGAGGTCGAGTTGGTGGACCGCCGGGCTCACGGTGCTGTTCGTGACGGGCTCGGCCGCGGCCGCCGCACTCTCCGACGAGGCGGTGGGGGACGGCGGGTTCCGCCCGTTCGACGCCTTCCCCGCCGCCGGGTACTGGACGCTGATGCTGATCGCCGCCGGGGTGGGGGCGCTCGGCGCGGTGGGCGAGTACAGCAGCGGACTGATCTGCGCGACGACGGTCGCCGTGCCGGCTCGGGGCTCGGTGGTGCTCGCCAAGGCGGCCGTCACCGCCGCGGTGTGGACGGTCGTCGGCACGGCCTGCGCGGCGGGCTCGTACCTGGCCGCGCGGGCGGTGCTGGGCGAGCGGCAGGCGGGAGTCTCGCTCGACGATCCCGGGGTGCTGCGGGCCCTGGCGGCGTCCGCGCTGCTCGCGCCGGTGTGCGCACTGGTCGGGCTGGGCCTGGGAGTTCTGATCCGGCACGGCGCGGCCAGCATCGGCGCGGGCGTGTTCGCGCTGCTGATGCTGCCCGCCATGCTCTCCGACGGCAACCGCTGGAGCGCCGACGTCAAGCACGCCCTGGTCGGCGCCGCCTGGAAGCGCCTGGTCGAGACCTGGGAACCGGACCCCCACTCGCTCGCCCACACCGCCACCGTTCCCGGCTCCTGGACCGTCTACCTGCTGTGGCCGCTCGTCGCGGTGGCGCTCGCCGTGCACACCGTGCGCCACCGCGACGTCTGAGCCGAGGTCAGCCGTCGAGTGGCAGGGAGCGGCTCTCGTCGAGGATCCCGTAACCCGCGCTGCCGTACAGCGACAGCGCCACGTGGTTGCCGCCGAACACGTTGAACAGCAGCGCCCGGTCGCCCGCCGCCACCACGGCCCGGTCGGCCAGCACCATCGCCGACCGGCCCAGCCCCCGGCCCCGCTGATCGGCCCGCACCGTCACCGAGTAGAGGAAGCTCACGCCCGGCAGATAGCCGTGGCGCAGCCAGATCGAGGCCACCGGCACCCCCTCGGACTCCACGGTCAGCACCGTGGTCTCCGGGGTGGCCAGCCCGTCCGGGAGGACGTCCAGGTAGTCCTGCTCGGCCTGCTTCCGCGCGTCCTCCGGCGTCTTCACGCCGGAACGGACGATGTCGGCGACGTACTGCTCCTTCTCCTCGGCCAGCCACGCCGGGAACTCGTCCTCGGTCATCGGGCGGACCAGGACCGCCGACGGCCCCTCGGGTGCCGAGGCGATCGCCTTGAACCGGCTCTGCGCACGGATCGGCAGGTCGGCGAAGGTCCCGTCCGGCTCGGCGAGGACCACCGACATGCGCTGCGCCGCGCGTTCGGCGCACCAGGCACGCGCCCAGTCGCGGGCGGCGCGGCGGTGCCCGCCGTCCGCGTCCAGCGCGGGGTCGGTCCACAGCTCGACGATCCGGCCGACCGGCGTGCCCTGCGGATGGACGATGCCCAGCACCAGCCGTCCGACCCGACGGCCGGCGGCGTCGTCGACCCCCACCGCCGTCCAGCCGTACTCCGGGTCCACCGACTGGTCGACCAGCGCCTCGGCGGCAGCGGCGGGTACGCCGAGCGCCAGGTGCGCATCGAGACGCCGACGGCGGTAGGCCGGGTACCAGTCGTCTCGGTCCGTGAGCGGTACGAAGTTTGTCATCCGCGCAGGATAGGCCCGGGGACCGGCCGTGCCTCAAGGGATTTCCCCACCCGAACTGCCCCCGTGCGCAAGGACGGTGGATCCGGGGTCCGGCCGCGGTGGCCCGGGCTCCGGGTCGGCCCGGGTCGGTCCGCGCGGCGTTCCGGCGACTACCGGAACTCGTGCACGACCTGGATCTCGCCGACGATGTGGGCGTTGAACTCGTCCAACTCCTCGGCGGGCACCCACAGTTCGAGGATCGTCCGGCCCCCGACCTGCTGGACGGGGTAGCGGCCCAGGAACTCGGTCTCGACCTCGAAGCGGGTCACGTACCCGATGCCGCTGTGCTTCACGTTCCAGTCCCGGGCGATCCTGATCGCGTAGTCCTCGTTGAGGACCGGGTAGAAGATCGGCTGCTCGGGCAGGCGGGGCGGCCAGGCACGCCAGTCCAACTGCCGGACCAGGTCCAGCTCCTGGGGACCGGTCGGTCGCCAGAGGGTCGTGGTCTGCGGCTGGCTGGTCATCGGGATCGCTCTCTGCGTTCGGGGAGCCGCCGGCGCGGCCCGTCGGAAGCCGGACGCTACCGGTCCGGGGCTTGCGAGGGCCACGGAGTTTCCTGACCGCCCGCATCTCCGGCCTCCGGTTCCCGCAGGCGCGGGCGGCTCAGGCGGAGTCGGGGCGGGTGCGGCGGGACCACTCCATCAGGCCCAGTCCGGCGAGCGCGATGCCTCCACCGAGGGGCCACAGCGCGGTCTCGTGGCCGGCGGCGGCCATGCCGTAGGTGCCGCCCGCGGCGAAGAGCAACTGTCCGGCCCCCCAGAGCCGGGGGGAGACCACCCCGGGCCACCACCGGGGCGCCCGACCCCGTACGACGGCCGGTACCGCAGTGCCGAGCGCGACGGCCCAGAGCACTCCGCTGCAGACCCACCCGAAAACGTTCATCGGCTGTCGAACCCCTCCCGCGCGGCGCTCCGTGCGCCGCAGGACACGGATCCTTCCACCCGCCGGCACCCCTCCCGCGCGCGGGGCCGGTCACGGCCGTGGCGCCGCTCCGGACGGGGCGTCAGAGCGCGGCGCTTTCGGACGCCTGACCGTGGTCGACGGCGGCAGTGGCGGCCAGCGTGGGGTAGTCGGTGTAGCCGGCCGACCCGCCCGTGTACATCAGGCCGTGGTCCCGTACCTGGTTGATCGGCGCCCCGATGCGCAGGCGTTCGACCAGGTCGGGGTTGGCGAGGAACGGACGGCCGAGCGAGATCAGGTCGGCTCCCGCGGCGAGGAGCCGCTCGGCCTGCCGCCTTCCGCCGTCGGCGGGCAGCGGCTTCCCCCACCCGAGGACCGGGTTGGCGATCAGCGTGCCCGGCCACGCCTTGCGGATCTCCTGGAAGAGCGGCTGGTCCGGATCCGCGAAGACCACGTGCAGATAGGCCGGTCCGAGGTCGGCGAGCGCGGCGACGAGCGCCGGGTAGATCTCCTCGGTGTCGCCCTCGTCGATGCCGTTGACGGTCAGTCCGGGCGCGATCCGCACCCCGACGCGTTCGGGGCCGATCGCGTCGGCGACCGCCCGGACCACCTCGACCGTGAACCGGATGCGCCGGGCCACCGAGCCGCCGTAGGCGTCGGTGCGCCGGTTGGTCCCCCGGGCCAGGAACTGGTGGAGCAGGTAGCCGTTGGCGGCGTGCACCTCGACCCCCTCGAAGCCCGCGTCGACGGCGTTGCGGGCAGCAGCCGCGAAGTCGGCGACGGTGGAGCGGATCTCGTCGAGTGTCATCTCGCGCGGTACGACGGCGTCCTGGGGGCCGGTCGGGGTGTGGACGGTCTCCGGCAGCGGGATCGGCGAGGGCGCGACCGGGGTGAGACCGCTGTTGTCGGGGTGTCCGACCCGGCCGCCGTGCTGCAACTGCAGGAACATCCGGCCGCCTTCGGCGCGCACGGCGTCGGTGACGCGCCGCCATCCCGCCACGTGCGCACCGGTGTGGATCGCCGTGATGTCGGGGTAGGTCTGTCCGACGGCGTTGGGCGTGGACGCCTCGGCGACGATCAGCCCGGCGGCGGCCCGTTGGGCGTAGTAGGTGGCCATGATCGGTTGTGGGACGCCGTCCGCGGAGGCGCGGTTGCGGGTCATGGGCGCCATCACCAGACGGTTCGGCAGGCGCAGGGCGCCGAGGGACGCGGGCTCGAAGAGGCGGGAGTCGACCGTTGTGTTCGTCATGCCGGAACGGTAGAACCTGACACAGGTGTGAGGTTCAAGTCCGGGAGGTGAGCGATGCGGATCGGCGAACTGGCCCGCCGCAGCGGGGTGAGCGAACGGTCGCTGCGCTACTACGAGGAGCAGGGGCTGCTGCGGGCCGAACGCACCCCCGGCGGCCAGCGCGAATTCGGCGAATGGGCAGTGGACCGGGTCATCCGCGTCCAAGCCCTGTACGCCGCAGGGCTGAACAGCAGGAAGATCGCGCAGCTGCTGCCGTGCCTGCGCGACACCGACGGCAGCCCGAGCGAGATCGCCACCGCACAGCTGGTCGACGAGCTCACCGCGGAACGGGACCGCATCGACCGGCTGATCGGCGACCTGTTCCGCTCCCGCGAGGTCCTGGACGAGGTCATCAGCACTGCGCGGGAGAACCTGGACGGCCTCGCCCGGTGACGGAGAGCACCGGCGGATGCCTGAAGGGAACCGGTCAGCGGTCGGCCAGCCGGCGCGAGGTGAGGTGGACCTCCTCCAGCTGTGCGGTGGTGAGGCGGCGCGCCTCCCGGACGACGGCGGCCACGTCGGCGGCCCGTGGGTGGAGCGGCGGCAGATCGTCCGGAAGATCGATGCCGCCGAGCGCCGCAAGGTCGCGGGCGGGAATTCCCAGCAGGCCTGCGAAGCCTGCGACCAGCTCGGGGGTCACTGCGCCCGGGTCACGGCCGATTCCGGCGACCGTGGACGCCGCCAGGTAGATCCGCCCGTCGGTCACCGCGTACAGGGCCTTGGCCGTGCACATCACGCGGAGATTCCGGTTGTGCGCGAGCTCAAGGAGCACCGTGCCGAAGCCCGGTTCGTACCGGTGGCCCGGCCAGTCGCTCCCGCCCCGTCCCGCCCGCGGTACGAGGGGCTGTGCCCGGATCGCGTCCAGCAGCAGGCGCCGGTTCTCCGCAGGCATGACCATGGTGTTGTAGACGACGCGGCTGACCGACCAGCGCGGATTCCGGGTGACCGGGGTCAGGTCGTCCGGTACCGGCTGCCCGGCCAGGACGAAGAGGTCGGCGGCGTGCAGATCGAGCACCGGGCCGACAGTCCTGAGCAGCCGGTCGGTGGGTGGCCGGCCGTCGAGCACGGCCGCCAGCGCCTCCCGGTCGAGGTGCGCCGCCGTCGAGACCGCGGATGGGTCGAGGTTCCGGTGCCCCATCAGTCGTGCCAGCAGCGCGCCGAACCCCAGTACTCCTGTCATCCCGTCAGCGTATCGACCTGCGCGGAGGCCGCCCCGGGGCCTGCCCGCGCTCCGAGTCCCCGGACCTCCAGGAGGGCGTGGCGGCATGCCCACGCCAGTCCGGCGTCCCGACTTGGCGGGCCCCGCGCGTGCGGCTATACGCTGGAGGGGAATCCCAGCGCCCGCCGATGCTCCTCCCCGAGCAGTTCGACCGCAGCGGCCCGACGGTGGTTCGGTGGGCGGTCCGTCCCGCGGCGGTCGTCGTGAGGGAGACCGGTTTCCATGGACCTCAACACCATCACCGAGGTCGTCCGGCGTCCGTCCGACCGGCCCGGTCCGGACTGGCGCGAGGGCGATGCCTGGCTCGCGGGCGGCACCTTCCTGTTCTCGACCGAGCAGCCGGAGCTGCGCCGCCTGGTCGACCTGACGTCCTTGGGCTGGGCCCCGCTGGTCGCGGACGGGAGCGGCCTGGAGATCGGCGCGACCTGCACGATCCGCGACCTGTACGCGTTCGAGCCGCCACGGGAGTGGACCGCGGGGCCGCTGATCGCCACTGCTTGCGAGGCGTTCCTGTCCTCGTTCAAGGTGTGGAACGCGGCGACCGTCGGCGGCAACGTCTGCCTCTCGCTGCCCGCCGGGCCGATGATCACCCTCACGGTCGCCCTGGAGGCCGGGTACGAGCTGTGGGCGCCCGACGGGTCGACCCGGGTCGTCGACGCCCTCGAGTTCGTCACCGGCAACAACCGCAACATCCTCGGACCGGGCGAGCTCTTGCGGCGGATCCGGATCCCGACCGGTGCGCTGCGCAAACGGGCGGTGCACCGCCGCTTCGAGCTGACCCGGCTCGGCCGGTCGACGGTGTTCCTGATCGGCACCCAGACGCCCGGCCGGAACGACCTGTTGCTGACCGTCACCGCCGGGACCACCCGGCCGATCCGGATCGCCTTCGACTCCATGCCGGACGCGCGGACGCTCCAGCACAGCATCGACGTGATCCCCGCCGACGTCTGGTTCGCCGATCCCAACGGGACGCCGGAGCACCGGCGCCACCTCACCAAGCACTTCACCGAAGAGATCCGTCACGAACTCGTCGCGGGGAGCCCGGCATGACCTTCATCGTGAACGGCCGGAGCTTCGACGAGGAGCCGCGACCCGGCCAGTGCCTGCGCACTTTCCTCCGCTCGCTCGGCACCTTCGGCGTCAAGAAGGGCTGCGACGCGGGCGACTGCGGCGCGTGCACGGTGTGGTTGGACGGGCAGCCGGTGCACAGCTGCATCACCCCGGCGTTCCGCGCGGACGGCCGCGAGGTGACGACGGTCGAAGGGCTCGGTTCGCCCGGTGACCTGCACCCGGTGCAGCGGCAGTTCCGGGATGCCCCGGGGTTCCAGTGCGGCTTCTGCACCGCCGGGATGATCATGACGTCCGCGGCGCTCACCGAGGACCAGAAGGACGACCTGCCGCGGGCGTTGAAGGGCAACCTGTGCCGCTGCACCGGCTACCGGGCGATCGAGGACGCCGTCCGCGGCCGGGCCGGCATCGAATCGGCCGCTCCCGGGAGGGCCGTGGGGACGAGCGTCGGCGCACCGGCGGCCGAGGACGTGGTGACCGGCCGCGCCGAGTTCACCATGGACACCCACCTGGAGGGCATGCTGCACCTCAAGGTGCTGCACTCGCCGCACGCCCACGCCCGGATCCGCTCGATCGACAAGCGCGCCGCGCTCGACGTGCCCGGCGTGCGCCGCGTCTACACCTGGGAGGACGTGCCGCGACGGCGCTTCACCACCGCGATCCACACCGACCACCTGGTCGACCCGGACGACACCTTCATTCTCGACCGCACGGTCCGCTTCGTCGGGCAGCGCGTGGTCGCCGTCCTGGCCGACACGGTCGCGGCGGCGGAGGAGGGCTGCCGGAAGGTCGTGGTCGACTACGAGGTGCTGCCGGCGGTGTTCGACCCCGAGCAGGCGATGGCCGACGGCGCGCCGCAACTGCACGGCACCGACGACCCGTTCGTCCGGGACCCGGTCCACAACATCCTGCTGGAGATCCACTCGCACATCGGCGACGTCGACGCCGGCTTCGCCGAGGCCGACGTCGTCCACGAGGGCACGTACACCTCGCCGCGGGTGCAGCACGCCCACCTGGAGACGCACGGCTCGATCGCCTGGATGCAGGACGGCCGCCTCAACGTGCGCACCAGCTCGCAGTCGCCGTCGATCGCCAAGGTCAAACTCGCCTACCTGTTCGCCCTGCGGCCGGACCAGCTACGGGTGTTCTGCGAACGGGTCGGCGGCGGCTTCGGCGGCAAGCAGGAGGTGATCTCCGAGGACCTGGTCGCCCTCGCCGCGCTCGACACCGGCTCGCCGGTCTGCCTGGAGTACACCCGCGAGGAGGAGTTCACCACCGCCTCGCCCCGGCACCCGATGGCCCTCACCGTGCGGCTCGGCGCCAAGGCGGACGGGACGCTCACCGCCCTGCAGATCCGCAACGTCTCCAACACCGGCGCCTACGGCAACCACGGCGGCGAGACGCTGTACGCGGGCGGCGCGGCCGTCATGATCTACCGCTGCCCCAACAAGAAGTACGACGCGTTCGCCGTCTACACCAACACCGTGCCCAGCGGCGCGCTGCGCGGCTACGGCATGACCCAGCCCGCCTTCGCCGTCGAATCCGCCATGGACGAACTGGCCCGCGCCCTCCACCTCGACCCGCTCGAACTGCGCCGCCGCAACATCGTCCGGCCCGGCGATCCGCTCGTCGCCCTGCACGACGGACCCGACGACGTGCTCTTCACCGAGGACGGACTCGGCAAGTGCATCGACCTGGTGGACGAAGCGATGGCCCGCGCCGCACACCAGCCGCCCCCCGGGCCCGACTGGCTGGTCGGAACCGGCGTGGCCTCCTCCCTGCACGAGACCGCGCCCCCCACCGACCACATCTCGGAGGCCTGGGTCACCCTCGGCGACGACCTCGTCTACGAACTGGCGGTCGGCACCGTCGAGTTCGGCGAGGGCACGTCGACCGCGCACGTCCAGATCGCCGCCACCCAGCTCGGCACCACCCCGGGGCGGATCCGCCTCGTCCAGTCCGACACCGACCGCACCGGCTTCGACACCGGCGCCTTCGCCAGCGCCGGACTCTTCGTCGCCGGCAACGCCGTCCTGCGCGCCGCCAACGCCGTGCGCGACCGGATCCTGGAGTTCGCCGCCGCCCACACCGGCGTCCACGTGGTGATGTGCTCGATGGACGACGACGGCGTCCGCTGCGGCGAGGAGCGCGTCCCGCTCGCCGACCTCGTCGCCCTCGCCCGCGACCGCGGCATCCGCTTCACCGCCGCCCGCAAGGCCTACGGCTCACCGCGCAGCGTCACCTCCAACACCCAGGGGTTCCGGATCGCCGTGCACCGCGTCACCGGCGAGATCCGCATCCTGCACAGCGTGCAGGCCACCGACGCCGGCGACGTCATCAACCCCGCCCAGGTCCGCGGACAGGTCGAGGGCGGCGTCGCCCAGGGCATCGGCTTCGCCCTCACCGAGAACCACCAGCTCGACGCGGACGGCGCCATGGTCAACCCCAACCTCCGCAACTACCGCATCCCCACCTACGCCGACATCCCCCGCACCGAGGTGCTCCTGGTGCCCTCCTCCGACTCGGTCGGGCCGATGCGCTCCAAGGGCATGGCCGAATGCTGCATCAACCCGGTGTCCGCGGCCCTCGCCAACGCCCTCCACGACGCCACCGGCGTCCGCTACCGCGCCCTGCCGCTCACCCCGGAACGGATCTACGGCCCGCTGAACGCCACCGCACCGGTCCCGTCCAGGGCGGCCGGACCGCAATGAACACCGTGCAGCCCCTGGACGGGGACGCCGCCACCGCCATCCTCGGACTCAAGGTCCGCCCCGGCCTGGAGGAGGAGTACCGGGCCTGGCAGAAGGCCGTCAACACCGCGGCCGCCGACTACGCCGGCTACCTCGGCGCCGAAGTCTCCCCGCCGACCCCCCTGCAGCCCGACTGGCTCGTCATCTACCGGTTCGACTCCATCGCCCACCTCCAGGCCTGGATCAACAGCGCGACCCGGCAGAACCTGCTCGACATCGGCAACCGCTACTTCGACGGCCCCGGCACCCAACAGGTCGTCCGCGGCGGCCGGCAGGCCCCCGACCCGCTCGTCACCGTTGTCGTCGCCCACCGCGTCGACCCCGACCACGTCGACGACTTCCTCGACTGGCAACAGCGGATGAGCGAGGAGGAACGGACCTTCGCCGGCTTCCGCGGCACCGAACTCTTCCGCCCGATCCACGGCCTCCAGGACGAATGGACCACCCTCTACCGCTTCGACAGCGCCGAACACCTCGACGCCTGGCTGACCTCCGGCACCCGCCGCCGGATCCTCGAAGAGGGCGAGAAGTTCAACGAGTTCAAGCTCCGCACGATCGACAACTCCTTCGGCAGCTGGTTCGCCTTCGAGGAGAACGGCAGGGAAGCCCCACCACCCGCGGCGAGCAAGACCGCCATCGCCGTCTGGGTCGGCCTCTACCCGACCGTCGTCCTGCTCACCCTCGCCCTGGCCCCGCTGAAGATGCCGCTCTGGATCGGCCTGCTCATCGGCAACCTGCTGTCGAGCTTCATCATGAGCTTCCTGACCATGCCCTACTACGTGAACCCCCTCCTCGGGCGCTGGCTCCGCCCCACCCCCGACGAACCCGCGGCCCGCACCAACCGCATCGGCCTCGCCATCGTCGCCGGCGTCACCGCCGTCTGGGCCGCCGCCTTCTTCCTCATCACCAGGGACATCTGGCACCTGCCCTGACCGGGGGTCGTGACAGGGTGGGACCGTGGCGACGATCGAGACGACAGATACAAGTGCGGGTGCGGCTGTAGGCCCGTCGGACGACGGGCGCCTCTACGCCTATCGGATCCGCGGGACCGGACGCAGTGCCGTGGTGCTGTGGATCGGCGGCGAGGGCGACGAACCCGATCGGGTGGTGACGCTGCCGGACACCGGGCGCCGGCAGGTACCGGTGTTCGTGACGGCCCGGCAGGCGCGGGCGTACGCGAGCCGCCGGGGGCGGACGCTGGCCACTCCCGACGCCGACACGCTGGAGCTCGCCCACGTCCAGCGCTGGCTGGCCGACCCGGTGCGCCGGCAGGTCCCACCGGGTGCCGTGCTGGGTGCCTGGAACTTCTTCGAGGACCTGGCCCGGGGACTCGACGCGGAGCACCGGCTGCCCCGGCAGGGGGCCGTGCACGACGGCGCCTACGAGAAGCTGTTCGGCAGCGAGTGCGCGGCGTGGACGCCCGACGAGCGGCACGCGGTCATCGAACTGATCACGGCCGGGGTGGAGCTGTGGGACTCCTGCCCCGTGGTCGTCAGGCCGCGCTCGCGCCGCTAGGGTCCGTCTTCAAACCCCCGCCTGCGGGCCGCCGCCGGGGCACGCACCTCGACGGCTTCTCCTCAGTCGCCGATGCTCCGCATGGACT
>NZ_JBICYJ010000086.1:0-12377 GCF_043200835.1 Kitasatospora sp. NPDC048365
CCCCCCCCGCCCCCCCCCCCCCCCCCCCCCCCCCCCCCCCCCCCCCCCCCCCCCCCCCCCCCCCCCCCCCCCCCCCCCCCCCCCCCCCACTGGGGTTTCCGGGAGGGGAGGGGGTCAGTCGCCCGCGGCGGAGACCAGGACCGGGGTGCCGGAGACGGTGCCCTGGACGTAGGTCGTGACGTTGCCGAGGCCGGTCCAGCCGGTGGGGACGCGGATGGCGTGGTAGATGGTCCCCGCGTTGGTCAGCGCCACGAACTGCATGGTGCTGGAGGCGCCGGTGCCGACGCCGGCCATCGCGAGGCTCACGATGGGGGCCGGCACGCCGCCGACCGCGGCGCCGGCGTCCCCGAAGACCGTCCAGACGCCGGTGGCCGCGCGGATGGCGTGGTACAGGCTGTTGCCGTTGTTGGTGGTCACCATCACCTGCAGGGCGCCGGTGACGCCCGCGACCGCGACGTGGGTCGCCGTGCCGGGGTTGCTGGAGTTGGCGAACACGTCGCCCCAGGCGGACCAGGTGCCGCCGGCGGTGGCCCGGTTCGCGTGCCACAGCTTGCCGCCGGAGACGGCGACCAGCTGCAGGTCACCACCGGTGGTGGTGGCCGCGGCGACCTCGGTGAGGGTGCCGGGGGTACCCGCGATCTTGGCGGTCAGGTCGGTCCAGCCGACCCAGACGCCGTTCGGGTGGCGCAGGGCCTCGTAGAGGCGCCCGTTGTTGCCGGTGGCGATCAGGTCGAAGTCGCCGTTGACGATCGCCGAGGCGTTCACCTTGGTGATCTGCACGGAGGTGCCGGGGACGGTGAGGGACAGCGGCGCGGTGGTGCCGGTCGGCGAGTCCCACTCGGTGGAGCCGAACTGCCGGACCTGGAACTGGAGCTCCCAGCCGATGCCGGCCAGGTAGGTGTTGCCCTGGTACTCGGCCTGGGTGACGGAGGAGAAGCCGCCGCCGGGGTTGTAGGCCATGTCGGGGACCTGGTCCCACGCGGTGAAGTGCCCGCCGCTGTCACGGGTGGTGTGGTGCAGGTTGTTGCTGTTGGTCACGGTGGCGACCTGCAGCTCGGTCGGGGCCGGCGGCAGGCCCACCAGGGCGGCCACCTGGCTGTCGGACAGCGCCTGGGTCCAGGTCTGGACGTTGGCGATCTGACCGTTGAACTTCAGCTGGGGCGTGCCGTTGTAGAGGTACGCGCCGACCCGCAGGCCCTTGTTGGTCGCCCAGGCGCCGCTCGGGTGGGTGGCGGTGCCGACCGGCACGCCGTTGACGTACAGGGTCTCCTTGCCGGTGGACGCCTGGTAGGTGGCGGTCAGGTGGGCCCAGACGCCCACGTCGGCCGTGGTGCTGCCCGAGGTGACGATGTCCTGGGTCGGCGTGGCGACGTCGGTGCGCGGCATCTGGAAGCGCCACGTCTTCGAGCCGGCGTCGGCCCACAGGGTGAAGCTGCTGGCGAGCGCGCCGTCCTGGCTGAGGACGACGCCGCCGAGGGCGTCCGGCTTGGCCCAGGCGGAGACGGTGTAGTCGGCCGTCGGGGTGATCGCCGCGGAGGCGGTGGCCAGCATGCCCGAGCCGTTGAGCCTGACGTCGGGGCTGAACAGGTCGCCGGTGTTCCAGTTGGCGCCGGCCGTCGCGGTCAGCGGCAGCGAGCCGGCGGTGTCGGCCGCCGTGGAGACCGCACCGGAGGTGCCGTCGTTGAGCGTCCAGGAGTGGCCCGCGGTGATCAGCTTGCCGGTCGAGCTCCAGCTCGCCGTACGGCCGGTGTTGAGGACCTGGAGGGAGGCGTTGCCGCCGTTGGCGACGCTCCACAGGTCCGGGGTGCCGTCGGCGTTGACGTCGGCGGCCTGGAGGTCGATGTCCTGGCCGGTGTTCCAGTTGGTGGCGACCGCCGAGGAGGTGTGGGTGAGGTTGCCGTTCGCGTCCGCGGCGAGGTTCTCCCACAGGTCGAGGCGGCCGGTGGACTTGTTCCAGAGGAACATCGCCGTGGTCGGGCCGGAAGCCGAGGGCATCTGGGCGGTGGCGATGGTCCAGTTGTTCCAGTCCTTGCCACCGGTCGGGGTGGTGGCGTTCAGCAGGACGGGGAACTGGAACTGGCCGAGCGTGGAGGTCGCGGCGTAGAGGTTCAGGCTGTAGCTGTTGGAGGCGTCACCGGAGATGCCGAGCAGGTCCGGGTAGCCGGTGCCGTTGCCGGAGACGTTGCCCGCCGAGGCGAGTCGGCTCGGGTCCAGGTCGCGCTCGTCCTTGAAGCTGCCGGCGGTAATGGTGTGCTCGGTGCCGTTGTGCTGGGCCGGGATCGGCGAGCCGTCGCCGGTGCCCTCCAGGACCACGGCCATGCCGGTGGCGGGGTAGTACGCCAGGACGTCCTGCAGGTTGTTGGCGCTGAACTGACCACTGATCACCTGCGCCCCGTTGAACGAGGACGGGACGGCGTAGGTGTCGACACCGTTGCCGTACTGGCCCAGGTTGGTCGCGCCGCTCACCACCGAGGCGTTGCCGCCGCTCCAGCGGCCGGGTGCCATCCAGACACCCGACGGCAGGCCGTGGGTGTTGCCGACCGTCAGCAGGTCGGGGGTGCCGTCGCCGGTGAGGTCGCCGTCCGCGGCGGGCGCCGCAGCCTTGGAGTTGAACAGCACGCTCGCGGTCTGACCGAAGTTGCCGCCCGCCGACATGCTGGTGGCGGTCAGCGTGTTGGTACGGCGGCCCGGCTTGACCTGGATGGTCGCGTTGCCGTTGGTCGCCGCCACCGTGAGCGGGCTACCACCGTTGAGCTGGTACTGGTAGCTGCTCGGCGTGTTGCCCGCGGTGCAGGACGGGGCGCACGCCGGGGTGAGCGTGACCGGCACCGAGGTGGCGACCGTGCTGCTGGCCGGCGGGGTGATGGTCGGCGCGCCGGGGCGGGTCGGGTCGAAGGTGAAGCTGCAGACCGTCGAGGTCGGCCCGTTGAGGTTGAAGTCGGTGGTGGTCACCGTCCAGTCGACCTGCAGGAGCTGGCCGCCCGCGACGGACTCCAGGTTGGCCTTCGGAAGTTTGAAGGCGAGCGTGGAGCCGGACTGCGCGGTGAGCAGGCCGGGGTTGCTGTCCGGGACGATGGTCGTGCTGGTGCCGTGCTTGACGGCGTGGAAGGTGGCGCCGAGGGTGCCGCCGTTGCGGTCGGAGACGCCGCCGTACAGCCAGACGTCGCCGTCACCCGCGTAGTCGCCGCCGGGGCAGGCGGTGGCGGGGGAGGTGGACAGGCTGGTGGAGCGGTCCGGGGCGTGGTTGTACGTGGTGGAGATGCTGACCGTGTTGGCGAACTTCTTCCAGCTGTCCCGGTCGTTGTTCTCGTACTGCGCCTTCAGCACGAAGACCATGCTGGACCGGTGGCCGGAGGCGGCGGTGGCCATGACGTTCTTGATGTCGAAGCCGACGCCGCGCGGGTCGCAGTTGGTGCCGCCCCAGAACATCGCGTTGCTGCTGCCGACGTAGGTCTGCGGCGCGGGCGCGTTGTTCCAGGTGGTGGCGTTGCTCAGCTTGGAGCCGTTGGGTGCGAGCCACAGCTCGGTGTTGTTGGCGGTGCAGCTGCCCGACCAGACACCGGTGAAGTTGATCTGGGAGCTGAGCACGGTCGAGTCCCACAGGGCGGGGTCGACACTGACCTGCATGTAGGAGCGGGCCGTGAAGTACGGGCTCTCCCAGCCGTTGTACCCGACCCGCAGCACGTCGTTGGTGTTGTAGAACGACTGGCTCGGGTAGTACGAGTTGGTCTGCGCCCAGCCCTGGCGGCTGCTGGACGCCGACGACGGGTAGAACGTCGGGTCGATGTACAGCGGGTACGTGGTGTCAGCCGAGCCGAGCAGCGAGCCGGGCACCAGGTTGATCCCGTCGGCCGTCACCTCGGTGGCGATCGGCGCGGCGTGGGCGCCGTCACCGGGGCCGGTGGCGGAGGACTCGACCGGGGCGCCGCTCTGCGGGCTCAGCGCCCGTCCGGTGACCAGGTCCTTCACGGTGCCCTTCGACTGCGCCGCGGCCTTGGCGGGCGCGGTGGCCGAGTCCCACATCATCGGCGCGGGGGCGGTGAACGCCGCCTGCCCCGACTTGTCGGCGGCGGTGATGTTGCCCGCCGCGTCCGCGGTGAGCTTGAGGCCCGCCGACGGCTGGGTGGAGAGCGTCAGCTTCTTCAGCGCCGGGTTGGCCGCCGCCTTCGCGTCCTTGACGACCAGGACCTCGGAGAAGCTGCCGCGGCCGTCCGCGGTCACCTTCAGGTCGACGCCCTCCAGGACGTTGGCGTACGTGGCCGTGGCACCCGAGAGGGTGGGCGCCGGAAGGTTCATCGGCAGGCCGACCGCCAGGCTGTGGCCACGGTTCGCCATCTTCGCGAGGGGGCCCTTGCCGCCGCCGGAGAGCGTGAGCTCGCTCGCGGTGGTGGTGGTGCTGATGCTGCCGTCCGCGTTGCGGCGGAGGGTCGGGTCGAGGTCGACCCAGTTCTTCCCGATTCGCTTGCGAACCGGGACCAGCGACTGGTTGTGTGTAAACGTTCCATCGGCGTGGGCCGTCAGCGTGCTGTTCTCGGTCGTGGCCGAAGTGGCCTGGACGTCCTTACCGGTCGTCCGGGCCTTTTCCTGGGCCTGCTGGAGCGTCAGCGGAGCGTCCGCGGCGACCGCCGGGGCGGGCGTCGGCGCTGCCGCGGCCGGCAGCGCCAGAGCGCCGCTGATCAGCAGACTCGTGGTGGCGGCGGCCCCGACGGAGCGCAGGACAGCGCCCCGTCCGGATGGGGTTCTTGGCATGTTGGTTCTTTCTCTGCGCGAGGGCCCCCTGCCCCCGACCAGACGGAAACCCTAGGGAATCTGACAGGCGTTCAGCGCGAATGTGGCATTCGTCACGGACCGGTTTGTCCGGTGTTCCCGACATTGAAAGGTTTGGCGGCGAATATTTGACCATCCCTTTGCCAAGACAGGACGATCATCATGGGATCGTCGCCCCTGCTTCTGGCGCAGTGTCAGGAGAAGAGTGAAGGGCAGTCATGTCTAGGTGGGGTGACGGGCGACGGCGACGTCGCACGATTCGTATGTTGACGGCGGCGGTGCTCGGCTCCGCCACCGCACTGTCAGGTCTGGGAGTGGCGCCGGCGGCCTTCGCCGACGCACCGCCCGCGGCCTCGGCGCCGAAGCTGGCGAAGACGCCGTCGGTGAAGGGGGTCAAGGCGGTCGACGCGCGCTTCGTCACGCCGAACGACCGCACCGACAAGAAGTACGTGCCGACCGCCGTCGCCTTCCCGGCGGCAGGCGGGTCCACGGCCGAGGTGAAGCCGGCCGAAGGGGCCGCGGCCTCCAAGGCGCTGGTCTCCTTCCAGGCCGCGGCGGGCAGCCCGTACGCCGGACCGGCATCGGTCCAGGTGTCGGTGCAGGACCGCTCGGCGGCCGAGAAGGCCGGCGTGAGCGGTGTGCTGTTCACCGTCACGCCGGGACCGTCGGCGGGCAAGGGCAAGGCCCGGGTCAGCGTCGACTACTCCTCGTTCGCCCAGGCCTTCGGCGGCAACTTCGGCGGCCGCCTGCAGCTGGTCCAGCTGCCCGGGTGCGCGCTGACCACGCCGGATGTCGCTGCTTGCCGCGTCCGTACGCCGCTGGCGTCGGACAACAACGCCGGCCGGAAGTCGGTGTCGGCGCTGGTCGACCTCGGCGCGGAGAAGCCCGCCGCGGACGCCGGCGGGGCCAGGCTCCAGCTGCAGTCCGTCTCCTCCTCCGCGGCGGCGCAGCCCATGGTGCTGGCCGCCACGTCCGGCGAGACGGGTGCGGACGGCGGTGGCCCGGCCGGTACCTACTCGGCCACGACCCTGAGCGCGTCCGGCAGTTGGGCGTCCGGCAACTCGAGCGGGTCCTTCACCTACCAGTACCCGATCACCGTCCCGAACGCTCCGTCGTCGCTCGCGCCGCAGCTGTCGCTGGGCTACGACTCCGGCTCGGTCGACGGCCGGACAGCGACCTCGCAGGCGCAGTCCTCCTGGATCGGCGAGGGATGGGGCATCCAGGAGTCGTTCATCGAACGCTCCTTCGTGCCCTGCAACGACAACCCGGGGGGCTCGGCGGCGCCCGCGGCCATTGCCGACATGTGCTACGCCGGCGACGTCCTCACCCTGTCGTTGAACGGATCGTCCACCGAGCTGATCCCGGCCGGTAAGGACGCCGCGGGCAACGACGTGTACAAGGGGACGGGCGACGGCGGCGAGATCGTCACCCACCGGGTGAACTCCGGCAACGGCTCCGGCACCTACAACACCGATTTCTGGACCGTCACCGACCGCACGGGCACGGTCTACTCGTTCGGCCTCAACCACCTGCCGGGCTGGGCGAGCGGCAAGGCGGCGACCAACTCCGTCAACTCGCTGCCCGTCTATGCGCCCCACACGGGCGATCCCTGCTACAACGCGGTGTTCACCTCGTCGGTCTGCACGATGGCCTCGCGGTGGAACCTCGACTACGTCAAGGACCTCCGCGGCAACGCGATGTCCTACTACTACAAGCAGGACGCCAACTACTACGGCCGGAACAACGGCGCGAGCAACGTCTCCTACATCCGTGACGCCCACCTCGACCACATCGACTACGGGTTCACCGACGGCAACGCGTACGGCACCGTGCCGGACAAGGTGGTCTTCGGCACCGGTGACCGCTGCGTCACGGCCCCGTGCAGCCCGCTGAGCGCGAGCACCAAGGCCAACTGGCCGGACGTTCCCTTCGACATGGTCTGCGCTCAGGGGGCCACCTGCACGGCTCACAGCCCGGTCTTCTTCTCGACCGTGCGGCTGACCTCGATCGCCACGCAGCAGTGGGACGTGGCGTCGACGTCGTACAAGCCGGTCGACTCCTGGGCGCTGAACCAGACCATGCCCACCTCGGGCGACGGCGGCGCCACCCTCTGGCTGGCCGGCATCACCCACACCGGCGGCGACCTGAAGGGCGGTGGCTCGACCGTCGAGGTTCCGCTCCCCGCCGTCACCTTTGGCCGGATCGACCTGCAGAACCGGGTCGACACCGTCACCGATGGCCTGCCGCCGCTGTACCGCTTCCGGATCAGCTCGATCACCAGTGAGACCGGTTCGGTCACCGGCGTCCAGTACTACCAGCCGAACCCGTGCACCGCACCGGTCACCACCACGCCGTCGTCCAACACCTCGTCGTGCTATCCGGTCAGCTGGACACCGGACCACTACGTCGCGCCGATCACGGACTGGTTCAACAAGTACGCGGTGCAGAAGGTCACCCAGACCGACCCGACCGGCGGCGCGCCGGTACAGGCCACCTCGTACGAGTACGCGGGTGCCGCCTGGCACTTCGACGACAACGAGCTGGTGCGGGCCAAGTACCGGACGTACGGTCAGTGGCGCGGTTTCGGGACCGTCAAGACCTACGCGGGTGACGGGGTCAACGACCGCCAGAGCATGGGCGAGACCCGCTACTACCAGGGCATGTCCAAGAACAACAACGCCACGGTGGTCAACCTGACGGACTCCCAGGGCGGCGTGCACGAGGACATCGCCCAGTTGGAGGGCCGGACTCTCGAGACGACGGAGTACACCGGCAAGGGGGGTGCGGTCGACAACTCGACGATCACCTCGTACTGGGTCGCTCCGGCGACCGCGACCCGTACCCGCACGGGGCTGCCCGCCCTCACCGCCAACAAGGTCCTCCCGGTCGAGAGCTGGACCCGGCAGGCGCTGACCGCGACCCCCGGGACGACCACCTGGCGGGTCACCGAGACCGACACCACGTACAACACGACCGCGTCCGACCCGAACTACGGGCTGGCCACGGCGAGCTACAGCCACACGGTTCCGGCCGACACGGCGTACGACCGGTGCGTCACGACCAGCTACGCGAAGGCGAACACGGCGCTCAACCTGGTCGGCCTGGTGTCCGGCACCGAGACCGACTCCCTCGCCTGCGGCGGTTTCACCCAGGGGGCGAAGAGCAGCGTCCCGGCCACGGTCAACACGCTGACCGCGCCGGCCTCCGTCAGCCGCCCGAACCAGGTGGTCTCGGCCACCCGCACCTTCTACGACGACCCGGCCATGGCGGCCACCTGGCCGCAGCTGGCCACTCCGACGTTCCCGCAGGCCGCTGCCCCGACCCTGGGCGTCGCCTCGGTGGTGCAGGTCGCCAACGGTGCCTCGGGGAACGCCCTGACGTACGTGACCACCAATACCACCGTGTTCGACTCGGTCGGCCGTCCGGTGGACGTCTACGACGCCAAGGGCGGGAAGACGCACACGGCCTTCACGGCGGACGCCGTGGGGACGGTGACCGGCAGCGCGGTGACCAACCCGCTGGGGCAGAGCGGCTCGACGACCCTCGACCCGGCCCGCGGCCTGCCGTTGACCTCGACGGACGCCAACGGCGTGGTGACCACCAAGCGGTACGACGCGCTCGGCCGCGTGACGAGCGTGTGGCTGGCCTCCCGGCCGACCAGCGCGCCGGCGAACTTCCTGTACGAGTACACGGTGTCCGGCACGGGTGTCACGGCGGTCACGCTGAAGAAGCTGAACGACGAGCTGCAGTACCAGGTCAGCACCCAGATATACGACGCCATGCTGCGTTCGCGGCAGACCCAGTCGCCGACGCCGCAGGGCGGTCGGATGGTGACGGACACCTTCTACGACACCCGCGGTTGGGTGAGCGCGAAGTACAACGGATGGTGGGACGACGCGACCCTGCCGAACACCACGGTGGTGTCCGCGGCGGACCTGAAGAAGCAGGTGCCGAGCCAGGACTTCCTCACCTATGACGGCCTGGGCCGGGTGATCGTCGACGACTCGGAGCAGAACGGCGTGGTGGTCTCCTCCACCCGCACGGTGTACAACGGCGACCGCGTCACCGTCGTCCCGCCCACCGGTGGTGTCGTGCGGACGACGGTCACGGATCCGCTCGGCCGCACCGGCGAACTCGACGACTACACCGCCCGACCCACCGTCAACTCGCCGGCCGACACCTTCACCGGCATCTTCACAGTGACGGGTGGCTCGTCCCAGGCGATCACCTACGGCTACGACACCCGCGGCAACCAGTCCACGGTGACGGCGGGCGGCTCGACCTGGGCCAGCACGTTCGACCTGCTGGGCCGGGTGACGGACAAGGTCGACCCCGACGCGGGCCACAGCCAGCTGTGGTACGACGCCGCGGGCCTGCTGACCCAGACCCTGGACTCGCGCGGGAAGTACGTGAGCTACACGTACGACGCACTCGGTCGCAAGACCGGCTCGTTCGCCGCGGCGAGCGCGTCGCAGTCGAGCGCCAACCAGCTGACGTCGCTGGTGTACGACAACGCGAACAGCGCGATCGTCGGGATGAAGTACCCGATCGGCCATCTGACGACGTCGACGTCGTTCAACGGCGGTTCGGCGTACGTCGTGCAGGAGAAGAACTTCAACGTCTTCGGCGCCTCGCTGGGCCAGACGGTGACGATCCCGTCCGCGACCGAGGGCACGACCCTCGGCACCACGTACAACTTCATCCACACCTACACGACCAACACGGGCCTCCCGCTGAAGGACGTGTACCCGGCCGGTGGCGGTCTCCCCTCGGAGACGGTCACCCACGGCTACGCGGGCAACCTCGACCTGCCGGACACCCTCGGCGGGACGAACGGCTACGCGCAGGGCGTGACGCACGACGCGTACGGGCGGGTGCAGCAGACGACGATCGGCTCGGGAACCAACGAGGCGTTCATCACCAACCAGTACGACCCGCACACGAGCAGGCTCACCGACCAGCTGGTCACGCGGTCGACGGCGACGCCGACCAACGTCGACGAGCAGGCCTACACCTACGACCTCGCCGGCAACCTCACCAAGCAGACCTCCACCCGCCTGGGTTCGTCGAGCTCGGTGGAGACGCAGTGCTTCCGGTACGACACCCTCGACCGGCTGAGCAAGGCCTGGACGGCCACCGACTCGTGCGCCGCCACCCCGACCTCGGCCGCGCACGCGACGGTCGGTGACGGCATCGCGGGCGGGGCGTACTGGACGGAGTGGAGCTTCGACGCGCTGGGCAACCGCACCCAGCAGGTCGAGCACTCCACCACCGGCGGTGCGGACGCCACCACCACCTACACCTACAACGGCAACGGCACGAACCAGCCGCACACGCTGACCTCGACCAACGCCAGCACCTCCTACCAGTACGACGCGGCGGGCAACACCACCAAGCGCACCACCCCCTCGGGCGGCACCCAGACCCTGGCCTGGGACGATGCCAGCCGGCTGACTTCCATCAGCGGCGGCACCGCGGGCACCACCACCTACGTGTACGACGCGAACGGGCAGGTGCTGCTGCAGAAGGACCCCGGCTCCACCGTGCTGTACCTGCCGGGCCAGCAGCTGACGCTGACCGGCACGGTCCTGAGCGGAACGCGGTACTACCCGCTCCCGGGTGGCGGCACCGCCGTCCGCACGGGCACGGTGGGTGGCTCGACGACCTACACGTTCGAGATCCCGGACCAGCACGGCACCGCCGGGCTCGCGCTCGACGCGACCGCGCAGAACCCGACCTGGCGCCAGTTCACCCCCTACGGCGCCTCCCGCGGCACCGTCGTGTCCTGGGCCGACAACCGCGGATTCCTCAACGCGCCCGCCAACCCGGCAACCGGCCTCAGCTCGCTCGGAGCACGCCAGTACGACCCCTCCGTCGGACGCTTCATCAGCGTCGACCCGCTCTTCGACCCCAGTGACGCCCAGCAGCTCGGCGGCTACAACTACGCCAGCAGCGACCCTGTGGGCAAGAGCGACCCGACCGGCCTGCGTACGGACCCCGACGGCATCTGGTGCGACACCCACCAGTGCACCCCGGAGGGGAAGGCGAACGCCGACCGGCTCCACGACGAGCAGGACAAGCGCGACAAGGTCATAGAGGAGAACCGCCAGAAGCACTCGGACCCCGGCGAGCGGGCGAAGTGGCGGAAGGCCCGGATCGCGTGGCTCAAGAGCAAGGACAACCCGATCGTCGGGGCCTACCTGGCGAGGATCAAGGAGATCAACAAGCGCAACTGCCACGGACCGGCCCGTGACGGCTGCGCCTGGGCGAACCTCGCGGACAGCATCCTGTTCGACGAGTACATCGAGGACGCGGCCGGCCGGATCGACGAGGGCGCCTTCGTGTTCAACCAGAAGGAGTTCGACACCATGGTCCTCAAGGGCAAGGACTACCAGAAGGGCTTCAACAACCACGAGTACCAGATGGCCTTCGATCTCGCCGCCGGCCCCAACGGGGCCGACGTCCTGGCGCATCGCCAGGGCAACGGCAAGCAGTTCGACGCCTTCGTCGACGGAGTGCCGTCGGAGTTCAAGGCGGTGAACGGTACTCCTAATTCGATCAACGGCGCCCTGAAGAGCGCGAAGGGGAAGGGTGCCGTTCGGCTCTACATCCGAGCGGCGGACAATTCCTCCGCCTCCGACGCCATGAACGTCATGCGCGGCTTCAGGGGAAGCACCGCGGACTACACTGACTACTATGTGTACGCCCGCGGCGACAAGGGCGGATGGAACATCAGCGGTAAGGTCGGCGGCCAGCCCAAGTGCAACGGATGGGGATGCTGATGTCGCTCGACGCCACCGTCTACATCAGGTCGACCACGCGGGAGGCCGTCCGCGAGGACCGGGTGGTCGAGCTCCTCGGCCTCTCCGAGCCGGACGGCCGGGGCTGGCGGGACTGCGTCGGGCCGACCGGGCTGGGCTTCGCGGTGAACCTGAGCAGCCATCCGGAGGACGTCCTCGGACCTGCGGTCGGCGAGGTGGGAGCCCCTCTCGACGGTCCGCTGTACCTGCGCCCCTACGAGGTGTACGGGCACGTCACCGTCACCGAGCCGGGTTTCTGCGACCGGGCCGAAGCACTGGCCGGGTTCTGTGACGAGGCGCTCTCCCGGCTCCGGTCGGGGTTGCCCTCCGTGGAGTACCTCGCCGTCCTGGACCGTTCCTATCGGTACGACGCCTTCTTCGAAGGCGGCAGCCCCGACCAGGCCGAGATCTGGGTGGCGGGAACAGGAGAGCCGGTCGGCGACGAGAACTGGGTGAGGTCGCTGGTGCGCGACGCCGGGACGGAAGCCCCCCTGGCAGTGAAGATGCTGCGGGACACTCGGGCCCAACTCGACGGGTACGTGCCGGAGGACTTCTTCAGCGTGGCGGAAGGCGTGGCGGCCATCTCGCTCCGCAGCTCCGGGGCCGAGACCTCGGACGCCTACCGGAAGCTGGTCTCCGCACTGCGCCTGCGCGAGTCGGAATTCGAGCTCGCCCTGGTCGAGGACCGCCGGATCAAGCACTACCGCTGCATCGCGGGAGACTGATCGAAGGTTCTGAGACAGCAGTCGGGGGGGGGGGGGGGGGGGCCCCCCCCCCCACGCCGAGCAGCCCCGGGCCGCGGCCGCCGCG
>NZ_JBICYJ010000087.1:0-12330 GCF_043200835.1 Kitasatospora sp. NPDC048365
AGGGCCGCGAAATCGGCGACACCACCACCCTCGCCGACTCCACCGTCATGAACCTCATCCAGGCCCAACTCCCCACCACCGACAGCGAGAGCTGACGCACCACCAGACCGGACTGCCGCCGGCCGGGCCCTGACATCGGGCCGGCGGCAGTCCACCAGCTCCCGCTCCCGTCCGGGGGCCGTCACTAGGCATGCGACGGTCCGGTCCCCGGCCGCGGGTGGGACGTCCGGACGGTGGCCGGTGAGGGTCGGCCGACCGTTCGCCGGCGCTGCCGGTGTCCCCTCCAACTCCCGGGACACCGGCAGCGCGTCCCTCCCCCACCCACCCGATCCCCCGCCCGGCCCGTACCCGGCAGCAGCCGCCACGACGACGTGGCGGAACGCCGGAATCCCCCGGGGCCGCGCGGGACGCCGGAGCGTCCGCCGAAGAGGGTCGGCAGACCTCCGCACGCTGTCGGGCGCCGTTCTGCACCAACGGCGCCCGACGGCGCATCAGCCGGGACCGCGGCGGCACACCCCACCGCCCCGCCGTCGGCGTCGAAATGGCCCGGACTCACTTCCGTAACGCGTCCGCCGTACGGCGAGGCCAGGATGTCCCCCAGTCCATCGCGGGAGGCGAGTCGGGACGCCTCCGGCAGAGAGGTCAGGTCAGGGCCTGATGACGGTACAGGAACTGGGGCCGAACCCGGCCGACGTCCAGTCACTCCGCGCGGAGCTGGACGAACTGCTGCGGGCCCGGCAGTTCGCGGCGCAGCGGGAGCGACGGCTCACCGAGGCCGCCCGCGCCGACTACGCCCGATCGCCCGCCTCACCCGACCAGGAGCTCCTGCGGCAACTGGCCCAGGCCCAGACCCTCCGCGAAGGGCTGGGCATGCGGTGCCTCGAACTCAGCGACCGGCTGCTCGCGTTGGAGGACCGGCTGCTGTCCGAGCGGCACTCCTCCGCCCACGCCACCGCCGAGACCGTCCACCGGCACCCGCCGGCTGCCGGGCCCGCGCCGCACTCCCCCGCTACCGGCGCAACGACCGCCCGGCCCGCCCGCCCCGCGCAGCCCGCCCGCAAGCGCCCCACCGGGGCCCGCTTCGGCGGCGTCTACCAGCACGAGCCCGAGGCCGAGCCCGTCCTCCCCCCGGTCGAGGCGGCCCAGCCCCTGCGCGGCGCCCGGTTCGGCGGCGCCCAGGCCTCGCCCCCGGACGCACAGCACACCGACGCCGCGCCCCGGCCCACCGGCGCACTCCCCGCGGACCCGCCCCACCCCGAACCGGCCGTGCCGGCGACCCCGCTGCGCTCACCCGGCGAACTCGCCGCGCTCGCCCAGCGGGTGAGCGAGCTCCATCGCCGGGGCGCGGCCCACGAGTCCGCGGCCGTCGTCGCCCAGGCCGCCGTGACCCTGGCCCCCGCCGACGTGGCGAGGCTGGTCGCGCTGCTGCGCACCGGCGGCCCGGCGGGCTCGGCCGACTACCTGGCCCGGTCGGTCGCCCACAGCGCCGCCGGGCAGGCGGCCGGAACGCTCGCCGAGCTCCGCCGTTCCGGGCAGACCGACGAGGCCGCCGTACTCTTCCACGCACTGTGGTCGACCCCGGCAGCCGCGCTGCCCGCCCTGCTGACCGCCCTGGAGGACACCGGTCAGTCGGCGGACGGGCAGACCCTGCTCTGGGAATGGGCCTCCGCCCCGGCCCACGAACTCGCCGAACTCGCGCTGCGGCTCTGGGAGTCGGGCCGAGCCGCGGACATCCGCAGCCTGCTCCGACAGGCGGCCGGGCGGCCCACCGCCGACGTCGCGGCAGTGGCCCTGGCGCTGGACCGCACGCTCGCCCGCGGCCTGGTCGGCGAGGTGGTGCGACTCCGCCAGGCTGCCGACATCGGCGCCTTCGCCGCGGAGGTGCACGCCGATCCCGAGCTGTACGGTGCCCTGCTCGCCGCCGTCTTCGCCCAGGACGAGAGCCGCGCCCGCAGCGCACTCGCCGCCCTCCGCGCACACGGCCTGCCGACCGATCTCTCGCCCCACACCCGCCCCCGCAGCCGCCGCTGACCCGCCGCCGGTCCGGAGGAAGGCTACGAAGGTTCGCCCCGGGGACATGGCCGGGGCCCGGTGCGGGCAGCGCCGTTGTGGCGGTGCCCGTACCGGGCCGTGGGGGGACCTGTCCGCCGTGCGGGGCGGGCAGGTGGTTACGGGGTGGGCGGGGTGGCGAAGGGGGCGCTCCAGGTCTGGTTGGCCTGGTGGGTACCGCAGGTGTAGGTGGCGACGGCCTTGGTCTTGTCGTTGACGGTGCCGCCGGCGATGTCGGCGCAGACGCCGCCCGCCTTGAGCTGGCCGGCCAGGGTGTACGTCCAGATCTGCTTGCTGTCACCGCCGGCGCAGGTGCGCAGCTTCAGGCCGGTGGACTCGCCGGAGAGGCAGAGGCCGGGCGAGGCGAGCGAGGTGATCTGGCCGTTGGTCTGGCGCTGCCACTGCTGGTTGTTGCCGCTGTGGCAGTCCCAGAGGCCGACGGTGGTGCCGTTGGTGGCGCCGTTGTAGGCGTCGAGGCAGTAGGCGTAGGCCTGGAAGCCGGGCTGGGCGGCCTGGATCTGGCCGGTGGGGAGTGCGGCGCCGCAGCTGCCGGGGGCGATGGTGTACATCGCGTTGTCGTGGGCGCCGATGGTGGTGGTGAGGGAGCCGGTGACCTGCGTGGTGGTGTGGTTCCACAGGTCCTTGGCGGTGCGCGTGCAGCCGGTGTTGGTGAAGCCGACGCGGGCGAGGTCGAGCGTGAAGCTGGTCGCGGTGGCGTTCTTGTTGACGACGACCACGGCGCGCGAGCCGTCGGCGAGGGGCTTGACGACGACCTCGGTGCCGGCGGTGGTGGTGGCGCCGTCGCGGGCGGCGAGGTAGCCGCCGGCGGTGGTGTCCTGGTCGACGGCGATGATGTCGGCGTTCTTGAGGATGTTCAGCTGCGGCGCGTAGGTGACCGGGTCGGCGGCCATCTTGCGGACGTCGCTGGTGATCATCAGCGGCGAGCCCATCGCCGACCAGAGCGCGAACTGGCTGCGTTGCTCGGCGAGGGTGAGCTGGTTGTTGTCGCCGATCAGCAGCATGTCGGCGTCGTTGTGGTTGCCGGGGCCGTTGTAGCGGGCGATGGAGACGGTGTCCTCGAAGTTCTGGAGGATTCCGCCCTCGTAGTAGTCGGCGCCGTGCTGCCAGTCCCAGCCGGTGTTCGGCTGGTTGGCGTGCCAGACCTGGATGTCGGGGCTGACCCGCCACATCTGGCCCAGGCTGCGGACCCACTCCAGGGAGTTGTACTTCTCGGCGCTGGTCGGGCCGTACCCGGCGGGCGCGGACTCGTTGAAGAGGATCTTGCGGCTGGTGTTCGCGGTGGCCGTCTTGAGGGCGTTCGCGAAGGTGGTGAACTCGGTCTGGCGGTTGCTCTGGTTGGTGCCGCAGTTGTCGAGCTTGATGGAGTCGACGCCCCAGTACGCCAGCGAGTTGGCGTCGGCCTGCTCGTGGCCCATGACGCCGCCGGGCACGCCCTGGCAGGTGTTGACGCCGGAGGTGCTGTAGAGGCCGGCCTCCATGCCCTGGCTGTGCACGTAGTCGGCGTAGGCGTTGAGCTCCCAGTCGAAGCCGGGCTGGCTGCTGCCGCCCCAGGTGGCGGCGCCGTGCAGGTAGCCGGCGCTGGTGCGCTGCATCCAGCAGTCGTCGACCGTCAGGTTGGTGTACCCGGCGGCGACCAGGCCGGTGTCCTTCATGGCCTTGGCCTGGTCCTGCATGAACTGCTGGAAGGAGTACCCGTCGCGGGTGCCGTCCAGGCGGGCCTGGGCGGCGCAGGTGAAGCGGGCCCAGTTGTTGAAGCCCATCATCGGCTTCACCCCCACCGGGGTGCTGGTGTTGGCGGCGGTGCTGTCAGCCCTGGCCGGGGTGTCGAAGGACGAGACGAGGCCGGCGGTGAGGACCGCGACCGAGCAGATTCCGGCCATGCGGTGGTGCCATCTCATGCTGCTCCCAAGCGTGCATGTGTGCTTGAATTTGATTCTAACGAGCGTGAATCAATCAGTTTTGAGCAAGGGTTGGGCAGCGGGTGGGCCCGCGTCAAGAGGCGTGACACGACGGATTTCGTCGAGCCCCGGCGTAAAACGCGGAACAGGACCCGCGGACGTGTCCGCGGGTCCCGTCGGTGGGAGGGGTGGGATCAGCCGATGGCCCAGTGCTGCAGGGCCGAGCCGGTGTCCGCCTGCTGGGTGACCGGGGCGCCGTCCGCGGTGGAGGCGGTGGTCAGCAGCAGACCGCTCTTCTGCGAGGTGATCGTGTAGCCGCCGGAGACGGCGTTCACGATCCAGCGCTGGTTGGTGCCACCGGTGCAGGCCCACTGGATGATCGCCGTGCCGGGTGCGGTGGAGCCGCCGTCGACGTCCATGCAGAGGTTCGACTCGCCGTTGACGATCTGGTACGAGCCGTCGGTCTGCTGGGTGAAGACCCAGCGCTGGTTCGCGCCGCCGCTGGGGGCCCAGGTGATGAGCTTGGTGCCCTGCGTGGTCGAGTGGTTCGGGTCGTCGAGCGCCTTGCCGGAGGCGATCAGGGTGTGCGAGCCGCTGAGCACCGGGTTGACCGCCCAACCGAAGGTGGTCGAACCGCTCGCGGTGCCCGAGGACGCGGTGACCGTGACCGAGGAGTACCCGGCGGTGGTCGGCGTGCCGGAGATCAGACCGGCGGAGTTGATCGACAGCCCGGCGGGCAGGCCGGTCGCGCTGTAGGTCAGGCTCTTGCCGGCCGTGTCGGCGCCGCCGATCTGCAGCGAGACGGCGGTGTTGACCTTGGTGGCCTGTCCGCCCGGGTTGTTCACCCAGACGGTCTCGGGGGCGGCCCCGACCGCGGTCAGGGTCAGGGTCTGCTCGGCGGCGGTACGGGACGCGCCGACGGTGTTGCCGGAGTCGCTCCAGCTGCGGGTCGGGGTGGTCTCGGCGAGCCGGCCCGAGGTGGCGGACAGGCCGAGCACCAGGCCGCTGTAGCGGTTGACCAGCTTGTACGTGCCGTTGGGGGTGTTGTCCGTGCCGGTGCCGGCGATGACGAACCACTGCTGGCCGACGGTCGGGCCGCTGCCACCGACGGTGGTGGCGGTGGGCTTGGCGCCCCAGGCGCGACCCGCGTTGGCGGTGGAGTCGACACCGAGCAGCTGGCCGGTGGAGGCGTTGGCGATCCGGTAGGAGCCGTCGCCGATGGAGCTGAAGACCCAGTTCTCCAGCGCGTTGCCGGTGCTGGTCTGGGAGGTGGTGGTGGTGTTGCCGGAGACCTGGGCCAGGACCCGGCCGTTGCCGTTGGCGATCCGGTAGGCCTTGGTCAGGTCGAACGGGGCCGTGGCGGGCGAGGAGGAGTTGAGCGTGACCGGCACGTACTCACCCGAGGAGGTGCCCGCGCAGCCGAACGCGCAGTAGGTGCGGAAGTCCTTGCCGACGATCTGCGAGCCGGTCCTGTTCACGCCGTCGAGGAACCAGCGATACCAGGAGGCGGTGTGGTAGCTGCCGGTGTCGCCGGCGAGGTACCACTTCTGGGTGGCCAGGTTGTCGGTGACGTAGTACTGCTGCGGGGCGTTGCGGCTCTGGTCGACGGCCTGGGGCTGGCCCACGTAGAGGCCGAGGTAGGCGTTGAAGGTCACGTCCATGACGAACAGCGGCGAGGTCGCCGGGGCGGTGCCGGCCGCGACCTGCTGGGCGGTGGTGCCGGTGTTGGTCGGCTTGTACTCCCCGGTGGTGGGGGTGTAGCCGGTGGTGCTGGAGCCGTTCACCGGGACCATGTTGGACTCGCGGCCGCCGACGCCGGCCTCGCTCCAGGCGCCGTTGTACCACTTCTGCCAGGAGCTCGGCGCCATCTTGCCGGAGATCGGCGCGCGGGCGACGTGCTCGTGGTAGGCCCTCCAGCCCACGCCCTTGTCCACGACGCGGGAGCCGTAGAAGACGTAGAAGTAGCCGGACGCGGTGTCGACCAGCAGGCGCTGGTCGCCGTCGCCGTAGTAGTAGGTCTGGTTGGGGAAGGCAGTGGTGTCGCCGCGGGTGGTGCTGTACGGCGAGGTGATCACGTGGTCCTTGATCGTCCACGTCTTGCCCTGGTCGGTGGAGAGGGCGTAGTCGATCGCGTCGTAGTGCAGGTCGTCGCCGGCGTCGAGCGGGTCCGGCGTGAACTCGTTGTGGACCAGGCCGTACCAGTTGCCGGTGTCCGGGTCGACCCACAGGCCCGCCAGGTCGCAGTAGTTGCGCTCGGAGTGGGTGGTGCTGCCGGGGTCGTAGCTCGCGCTCAGGCCGGTCGGGCTGTTGTTGCAGCGCCAGGTGGTGTCGTCGTTGCGGTCCTGGGAGTTGGCCGGGTTGACGTAGCCGCTCAGCGACGCCGACTTGGTCGCGGTGTCGAAGTTGGAGCCGGTGTAGAAGTCCCACTGCCGGTGCTCGGTCGCGCCGTACAGCGCCGCCGACTGCTGGTAGTAGAACGTTCCGTCCTTGTCGATGTACGGCGTCGCCTGGGTGTCGGTCGGGTTGGGGAACGGCACCGGGGAGCCGACCGTGACGGTGTACGTCGCCGAGGCGGGGGTCGCGGAGGCGGGGGTGGCCAGGCCGGGGGTCAGGGCGAGGACGGCGGTGGCGACGGCTGCCGCCAGCGGCCTGCGGAGCTGGGGGATCATCGGGTACTCCTTGATGGTGCACCTGCGTGGGGGTGTGGGGGATGAGGTGGTGCGTCCGGCCCGGCGGGGCGCGGGCACCTCGGCGGGGCCTCGGCGGTGCAGGGGTCATCGGGCGGCGACCTCGATGTTCTTGCCGCGCATCGCCGCCACGGTCCGGTCGCGGACGGCCTGCAGCGCCGACCTGAGCGGGGTGCGGGTGGTGACGGCCTTGCCGAGTTCGGTGCTGAGTGCCTTGGAGGTGTCGGCCATCACCGGCCCCCAGGTCCAGTTGGTGCGGCCCAGCCCGTCGCGGAAGACGCCGAAGATCGGCTGGTTGCCGAAGTACGGGTCGGGCCGGTTCAGCGCGGGCAGGGTGTCGGCGGTCACGGCGGCCGGGTAGATGCCGGCCCTGTCGACCAGGATCTGGAGCGAATCCCGGTCGCTGCTCAGCCAGTTGGCGAAGTCCAGGGCGGGCCGGGCGGCGGCGCAGCCCTTCAGCAGGGCGGTGGCGGAGCCGCCGTCGAAGCCGGAGGCGGTGTCGCCCGCGGTCCACCGGGGCATCGGTGCGACCGCCCACTTGCCGCTCGCCGCGGGCGACTTCTGCGCCAGCAGGCTGGAGAACCAGACCGGGCCGGGGAAGGCGGCGAGCGTGCCGTTCTGGAGGTCCTCGAAGAGCCCGTCGCTGAACGCGGTCTCCGACTTGGCGAGGCCCTTGTCGAGCAGCGACTGCCAGTAGGCGGTGAACCTCGCGCTGTTCGGGTCGGCCGTGTCGACCTGCCAGGAGCGGCCCTTGACGTCGAACCAGCTGCCGCCGGCCTGCGCGGCGAGTCCGGCGAACCACCACGGGTCGTCGGGGGTGAACGCGGTCAGGAAGCGGGTGGGGGCCGCCTGGTGGAGGCGGGCCGCGTCGGTGGCGAAGTCCTGCCAGGTGCGCTGCGGTTCCAGTCCGTACTGGGCGTAGAGGTCGCTGCGGTAGTAGAGCGCCATCGGGCCGACGTCCACCGGGAATCCGTAGATCTCGCCGGCGACGGTGGCCTGCTGCCAGGCGGTCTCGGAGTAGTAGACGCGGGTGCCGAGCACCTCGTCGCTGATCGGCTGGACGAGGCCGTCGGAGGCGAAGCTCGGCAGCGACTCGTAGCCCATCTGCACCAGGCAGGGCGCCTTGCCGCCCTTCACCGAGGCCTGGACCGCCTCGTAGCCGCCCTGGCTGCCGGGGGCGACGGTCGTGTACTCGACGTGGATCCCGGGGTGGGTGGCGTTGTACCGGGCGACGGCCTCCGGATAGCCGGGCGCCCAGCCCCAGAAGGCGACCGTGACGCGGTGGTCGCCGTCCTGCGCCCCGCACGCGGTGGCACCGGCGACGAGCGTCAGCGCCGCCAGGGCGGAGAGGAGGCCATGGAGGCCGGGCTTGGTGCTCACGGGCGGGACATCCTTCGGCTCGCTGCAGTTTCGTGCAGTATCCAGCCCGATTGCGCGCAGATGTCAACACGTTCGACCAAAATGATGCATGGATGAGGCGCCTCGGATGTTTGAACGTGCGCGCTTCGCCCCACAGGTCGTGCACCACCGGTGGGTGCGCAGAGATGCGCGGTCATGGCACAATCTGTGCAACTTCCAGCACCATTGGGCCGGGCCGACCCCCGTCCGGCCCGTCAGGTCGCGAAGGGACGCGCGACCACGCGCCTGCACAGCCGGCCGTACAGCTCGGCGTCGTAGCTGCCGGCGAGCGGCGCGGCGACGGACGCGGCGGACAGCGCCACCGCCCGGCGCACCATCCGCGGCCAGGGGGTGCCGGCGGCCAGACCGGCCGCCAGCGCGGCGACGGCCGCATCACCGGCACCGGTCGGATTCCCGGCCACCCGCGACGGCGGGCCCGCCTGCCACGCCTCACCGGGCGCCACGGCGATCAGGCCGTCCTCCCCCATCGAGGCGACCACGCTCTGCGCACCCGCCGCCCGCAGCGCCGAGATCGCCGCCCGGGGGTCCGTCTCCCCGGTCGCGGCGAGGAGTTCCTCGACATTGGGCTTGACCAGCGTCGGGCGTTCCTGCAGCGCGGCCAGCAGCGGCTCGCCGTCGGTGTCGAGCACCACCGGCCGGTCGTGGGCGCGGCCGATCCTGACCAGCGTCGCGTACGCGTCGACGGGCAGGCCGGGCGGCAGACTGCCGGACAGGACCACGGCCTTCGCCGACCTCACCAGGCCGGTGAAGCGGACCACCAGCTCGGCCCACTCGGTCGCCGCGACCTCCGGGCCCGGCTCCAGCAGGACCGACGTGGTACCCGCGCCCTCGTCCACCACGGCGACCGTCCGCCGGGTCTCCGCCCTGATGCCCACCATCGCGTCGGGCAGGTCGGCGACGATCAGATCGGTCCGCACCGCCCGGCCGGTCGCGCCGCCCGCGAAGCCGCTGACCGCGGTGTCCACGCCCAGCCCCTGCAGCACCCGGGAGACGTTGACACCCTTGCCGCCGGCCCGCTCGTCCACCGCGGTGACCCGGGTACTGCCGCCCTGCTCCAGCCGCGCCACCCGGTAGGTCACGTCCAGCGCCGCGTTCGGCGTGACGGTGAGGATCATCCGAGCCCGCCCGCAGCGGAGACGGGGTCGAGGGCCTCCAGGGGGTGGCCCAGCAGGTCCAGGGCGAGCAGCCCGGCCCCCAGACTGCCCGCGCGGTCGCCGAGCCCGGCCGCCACGAGCCGGGGCGCGGACCGGAAGGCGAGCCGGTCGGCGAAGGCCCGGCGCAGCGGGGCGAACAGCGCGGCGCCGGCCCGGGACAGGCCGCCGCCGACGATCACGCAGTGCGGGTCGAGGACGGTCACGGCCGCGGCCAGCCCGTCGGCGAGCGCGGCCACCGCGTCCCGCCAGACCGCCTCGGCGAGCGCGTCGCCCGCCCGGGCCCGCCACTGCACCTCCTGCGCCGACACCGGCCCGCCCGGTGCGGCCCCGCCCGCCGCCCGGTAGCGGCCGGCGACGGCCGCGGCGGAGGCGACGCTCTCCAGGCAGCCGCGGCCACCGCAGGCACACTCCGGGCCGCCGGGGCGCACCACCAGGTGGCCGATCCCGCCCGCGCCCCCGCCGGCGCCCTGCTCCGCACGGCCGTCCAGCACGACCGCCCCGGCGATCCCGGTGCCGACCGACACGAAGAGGAAGGAGGGACAGCCCCGCCCGGCGCCGAGCCCGGCCTCCGCCAGGGCGCCGGCGCGCACGGCCTGCCCGATCGCCACCGGGACGTCCAGCTCGTCCTCGACCCAGCGGCGGACGGGGACGTCCCGCCAGTCGAGGCAGGCCGACCGGACCACGGTGCCCGCGGCCTCGTCGACGGTGCCGGGCAGCGCGATGCCCACGGCCGCGCACCCGAAGCCGTCCACCAGCCTCCGCGCCAGCGCCAGGACGTTCTCGGTGACGGCGTCCCGCCCGTCCCTGGCTCCGGTGACCACGCTCTCGCGGTGCAGCACGGCCCCGTACGCGTCGAGGATCGATGCCTTGATGGACGTGCCGCCGACGTCGAGGGCGGCCACCGTGACGGGACCGGTCATGGAATCCCCTCCATATGCTCGAATATGCAGAGGTTATAGCTCGAATGCGCAGCTTCGAGCAAAGATCGGGTAAGGGGTGCTCGGGTCCGCATCCACCACGACATTCGGCGCAGGGCCGGCACCGGCCGCGGCTAGGCTTGATCACTCACGGACCTGAGGAGTGACGATGGGCACGAACGAGCGGTGGACGCGGCTGCTCGCCGTCCTGGGCGAGCGCGGCAGCATCGACGTCACCGAGGCCGCCCAGCTGCTGGAGGTCTCCACCGCGACCGTCCGCCGCGACCTCGACGAACTCGCCCGCCAGCAACTCCTCACCCGCACCCGCGGCGGCGCCGTCCTCGGCGGAGCCGCGTACGACCTGCCGCTGCGCTACAAGACCGCCCGCCAGGCCGGCGAGAAGCAGCGCATCGCCGAAGCCGCCGCCCGCCTCGTCCCGCCCGGCGCCGTGATCGGCATCAACGGCGGCACCACCACCTCCGAAGTGGCCCGCGAGCTCACCGTCCGCACCGACCTCGCCGAGTACATCGACGAGATCGGCCTCACCGTCGTCACCAACGCCGTCAACATCGCCGCCGAGCTGGCCGTCCGGCCCTACGTCAAGACCGTGATGACCGGCGGCGTCGCCCGCGCCACCTCCTTCGAACTCACCGGCCCGCTGGCCCCGCTCGTCCTGCGCGAACTCTCCCTCGACTTCACCTTCCTCGGCGTCAACGCCGTCGACCCCGTCGGCGGCGCCTTCGCCCACGACGAGGGCGAGGCCGAGGTCAACCGCGCCCTGGCCGAACGCGCCGAACGCGTGATCGTCGTCGCCGACTCCACCAAACTCGGCCACCGCGCCCTCGCCCAGGTCTGCGCCGTCGAGCGGATCTCCACCCTGGTCACCGACAAGGACGCCCCGGACGAGCTGGTCGAACAGTTCGTCGCCGAGGGCGTCGAGGTCATCTGCGTCTGAGCCGACCCGGTCCGCGGAGACCGTTGGGGGGAGTGTTCCGGGTGAGCGCCGTCGAGGAGCCGTTCCTGATGCCGGTCGAGGACGTCTTCCGCCGAGGGCGGCAGACCATGCCGACCGGCCGGATCGAGCGCGGACGCGTCCGCACGGGCGACGAGGTGCAGCTCGTCGGCCCGGACCGCAGCCTGACCGCCCACGTCACCGGCATCGACCTGCACGGGCGGAACGCCGACGAGGCGTCCGCCGGCATGCACGTCGGACTCCTGCTGCACGGCACGGCCGGCACGGCGGTCGGACGCGGGCACGTACTCGCGGCACCCGGCACGATCGACGCCCACCACCGCTTCACCGCGGACCTCGCCCTGCTGTCCGAAGCGGACGGTGGCACCGAGGTGCGCACCGGCGACCGCCTCCAGTTCCACCTCCGCACCGCCACGGTCCTCGGCGTCGTCACCCTGCCCCCGGGCGCCGACCCGCTGCAGCCGCTCCACCAGGACACGGTGACCGTCGCCCTCGACCACCCCGTCGCCCTGGAGACGGGGCAGCGCCTCGCCTTCCGCCACCACGCCCGCGCCGCCGGAACGGCGACCGTCACCCGGCTCGGATGACCCCGCCCGCGGGCCCGGCCGAGCGCCGCGGCGGGCCGTCACGCACCTGCCGGCGGGGCGGCGGGCGGGCGCGGATGCAGCTTCGTGACCGAAAGCACGCAGGTCAAGGCCTTGGCGACCGCCGGGTTCCGGTCTAGCATTCCCTGAACGGCGGCCTCGCCCCACGGGCCACGGCCGCCCGGCTGAGCAGCCGCGCCCTGTCCCCTGCGCTGCTGCCCTGCGACCGACCGGGTCCCCTCGGGGGAGCATGTCCCCCACCACCCGGCAGTCGATCCCTTCGGCCCTTGAGCCTCCGTGTCGGGCATGGCCCGGCGAGCGGAGTCGGGAGACTGGTGATCATGACCTCAGACCGGCGCCCGCTGTGGCAGCCCTTCTCGGAGTCCTCCTCCGACCAGCCCTTGACCGAGGAGCACCCCCTGCCCCCGGTCCAGCGCTCCCCCTTCCAGGAACCGGCGGCGCCCCCGCAGCCCGCCGTCCCCCAGCAGCGCACCGCCGCCTCCAGGTCCGTGGGCATCGCCTTCACGGCAGCGGGCTAGGGTCCGTCTTCAAACCCCCGTCGTCCGCCCGAAGGGCGGGCGGGGCGTCGTTGGGGTGCGTGCATCGGCGGCGCCGACGAGGGAGTCCA
>NZ_JBICYJ010000088.1:0-11937 GCF_043200835.1 Kitasatospora sp. NPDC048365
CGCGCCCCCCCCCCCGCGCGGGGCGGCCCCCCCCCCGCCGGGGGGGGGGGCGGCCCCCCCCCCCCCCCCCCCCCCCCCCCCCCGGCGCACGTCAGCGGTACAGCTCCGCGTGGGCGTCGGAGAGCAGCAGGTAGCCGTCCGCGTTGAGCTTGATCGCGGCCTGCTCCTCGGCGGTCAGCGGCCGCTTGACCTTGCCGGGCACCCCCGCCACCAGCGAACCGGCCGGGATGTCGGCGCCCTGCGGCACCACCGTGCCGGCCGCGATCAGCGAGCCGGTGCCGACCCTGGCCCCGTTCAGCACCCGGGCCCCCATGCCGACCAGCACGTCGTCCTCGACGGTGCAGCCGTGCAGCACCGCGTTGTGACCGACCGTCACCCGGTCGCCCACCCGCACCGGGAAGCCGGGGTCGGCGTGCACCGTGCAGTTGTCCTGGACGTTGGAGTCGGCGCCGATCGCGATCGCCTCGGCGTCGCCGCGCAGCACCGCCTGGTACCAGACGCTGGCGCGCGGGCCGAGCCGGACCGCTCCGATCACCACGGCGGTCGGCGCGACGAACGCGCTCGGGTCGATCTCCGGCTCCAGGCCGCCGATTCCGGTGATCAGCGCTTCGGGCATGGGTGGACTCCCGGGGTGAGGGCGGTACGGGCGCAGCCAGGCTACTCGGCCGCGTCGGTCACCCCGGGTGGGGGTCGACCGTACGTACAGTGACCCGGTGGAACGCAAGTGGTGGACCCTGCTCGCCGTCTCGGTGGCGACCTTCATGCTGCTGCTCGACATCACCGTGGTGAACGTCGCGCTGCCGTCGATCCGCGCCGACCTGGGGGCGAGCTTCACCGACCTCCAGTGGGTCTTCGACGCCTACACCCTGACCCTGGCGGCGCTGGTGCTGACCGCGGGCTCGCTGGCCGACCGGCTGGGGCGGCGGAAGATGTTCGCCATCGGCCTGGTGATCTTCTCGGTGGCGTCCTTCCTGTGCGCGGTCGCGCCGAACCCGGCCTTCCTCAACGGGTCGCGGGCGGTCCAGGGCGTCGGCGGCGCGATCATGTTCGCGGTGTCGCTCGCGCTGATCGCCCAGGAGTTCGCGGCCGGCCGGGAGCGCGGCGCGGCGATGGGCGTCTACGGCGCCACCATCGGCATCGCGGTCGCGGTCGGGCCGCTGATCGGCGGGGCGCTGACCGACGCGCTCGGCTGGGAGTCGATCTTCTACCTGAACGTGCCGATCGGCGCGGCCGCGCTGGCCGTCACCTTCGTCAAACTGCGGGAGAGCCGCGACCCGAACGCCACCCGGGTGGACTGGCCGGGCGTGGCGCTGTTCAGCGCGTCGCTGTTCCTGCTGGTGCTGGCGCTGGTCCGGGGCAACGCCGAGGGCTGGACCAGCGCGCTGATCCTCGGGCTGTTCGCCGCCGCGGCGGTGCTGATGGCCGGGTTCGTGGCGGTGGAGCTGCGGGTCGCCGAGCCGATGCTGCCGCTGGGCCTGTTCCGGCGGCGGGCGTTCACGGGAGTGCAGCTGGCGGCTTTCGCGGTCTCCGCCTCGCTGTTCGCGCTCTTCCTCTACCTGACCCTCTACCTGCAGAACTACCTGGGCCTGTCCCCCTTCCAGGCGGGCCTGCGCTACCTGCCGATCACCGTGCTGAGCTTCCTGATCGCGCCGGTCGCCGGACTGCTGCTCTCCCGGGTGCAGGCCCGGCTGATGCTGGGCGTGGGCCTGGCCATGATCGGCGTCGGCCTGCTGCTGATGGGCGGGATCCAGCCCGACGACAGCTGGACCACGCTGCTGGCCGGCTTCCTGATCGGCGGCGCGGGCGTGGGCCTGATCAACCCGGTGATCGCGGACGTCGCGGTCAGCGTGGTGCCCAAGGAGCGCAGCGGCATGGCCGCGGGCATCAACGACACCTTCCGGCAGGTCGGCATCGCCGTCGGGATCGCCGTGTGGGGCGCGGTGCTGGTGGCGCGCGGGACGGACCGCTTCACCGAGCTGGCCGGCCCGGTGGCCGCCGGGGCGCCGGCCCACGAACTGGTCGAGGCGGCGTCCTCGGGCAGCCTCGGGGAGGCGCTGGCCGCCGTCCCGGTCCCGGCCCGGCAGGTGCTGACGGTGGCGGCCCGGGACGGGTTCCTGTCCGGGCTGAACCTGGTGCTCTTCCTCGGCGCGCTGGTCAGCCTGGCCGGCGCGGCCCTGGCCCTGTGGCTGGTCCGGGAGAACGAGATCGAACGCTCCGCGGAGCACTGACCCGCCCGCGGTGGATCAGAGCGCGGCACTCGGACCGCGGCACTCAGAGCGCGGCGCGCAGGGCCTCGCGCAGGCGGCCGCCGTGGGCGGCGAGCAGGCGGGCGGCGGCCTGGGCGTCGACCCCGGCCAGCAGGGTGAGGATCGCGTCCTTGACCTCGCCGCCGGTCGCGGCCAGCGCCGCCGCCACCGCGGCGTCCTCGGCACCGGTGGCCAGGGCGACGATCCGGTGGCAGCGGGCGCGCAGCTTCTCGTTGGTGGCGCGGACGTCGACCATCAGGTTCCCGTAGGTCTTGCCGAGCCGCACCATCACCAGCGTGGAGAGCATGTTCAGCACCAGCTTCTGCGCGGTGCCGGCCTTCAACCGGGTGGAGCCGGTGAGCAGTTCGGGTCCGACCTCGACCTCGATGCCGTGCTCGGCGGCGGCCGCCAGCGCCGAGCCCCGGTTGCACGAAAGGCCGACGGTCAGCGCACCGGCCGTCCGGGCGTGCTCGACCGCGGCCAGCGCGTACGGGGTGCGGCCGGAGGCGGAGATGCCGACCACGGTGTCGTCCGCGGTGAGCGCGAGGCCGGCCAGGTCGGCCTCGGCGAGTTCGCGGCTGTCCTCGGCGCCCTCGACGGCGCGCAGCACCGCCTCCCGGCCGCCCGCGATCAGGCCGACCACCTGGCCGGGCGCGGTGTTGAAGGTCGGCGGGCACTCGGCGGCGTCCAGCACGCCGAGCCGGCCGGCGGTGCCCGCGCCCGCGTGCACCAGCCGGCCGCCGCGCGCCATCCGCTCGGCGATCGCGTCCACGGCGGCGGCGATCGCGGGCAGTTCGGCGGTGACCGCGTCGGCGACCGTGCGGTCCTCCGCGTTCATCAGCCGGGCCAGTTCGAGGGTGGGCAGCAGGTCGATCTCCGCCAGCTCGGGCCGGTACGCCTCGGTGGCGAGCCGGTCGAGCTGGGCGCGGAGGTCGGGCCGGTCACTGCTGGTCATGGGCCGATCGTCTCACCCCGCCGGGGCCTCGGGGCGGCCGGGGCCCTCCCCGTACGGGGTCAGCACGTAGTGGTGCGGGGCCATCGCCCGGTCGTGGCCGGGCAGGGCGGCCATCACGGCGGCGTGCGCCTCGGCGGGTGTGAGGGCCCGTCCGCGGGTGGTGATCCGGGCGGTCAGCCTGCCGTCCGCGTGCTCGACGTCGACGTCCTGCGGGTCGAGGGCGGTGCGCACCAGGTCGGCGACGGCGTCCAGGTCGATCCAGGTGTTGTCGACCCGGTGCCAACTGCCCTTGTCGCGAACGGCGGTGGGCAGGCCGGCCAGGGCGGCGAGTTCGGCGAGCGGGACGGGCCGCTCGGCGGCGAGCTCCAGCAGGTCCAGCAGGGCGTGCGCGAAGCGCTCGCTCTCCGCCCGGTCGAGCACGTCGCGGTGGGTGTGCAGGGTGAGTTCGAGGCACCCGGTGACCCGCCAGATGTTGAGCATCAGCCGGGTCGGGATCGGGTCCGGCGGCAGCCAGGCGAGCAGCGGGTCGACCGCCGGGTCGGCCCGCTCGGGCGTGACCTCGGGCGGGACGGTGCCGCTCAGGTCGTTGACCACCACCTGGCGGACGAACCGGGCGCCGCGGTCGACGGCGACGTCCTCGATCAGCTGCCAGATCTTCTCCGCGTCGAAGGTGCTGTGCCAGTACCCGCCGAGCGCGGACGCCTGGGTGCGGCCGATCAGTTCGTCCAGGTCGGCGGCGGCGGTGTCCAGGGCCAGCAGCGCGTCCTGGGCGAGGGTGCCGATGTGGTCCGCCAGCCCCGGCCGGTGCCGGTTGGCGGAGAGCGCCGCCACCACCACGGTCGTCTGGTCGGCCCGGGCGGCAGCCAGGGCGGCGTAGCAGGCCAGCAGGACGGCCGACGGGCCGGCGCCGGTGCGCCGGGCGGTGCGCTCCAGGGCGTCCGCCGCCTTGACGGATCGCAGGACCAGGGTGGGCAGTCGGGCGTCGTTCGGGCCGATCCGGTCGTCGGCGAAGACGGTCACCGGCTCCTCGCGCAGGATCCGCTCCCAGTGCCGCAGCGCCGCGGTGGCCCGGCGGCGGCCGGAGGCCGACTGCTCCAGTTCGGCGACCTCGATCGGGGTCCGGCCGGTGGCGGGCGGCAGCTCCTCGCCGGATGCCAGGCGGACCCAGTCCTGGAACAGCAACCCGGTGGCGGTGCCGTCGAGTTGGGCGTGGCAGATGACCACGGCGAGGCGCAGCGGGACGCCGTCGCGGGTGAGCAGGGTGCAGCGCAGCGGGAAGTCCTCGGCCAGTACGAAGGCGAACTCCCGGTCGTGCCGGGTGACCTCGTCGGCCCGGGCGTCCGGGTCCTCGGCCGGGTCGAGCTCGGTGACGTCGACTCCGAACTCGCCATCGGTCAAGGCGCGTTGGCGGCTCGGCTGGTCGCCGGCCGGGCCGGGGAAGACGGTCCGCAGGGCGGCGTGGCGCTCGGCCAGGGTGCGCAGCGCGTCCAGGCAGGCGGTCCGGTCGGCGCCGGGCGGGACGGGCCAGACGGCGTGCTTGTTCATGTGCGAGGGCAGGTCGCGGCGCAGGCAGCGGATCATGTTGTCCTGGCCGAGGGTGAGCGGCGCCTCGGCGGGCTCGCCGGGGACACGGTAGGCGATCGTGACGCGCTCGGTGGTCATGCCCGGCCCCCTTCGAGCGCCTGCGCCAGGTCGGCCGGCCAGTCGGACGGCCGGGGCCCGTGGGTGTGGAGCAGTGCTCGGGCGATCCGGTCCAGGCCGAACGCCGCGCAGGAGGTGTGCCCGGGCGCCCCGGCCGCGGTGAAGCCGAAGACCTCGCCGAAGTGGTCCTTGTGCAGGTTGGCGGAGGCCACCGCCTGGACCACGCCGTCGGCCAGCGGGACGCGCAGCTCGAACTTCAACTGCTGGGCGCGCTGGGCCGCCTGGAACACCTTCCGGCCGCCGCCGAAGAACGGGTCGTCGGCCACCTCGACGGTCGGCTTCAGGCCGAGCGCGGTCAGCCACGCCTCCATCAGGTCGAGGTGCTGGTCGCGCCACGCGGTGCAGTGGGCGGGCGTTCCGGCGGTGACCAGCTCCGCCATCCGGAAGCTGCGCAGCCGGCCCGGTTCGCTGGTCGCCTCCTGCCGGAAGCACTGCGCCTCGACCGAGAACCGCGGCGCGGCCTCGGTGACGTCGAGGCCGGCGAGCAGCTCGTAGAGCGGGTAGCAGGCGGCGGGGAGCAGCACCAGGTCGGTGATCTCCTGCTGCGCGTGCCACTCGCCGCCGGTGGCGACCAGCGGGGCGAGCTCGCGCCACTCGCGGGAGGTGCCGGTGAAGCCGTGCACCGTGCCCAGCAGGTGCGGGAAGGAGGCAGCGTAGCCGGCCCGTTCGATGGTGCGACGGGAGATCACCGGGGGGACGGCGACCCGGCGCAGCGGCTCGGCCGCGGCGGTGTCGGCGGCGGCGTTCGCGGCGAGGGCGGCGATGCCGGTGCGGAGGGCGGCGATCACGTCCTGGTACGGGCCGGGGTGCAGTTCGACGCCGGGCACGCCGGTGGGCAGGGGCGTCGCGTCGGTGGTGGCGGGGCTGGGATCGGTCATCGGTGGGCCTCACGGGATGCACGGGATGCGGACGGCGGGGACCAGGTGCGCAGGCGCACGGCGAACGGCTCGGTCGAGCGGCGGGCGACGGCGGCGCGGTGGGTGCGGAGTTCGGGGGGCAGGGCGAGCGAGCGGACCGCGCAGGTACCGGCCGGCCCGCGGACCGGGCTGCCGGCCGCGGGAACGGGCAGGCCTTCGGCGAGGCGGGCACCGAGGGCCTTCACGTACGCCTCCTTGCGGGTCCAGAGCTCGGCGAAGCGGGCGGGCGGGGAGGCGGCCGACTCGACCTCGGCGGCCTCGGCGGCCGGGAACCAGCGGCGGGCGAGCCGGAGCGCGGCCGCGGCGGGCGGCTCGGCCTCCAGGTCGACGCCGACGTCCGCCCCGGCCGGGGCGACGGCGAACAGTGACCACGGCCCGGCGGTGGAGAGGTTCACGGTCAGCCGGGCGTCGAGACCGGCGGCGTCCGGGCGTCCGTGCGGGCCGCGGCGCCAGCGGACCTCCGACGGCGGGACGCCGGCGGCGGCCGCGGTCAGCAGCCGGGCGGCGGCGTGCGACACGGTGAACCGCGACCGCGCGGCCGGTGCGCCGGCCTGCCGCGAGCGCTCCTCCTCGTCGAGGTACCGGCCGAGATCGGCCACCGTCTCCGGTGGCTGGTCCGTCCGGATCACCCACACCTCCACCACCGGCACACCGGCAACCGCGCTCGACGGAAGGCCCGGTGCCGCGCTCCGGAACGGCCCCGGGTCCACCACGTGCGCTGCCGCCGCCCGGGCCGTCCCCATCACGCCGCTTCCGGGGTCAGGAGCGCCAGGTCGAGCCGCCCGTGGTCGGGGTCGTGGTCGACCAGCGCGATCGGGTACGGGGTCGGCAAGGCGGTCGCGAGCGTCCGCCAGGTGCCGGTGAACGGGGTGCCCGGCAGGGCGCGGCGGGTGGCCGTCGCGGGGAGGTGGGCGAGGCCCGGCCCGAGGTGGAGCCGGGTGTCGGCGGGCAGGTCGGCGGTGAGCGCGGCGAAGGCGGCGGGCAGCCCGGCGGTGGTGACGGCGGCGCGCTCCCGGTGGGCGGCCAGCCGGTGGCTGCCGCCGGTCTCGAACAGCAGGGCGGAGGCGGTGTGCCGGTCGGGCAGCCGGGCCGGACGGTCGGGCCGGTGGTGCAGCGAGGACTGTTCGAGCGCGATCAGCAGGGCCCGCCGGGCGCCCCCGGTGCGGCCGTACGCGTCGGCGATCCGCAGCGCGCTGAACGTCCCGGCGGAGCCCTGGTCGCAGACCGCGAACGCCAGCGGCCGCCCCGGGCAGACGCCGGCGAGGTGCACGGCGACGGCCCGGCCGGGCCGGACGTCGGGCGCGGCGTAGACCAGGACCAGCAGGTCGACGTCCGGCCCGTCCGGGACGAGCTGCGCGAGGAGCTGCTCGGCCATCTCGCCGTACGACTGGCCGCGGCCGTGCCGCAGCGCGTCCTCGTCGAGCGCGACGCCGTACGGGCGGGCGAGGTCGGAGACGAGGACGCGCAGGTCCGGGTCGCGGGCGAGCGGCGAGTCGCCGGTGAAGTCGGCGGTCGCGGCGGCGGCCAGGCGCAGCGGTGCGGCGGCGGGCTGCGGGGGCAGCGGGCCGCTGACGCGCACGGGCTCAGTCCTCGGGGACGACGTGGGCGGCGACGAAGCCGGCCAGGGTGCCGAGCGAGCGCAGGTCGTCCTGGCCGATCTCCTCGACGTCGACCTGGATGTCGAGGTGGTCCTCGAGTTCGAGGATGAGTTCCAGGGTGCCCGCGGAGGTGAGGCCGAGCTCGTCGAAGAGGCAGACGTTCTCGTCCGGCGGCGGGAGTTCGCGCTTGAGGACGCGGGGCAGCAGCAGCCGGATGCCCTCGACGACGCGCTCGCGCAGCTCGGGGTCGACGGCCGTCTCGACGGCGGGGGCGGTTTCGGTCATGGCGGATCCCATCTGGGGCCGGGCCCGGTGCGGGGCGCGGCGGGAGAGTTGACGAGTGCCCCGGGGCGGGGGCGCGGCGCGGCGTCGCGGCCGTCAGTGCTGGAGCACCATGGCGGCGAAGGTCGCGCCGAGCCCCGCGGCGGCGACCAGGTAGCGGTCGCCGGGGTGGAGCAGGCCCCGGGTGGTGGCGGTGCGGTGGTTGAGGAAGACGTCCGCGGTGAAGCTGTGGCCCACCGCGGGGACGTTCTCCAGCACCACCCGGTCGAGCGGGAGCCCGACCGTGCGGCAGATCCGTTTCCAGGAGACTTGGTTGACGTTGTGCGGGAGCAGCAGCCGGATCGAGTCCCAGGTCTCCCCGGCCTCGTCCAGTGCCGCCTGCATGACGCCGACCACGGCGTCCGGGTAGCCGCGCTGGTAGCGCGCGAGCAGGTCCGGATCCTCGGCGAGTCGCCCGTCGAACTCGCCGCGCAGGTCGACCGCATAGGACAGCACGCGGTCGCGTTCGCCTTCGGCCCGCACCAGGCAGGCGGCCGCCCCCTCGCCGAACAGGGCGGTCTCCGGGACGAGTCGGGCGTCCCGGGTGAAGGTCTTCTCGCCCGCCAGGATCAACGCCAGTGCCTCGGGGTCGGGTTCTGCCGCCAGCAGCCGACCGGCCACGTCGATGGCCAGCAGGGAGCCGGCGCAGGCGTGGTGAGTGACGGTGAACGCACGGGCGTGCTCCAGCCCCAGACGGCCGAGCAGCTCGTGCAGCGGGTTGTGCGGGTAGGGCGCCGCGATCGGCATGCTGCGCGCGTGCAGCACGTACCGGACGCGGTGTTCGCGGCCGCGCAGGGCGGTCAGCGCCGTCGCGGCGCCTTCGAGCAGATCGGTCAGGTCACCGTCCGGGTCCAGGCGGACCTGGTCGAGGCCGTGGAAACGGCGGAACAGCTTGACCTGACGGTCGCTCAACCCGAGTTCCTCGCCGAGCTTTTCGATCGGCCGGGCCACGGGGGGCAGGTGGACGGCGACTGCTTCCAGAGCGGTCACGCGGGCTAGTATTCCGTCGCCTCGCCGACCCGCACAAGGGTCTAGGCCAATTCCGCCCCGCTTCCGGGAACCCCGCCGAGTCGACAAGGACCCGTGCCCATGCCGTCGCGCCCGCTGCGCTGCCTGTTGACCGTTCCGCCGCTGACCGGCCACCTCCATCCCGCGCTCGCCCTGGCCAGGGGCTGGGAGGCGGCCGGCCACGAGGCCGCCTGGGTGGGCAACGAGCCGGTCTTCCGCCCGCTGCTGGGGCCGGAGGGGAGGCTGTTCCCGACCGGGTCGCGGCTGTTCCGCGAGCAGGCGGGGGGCGGGGAGGCCGCGGTCCGCTCGCTCTGGGAGGGCTTCGTGGTGCCGTACAGCCGCTTCACCCTTAAGGCGGTGGAGCGGGCGGTCGCCGAGTGGCGGCCGGACGTGGTGCTGGTCGACCAGCACAGCCCGGCGGGCGCGCTGGCCGCGCACCGGGCCGGGGTGCCGTGGGCGACGTTCGCGCCCTCGGCGATGGAGATCGGCCGCCCGCTGCGCGGCGAGCGGGAGTTGGAGCGCTGGCTGGACGGCGTGCTGCGCGGGCTGTGGGCCTCGGCCCGGCTGCCGGAGCAGGAGTACCTCGACCCGCGCTTCTCCCCCGGGCTGGTGCTCTCCACCGGCAACCCCGCCCTGCTCGGCGGCGAACTGCCGCCCCCGTACGCGACGGTGGGGCCGCTGCTGGGCGGGCGCACGCCGACGGACTTCCCCTGGGAGCGACTGGACGGCTCGCGGCGACGGGTGCTGGTCACCATGGGCACCCTGTCGGCGGAGGTCGCGGACGGCTTCCACGAGCGGGTCGCGCAGGCCCTGGAGGAGCTGGCGCCGGACGTGCAGCCGGTGCTGGCCCGGGCCGGCGGCGGCCCCGCGCCGGCCGGCGGGATCGCGCTGGACCGGGTGCCGGTGCTGGAGCTGCTGGCCCGCGGCGCGGTGGACGCGGTGCTCTGCCACGGCGGCATGAACACCGTCTGCGAGGCACTGGTGCACGGCGTCCCGCTGATGCTGGCGCCGATCCGGCACGACCAGCCGTACGTCGCCGAGCGGGTCGCGGCGGCCGGCGCGGGGGTCCGGGTGGACTTCGCCGGCGCCACGTCCGGGCAGCTGCGGGACGCGCTGCGGACGGTGCTCGACCGGCCGTCCCACCGCGCGGCCGCTTTGATGATGGGCCGTCAACTCCTGCACGGCGGAGGCGTCCAGGCCGCGGTCGGGCACCTGGAGCGGTTCGCCGACGGACGGAACCGATCACTCCGGTGATCTGGTCCAGACCATTGTGGCGGGGGTGCTCCAGACCCTAGGGTCGGTGCCGCAGTCGATCCCACCGACCACAGGAGTCCGGGTTGATCGTGACCAAGGGGCTGCGCAAATCCTTCCAGCCCCGCCGCGGCTCCCAGGCCGTGGACGCCGTCCGCGCCATCGACCTCACCGTCGACGAAGGCGAGGTGTACGGCCTCCTCGGCCCCAACGGAGCCGGCAAGACCACCACCCTGCGCATGCTCGCCACCCTGCTGCGCCCCGACGGCGGCGACGCCACCGTGGCCGGCGCCGACCTGCTCGCCGAACCCGGCGAGGTCCGCCGCCGGATCGGCTACGTCGCCCAGGGCGGCGGCACCACCGACGGCGCCTCCGCGCGCGAGGAGCTCGTCCTGCAGGCCCGGATGCACGGCATCGGCAAGGCGGACGCCCGGCAGCGCGCCGAGGGCGCCCTGGAGGCGTTCGGCCTCACCGAGTTCGCCGACCGGCGCTGCAGGACCTACTCCGGCGGCCAGCGCCGCCGCGTCGACCTCGCCCTCGGCGTCATCCACCGCCCCCGGGTGCTGTTCCTCGACGAACCCACCGTCGGCCTCGACCCGCGCAGCCGCGCCCAGGTCTGGGCCGAGATCCGCCGGCTGCGCGCCGACGGCATGACCGTGCTGCTCACCACCCACTACCTCGAAGAGGCCGACGCCCTCTGCGACCGGATCGGCATCGTCGACCACGGCGAGATCGTCACCGAGGGCACGCCCGAGCAGCTCAAGCGGGAGATCTCCGGCGACGTGGTGACCGTCGGCCTGCCGCCCGCCGCGGTCGACGCCGCCCAGGCCGCGCTCACCCGGCTGCCGTGCGTCCGCCGCCTGGAGCGGCTGCCGGACGAGACCGGCCTGCGGCTGCACGTCGAGGAGGCCGCCCTCGCGGTGCCGCAGCTGCTGCGCGAACTCGCCGCCGCGGGCACCGAACCCGAGCTGGTGCAGCTGCAACGGCCCAGCCTGGACGACGTGTTCCTGGCCCTGACCAGTAGAGGAGGGGAGGCGGCGTGAAGCTCGCCCGTGACACCTGGCTGGTGTTCCAGCGGCAGCTGCTGCTGATGGTCCGGACACCGGCGTGGCTGGCGGTCGGGCTGCTCCAACCGCTGTTCTACCTGCTGCTGTTCGCGCCACTGCTGAAGACCGCGCTGGCCTCCTCGGGGGCGGTCTCGACCGCCGACGCGTACCGGGTGTACGTGCCCGGCCTGCTGTCGGCGCTGGCCGTGATGGGCGGCCTGTTCACCGGGTTCACCCTGCTCGGCGAGCTGCACGCGGGCATCGTGGAGCGCTCCCGGGTCACCCCGGTCAGCCGGGTCGCCCTGCTGCTCGGCCGGGCCCTGCGGGAGGTCGTGGCGCTGCTGGTGCAGGCCGCGATCATCACCGCGCTGGCGATCCCGTTCGGCCTCACCGTGGGCGTCGGCGACCTGCTGCTCGCCTTCGCGCTGCTCGCCCTGATGGCGCTGATGGCCTCCTCCGTGTCGTACGGGCTGGCGCTGCTGGTCCCCGGCGACGCGGCGCTCGGGCCGATCGTCAACACCATCGCGCAGCCGCTGGCGCTGCTCTCCGGCACGCTGCTGCCGATCGCGCTGGCGCCGGCCTGGCTGCGCACCGCGGCGTCCTGGAACCCGTGCTACTGGGGCGTGGAGGCGATGCGGGCGCTGTTCACCGGCCAGGTCGACTCGCCGGCCGTGTGGCGCGGACTGCTGTTCACCGCGGTCACCGCGGCGGTGGCGGTGGCCTGGGCGGCCCGCCTGTTCGCCCAGCGGATCCGCTAGGCGCGCGCAGCACGAGGAGGGGGGGGGGGGGGGGGGGGGGGGCCCCCCCCCCGCCGGCGGCGGCCCGCCGCCCGCCCCCCCCCCCGGCCCCCCCCCCCCCCCCCCCCCCCCCCCCCCCCCCCCCACCCCGGGGGGC
>NZ_JBICYJ010000089.1:0-11159 GCF_043200835.1 Kitasatospora sp. NPDC048365
GCGTTCGGCCTTCACGGTCAGCATGTTCCGCTCGACGTCGATGTCGATCGCCTCCGGGTCCACGCCCGGCAGGTCGAAGCAGACCACGTACTCGTCGCCCACCCGGTAGGCGTCCAACGGCATCGGCGTCGGCCGCGACCAGGTCCCGTTCGCTCCCACGAATTGCTGGGTCAGCCGCTCCAGTTCGCGGAACGGGTCAGTGCGCATCAGCATCGCGAAACACCTCCGTTGATCAGTTGGGTGCCAGTGCGCTTCACCTGAATCCGTTCTAACATGTCATCCATCCGATGACAACTCATTCAGTCGTTCGGAGCGTGACATCGCGAGAGGGGCTGCTGACCCCTACGGCTGGTGCCGCTCCCAGCGGCGGCCCGCCTCGTTTCCGGCTGGGAGACAGCTCGCGCACGAGAACGTCCGACCGGAACCGACACCGACGGAGGCCACCATGGACACGCCCTCGCGCTACGCGGTCACCCTGCCGGGTGTGCCGGGGGCGCACGGACCGGCGCGGGTCGTGGTCGTCCACGCCACTGGCCAGACCACGGCGGACGGGGCGCCGGTGTACGCGGACGCGGCCGACACGCTCCGGGTGGAGATCACCGCGGGAGCGGCCCGACCGCTCACCGATCCGGCCGGACCCGGGCGGCACACCTGTCTGACCGCCACGCCGCTGCCCTGACGAGCACGACCGGCGACCACCCGGCATTGCCGAACCGGGCAGGCCGGCGTCGCGGTGGTCGCCCGAGTGGCCACGCCGATGCCAGGACCGCGCCGAGGGCGCAATCCCGCTGCGGCGCTCACCGGCCGGTGAGGTCGCGGACCTGGAGCGGGGTGGCGCGTTCCTGGCCCGCCTCCGGCGGAGACCGGATCGCGGGCGAACGGGCCGGCCGGCGCGGTCCCCGGCTGCCGGGACTCCGCCGACAGTCCGTGTGTCTCCGCCGGTGGGGGGCTGCTGGACTTTCTGGACACCGACGTCCCCGGTGGGGCGACGGGTTCGACCGGGCGGGCCCGCAGCGCCGCGGCGCGGGTCACACGGGCCGGCGCCGGACGGTGCGGAGGGCATCGCACAGGGCGTAGAGGTCGGTGACGGTTGCCCCGTCGGCGAAGCGGCTCAGCAACCGTCGAACGGTGCGGTTGTTGCCGTCGCGGACTGCTTCGGCGATCGCCCCGATGAGGTCCGTCTGCCCGTCCCGGGTCGGGGCCGGTGCCGCGGGTGCCGGGTGTTCCACTGTCGTCTCCCTGTGCGGTGCCGTTCGTCGCCTCGGGTGCGCACCGGCCGAGCGGAGGCGGCCGTCGCGCGGCGGAAGACTACCTGTCTCGCCGGTGCGGAAAAAACTGTTCCCGCCGGAGTAGACATTGCCCGGTGTCCGGTCTAACGTTTCTCTCGTAGACAGCAGTCGGCGATACCGGCCAGACATGAACTGGCCGGGGTTGTTGGACGGAAGTTCGCAGGATCGGTCCGGCGGTGGAGTTCCGAAGCCAGGTGCGTGCACGACAGGCGACGGGACTGGCCGCCGGACCGGGCGGCCCGCAGGGTCAGAGGCCGCCACCAGCAGTGACAGCAGTCGAAGTACGAGCAGGATCCCGGCAAAGGCGTCCAGGCTGCGGGCGCGCGTGCCGGGGTAGGCGGTATCCGCACAATGACCGAGCAGTACAGAGGATGAACGGAGGGCGCAAGCGCCATCAGGATCGCCCGGCCCGCGAGCGGCAGTTTCTCGTCCGGGCGGGCACCGCAGACCTCCCTCAGGACACGAAGGACGGTGGTTTCCGGTCACGCATACGCGATCCCCGCACACCCCATCCCCCCGGGGTCGTGCGGACGTCACAGGGCCGGCCCCAGGCCGGTAGATGGTGTTGTTCCCCTTCGGGGCCCCGGAGTCGATACGGCGCCGGGGCCCCTCGACGCGTTCTCCTCGAGAACCAGAAAGGTGCAGTGACTACAACGGCCAGCTCCGACACACCCGACAAACTCGACGACGACGACTACCCCGCCTACACCATGGGCCGCGCCGCCGAGATGACCGGTACCACTCCCGCTTTCCTACGGGCGCTCGGCGAACACCGCCTCATCACCCCCCTGCGATCCGACGGCGGACACCGCCGCTACTCCCGCTACCAGCTGCGTATCGCCATGCGCGCCCGGGACCTGGTCGGTCAGGGCACCCCCATCGAGGCGGCCTGCCGCATCGTCGTCCTGGAGGACCAGCTCGAGGAAGCCCTGCGCATCAACGAACAGCTCCGCGGGGCCCGGGGAGACCAGGAGCCCGGCGGCACCTGACCCGCTGCTCCTTTCCCCGCCAGGGGGCGGCGGACCCGCTGGGCCGCCGGAGCACCGAGACGAAGGCGCGGGCGGCGCCGGTCTCCGGGCGGCCGCTTCGGCAGACCCCGGAAAGCCTCGTCCCGGAGCAACCTGACTGCGACAGGTTTTGGCCGGGGTCCGCCGCCGACGCTAGGGTGTGGCGCCTCGACGCGACGGCGCGTCAGCGCCGCACTCGGCGGATGACTCCCCTTGAGCGAGGTGGGGATGGGACTCATCGACACGGACCGCACGGACCTGGTGGTCGCGGCACAGGCGGGGGACGAGGGGGCGCGCGAGGAACTGCTCGCCGCGCACCTGCCGCTGGTCTACAACATCGTCGGGCGGGCGCTGAGCGGCCACGCCGACGTGGACGACGTCGTCCAGGAGACCCTGCTGCGAGTGGTGCGGGACCTCCCCGCCCTGCGCGAGCCGGAGAGCTTCCGGTCCTGGCTGGTGTCGATCGCGCTCCGCCAGATCAGCACCCACCGGCACCGGCAGCGCGTCGTCGCGGACCGGCGCGCGGTGATCGAGGAGGCGGAGCGGATACCGGACGCCCACGCCTACCTCGAGGACCTGACGATCCTGAGGCTGCACGTGTCGGACGAGCGGCGCCAGGTCGTGGAAGCCGGCCGGTGGCTCGACCCGGACCACCGGGCGCTGATGGCGCTCTGGTGGCAGGAGGGCGCCGGCGCACTGAGCCGCGAGGAGATCGCCGACGCGACGGGGCTCACCACCGCCCACGTCGGGGTGCGCCTGTTCCCATTGAGGCATCCCGGAAGAGAGCCACCCGCATGACGCGACACACCCACCGACCCCCGACCGAGGGGCACGCCACAGCGGCACCCCGGGCGACCCGCAGCTCCCGAGGAGAGTCGTGAGGGGCCTGCACCGGCTCAGCCGGCGCCGCAGGGTAGTGGCGATAGGGACCTCGGCCGCCGCTCTGGTGGCCGGTGTCGTTGCGCTCCTCCCCGACTCCGCGGGAGCGGCCGCGCTGGGCACCCAGGCCGCTCCGTCCGGCCGGTACTTCGGCACGGCGGTGGCCGCGGGGCGGCTCGGCGACTCGGCGTACACCGCGATCGCGGACCGGGAGTTCACCATGGTCACCCCGGAGAACGAGATGAAGTGGGACGCCATCGAGCCCTCCCGCAACACCTTCACCTTCGGGGCGGCCGACCGGATCGTCGACCGCGCCTCGGCACACAACCAGCGGATGCGCGGCCACACCCTGGTCTGGCACTCCAACTGCCCGGCTGGGTCGGGACCATCAAGGACGCCGCCGGCCTGCGCGGTGCGATGAACAGCCACATCACCGCCGAGATGTCCCACTACAAGGGCAAGATCTACGCCTGGGACGTGGTCAACGAGGCGTTCGAGGACGGCGGCAGCGGCAAGCACCGCAGCTCCGTCTTCCAGGACGTGCTGGGCGACGGCTTCATCGAGGAGGCGTTCCGAACCGCCCGGGCCGCCGACCCGGCGGCCAAGCTCTGCTACAACGACTACAACATCGAGAACTGGACCGACGCCAAGACCCAGGGCGTCTACCGGATGGTCAAGGACTTCAAGTCCCGCGGAGTGCCGATCGACTGCGTCGGCTTCCAGAGCTACTTCGGCACCGGAGGGGCACCGGCCGGCTACCAGAACACGCTCGCCAACTTCGCCGCCCTGGGCGTGGATGTTCAGATCACCGAGCTGGACATCGCCCAGGCCTCGGCCACCCACTACGCCAACGCGGTCAACTCGTGCCTGGCGGCCGCCCGTTGTACCGGCATCACGGTCTGGGGCGTCCGGGACAGCGACTCCTGGCGCGGCGGCGAGAACCCACTGCTGTTCGACAAGAGCGGCAAGCCCAAGGCCGCCTACACCGCCGTCATGAACGCCCTCAAGGCGGCCCCCGGCACTGGTACGGACACCGGCGCCGGCGGCGGGAACACCACCGGCCAGATCAAGGGCGTCGCCTCCGGGCGGTGCATCGACATCAACGGCTTCAGCACCGCCGACAACACCCAGGCACAGCTGTGGGACTGCAACGGGCAGACCAACCAGCGCTGGACCTACACCGCCGGCAAGCAGCTGATGGTCTACGGCAAGAAGTGCCTGGCGGCCAAGGACAAGGGCACCGGCAACGGCACCGCGGTGGTCATCACGGACTGCACCGGCGCCGACGACCAGCAGTGGAACGCCACCGCGGACGGCTCGATCGCCGGCGTCCGGTCCGGGCTCTGCCTCGACGCCGTGGGCGCGGGCACGGGCAACGGCACCAAGATCCAGCTGTACACCTGCTGGTCCGGTGGCAGCAATCAGAAGTGGGCCGGCCTGTCGTCCACGCCGACCACGCCTCCGACCGGGACGTGTGCCCTCCCCTCGACCTACCGCTGGACCTCGACCGGGGCACTCGCCCAGCCGGCCAACGGCTGGGCCGCGGTGAAGGACTTCACCGACGTCGTCTACAACGGCAAGCACCTCGTCTACGCCTCCGACGTCAACGGCTCCTCCTACGGCTCGATGATGTTCAGCCCCTTCACCAACTGGTCGGACATGGCGACCACCGGACAGACCGGGATGGGCCAGGCCGCCGTGGCACCCACCCTGTTCTACTTCGCACCCAAGAACATCTGGGTCCTCGCCTACCAGTGGGGGCGCCTGGCCGTTCATCTACCGCACCTCCAGCGACCCCACCAACCCCAACGGCTGGTCCGCGCCCCAGCCCCTGTTCACCGGCAGCATCCCCGGCTCCGGCACCGGTCCCATCGACCAGACCCTGATCGCCGACGGCCAGAACATGTACCTGTTCTTCGCCGGTGACAACGGCAGCATCTACCGGGCCAGCATGCCCATCGGCAACTTCCCCGGCAGCTTCGGCTCCACCTACACCACCGTCATGACCGACACCGTGAAGAACCTCTTCGAAGCACCCCAGGTCTACAAGGTCAAGGACCAGAACCAGTACCTCATGATCGTCGAAGCACGCGGCGCCAACGAGCAGCGCTACTTCCGCTCCTTCACCGCCACCAGCCTCAACGGCACCTGAGCTGTCCTGAGTTTGGTGGAGTCCCCGAAGCCAGGGTTACGATCCTGGCGTAAGGAGAACCACCTGCTGTGCCAGCACCACGCAAATACCCCGACGAGCTCCGTGAGCGCGCGATCCGTGAGGTCCGCACCACGGGCCGCCCGATCGCGCACGTCGCGCGGGACCTGGGCATCCACAAGGAGGCCCTGCGGAACTGGGTCCGCCAGGCCGAGGCCGACGCCGGAGAGCGCGACGACCGGCCGACCAGTGACGAACTCGAAGAACTCAAACAACTCCGTCGGGAGAACGCGGAGTTGCGGCGGGCGAACGAGATCCTCAAGGCCGCCAGGGTGGACTCAACCGGTCAGCGCAACAGTGTTGTCAGCCTATCGGCTGGGGTGTCGTAGTCGAGTGTTCTCCGTGGTCTGCGGTTGAGGCGTTCGGCGATGCGGTCGAGGTCCTGCTGGGTGTGGCCGGCCATCGTGGTGCGCTTGGGAAAGTACTGACGTAGGAGGCGGTTGGTGTTCTCGTTAGTGCCGCGCTGCCAAGGGCTCTGCGGGTCCGCGAAGTAGACGGCGAGGCCGGTGGCCGCGGTGACGTCCTTGTGTGCGGCCAGTTCCATGCCGCGGTCCCATGTCAGGGTCTTGCGCAGGTGGGCGGGCAGGGTCAGCATCACGGCAGAGACTCCGGCGGTTACGGTGGCGGTATCCCGACCGTCGAGCTGGACGAGCAGGGTGTAACGGGTGGTCCGCTCTACGAGAGTGGCGATCTGGGTGACCCCGCTGCCCATGACAAGTCGGGTAGCGGGGACGCATTGCTGCGTCCCCGCCCCCTCAGAACCGTGCAAGCAGCTGTTCACCGCACACGGCTCAAGCAAGCCTCATGGGCTCGCGGGCCAGCGAAGTTGCTGGACGTGTCAGCTCGGCGGCTCCGTTCCGCCGTTGACACTGGGTGTGGAGAAGACGGATTCGTTGATCGCCCGGCGTGCTCCCGCCCAGGAACGCGACGTACTGCTTGGAGATCGCCTTCCTGATGACGGCCCGCCATGTCTCCCATTCCTGGGGGCTTCGCGGCGGGTGGTCGGCGTGCAGCAGGAGCCCTCCGCAGGCTGGGCAGCGACCGTGCTGGGCCTGAAGCAGGCGCACGGTCATGCCGTCCACTGAAGGAGGTGGTCCCTTGCGACGCCGCTCGGCCCAGTACGACTCCAGGGCAGGGTCGTCCGGAGACGCCCTGCCTTTGACCAACTGGTGCCGGACGATCTTCGTCCAGGAGAACTTGAGCAGGTAAGCGCCGCTGCAGCGGTCGCCGAACACCCACCGGTCCTTCCTGGACTTGTTGAACCGGCCGAAGTACTTGCTGGAGACCCAGTGCTTCGGCTTGTTCGGGTGGCTGTGCTTGGCCCACTTGTAGGCGAGCGTCCACATGTAGTTGTCCAGCGCCGTGAAGACCTCGCTGGACACCACCGTCCGGTAGTAGGCCGACCAGCCCCGCACGATGGGGTTGATCTTCTTGAGCACGGCCGCAGCGTTGGCCCCTCGCAGGGCCAGCATCTCGGCGTGCAGCCGTTCCCGGATCCGTCGTTGCGCCGCTGTGCTCGGCTTGATCAGCAACTTGCCGTGATACCGGCGGACGTTGAACCCCAGGAAGTCGAACCCGCTCTCCGCGTGGACGATGCGCGTCTTGTCCTCGTGGAAGGCGAGTCCCCTGGGCGTCAGCCATGCGGCCAGCCGCTCCTTGACCTGTTCGGCCTGCTCACGGCTGGTGCACATCGCGACAAAGTCGTCTGCGTACCGCACCAGCACGGGACTTCCGCTCTGTGCACTGCCAGCGTCTCTGCCGGTGGTGTAGTAGCGGACCCCTGCGGCTTCCTCCATCCCGTGCAGGGCCACGTTGAAGAGCAGCGGGCTGATCACCCCGCCCTGTGGAGTTCCCTCCTCGGTCGGGGCGAACCGACCCCGGTCCACCACCCCGGCCTTCAGCCACTGCCGGACCAGTCCCCGGGCGGGGAAGGTGCCGAGCGCGGCCATGAGCCGGTCGTGGTCGATGCGGTCGAACGCCGCCGTCAGGTCCGCGTCGAGCACCCACACGCGCTGCGGGTTCTTCCCGTTGAGCGTGGAGTAGATGGCCCCGATCGCGTCGTGACAGCCGCGGCCGGGCCGGAAGCCGTACGACTTCGGCTCGAACCGCGCTTCCCACTCGGGTTCCAGCGCGCCCAGTGCCACAGCCTGCAGGCACCGGTCGACGATCACGGGAATCCCGAGGCCGCGCTTCTTCGTGGTCCCCGGTTTGGGGATGAACACCCGCTTGACGGGCTGAGGAGTCCAGGGTCGGGCACGGTGCTGGACCCAGTAGGCCAGAGCGGCCTTGGACTGGGAAAGCAGCACCACCTTTCCATCGACTCCCGCCGTCGCGCGTCCTGCGTTGATCTCCGTGACCCGCCGCACGCTCAGGAGCGTGTTCGAGCGGGACCGGAGCATCAGCTTCTGCAAGTTACGGACCTTCTTCAGGTCCCCTGCCTGCGATGCCGTGAAGATCCTCTGCCGCAGACGCCGTACGTCCTCCTCGGCCCGGCGCCAGTCGACCGACGCCCAGTCCAGGTCTTCGCCCTCGGGTCCGTTCACCGCCCCGGCGGCGGCCGGAGCGGTCGAGACCGTTCCGGCCGCGTCCGTCATGGTGTCCAACTTGTCCCTCGGTTCCGTCGTCCTTGTCCAGTGAGTCCGCACAGGCTCACCCGGCCCACGTCAGCACCCTTTCGGGTCCGGGCAGAGCGCCCGTATCCGGGCGGTTATGCGGGGCGACCGGCGGAGAGGCCGGTCATGCTGCCCCGGGTTCCCGTTTCCTTTCGGCTCCCGGCATTGGCTTCTTGGGCCATCCTGTTCCCGCTGGGGAGTTGAGCCTTCCTCACGGTCGGCCGACCGGGCCACGACGGCCCGGACCCCAACGGGGTTTCCACGTTCCACACGAATGAGCTACGACCGGGGTGGGTGCTCCCTTTACCCCGAGGCGGCGGTGTCCACCTGGCCGGAGTGACCTCTACCGGCCAGCGCCTGCCGCTTTCTCAGCGGCCAGCCATGCACCCCGCTGGAACTTCCCATCGGCGGGGCTTGGGATCACGAGGCATCATCGGGAGTTCACTTGCGTTCACCCGTCCGGTCTTCCCCTTGCCTGTAACTCCCGGATGGAACGGGAGCCCTTGGGCTTTCCCCTGAGCTTCGCACCACGCCGTTACCGGCATCGCACGTCAAGGGCGGGGACGGGTCATACGGACACGGACCCGTGACTGCACCTACGGCCCCACCATCAGCCGCCTCTCCAATCGGTCAGTCCACTCAAATTCGTGCAACTTCGTGTCGCACGATCGCCCTCCCAATGCCCGGGCACGAGGCGGTCGCGCACCTCGGCGGGCCGCTCGTGGATAGAGGTCGCCTCCTTGATCTGCGAGCGCCACTGACCGGTGACTGTGTTGTGGATGCTGCGGCGGGTCGGACGGCCCGAACGCAGGTGCCGCTGAAGGGACTTGGCCAGTACGCCGCGGGCCTGCATGAACAGGGATTTGTAGATGGTCTCGTGACTGATCCGCATCCCGGGGTCATCGGGATGGGCCTTGGCGAGGTGGCCGGCTATCTGTTCGGGCGACCAGTCCTCGGCCAGGCGGGCGGCGACCACTTCCCGCAGGGGCTCGTTCAGTGCCAGCAGGCATGGCTTGGGCCGCCGGGCGCGTTGCCATGCCCGGTCCTCCGCGTCGACGGCCCGGTAGTGCTCGGTGCCCTTGTTGCGGCCGATCTCCCGGCTGATGGTGGAGGCGGACCGTCCCAGGGAGCGGGCGATCGTGCGCATCGAGTCCCCGCGGGCCAGGCCCCGGGAGATTAACTCGCGTTCGCTGTCGGTCAGGAATCCGGGCCGACGCGAGCGGACCGGTGGGACGTAGCCGCCGTTCGACTTGAGGATCGTGAAGACCGAGCCTGGTGGCCGACCCAGGGCCCGGGAGATCTCACTGATCGACTCGCCGGCCTTCCAGCAGTCCCACAACTCACGCTTCTGCGCGTCCGACATCCCCGGACGACCCATCCTTGCCATACGCCACACCCTCTCCTACCTCGGGTGTTGCGCTGACCGGTTGAGTTCACCACTCCTTGGTTCAAGTGAAGCGAACAGACATCGCCTTCGCGCAGCCAGTGTCTGATGCCTGATGCGTGCGGGCTCGGCCGACGGCGCGTCTTCGCGTCGCCTTGGACCAGGGCGCCCGCGCACCGGGGGCGCCGTTCATGACGGTAACTCATCGCGCGTGTGACCGCTCGGGTCGGCGGCGGTGAGGGCTGCACGGACGCTGGGGCTGATGGTGAAGACCGTGTCCGTGCCGGTGATGTCCAGCAGGCCTTGCACCGGGCGGGAGGGGGCGGCCAGCACGAGGCGGGTGTCGGCCCGGGCGCTCTCCTGTATCCGCAGCAGGGAATTGAGCCCGGCGGTGTCGCAGAAGTCCAGGCGGGACAGGTCGACGACGAGGCGGCGCGGGCGGTGTTCGAGGGCCCGCGCAAGCTCGAGTTCCAGGCGTCGGCAGTTCTCGTGGTGGATCCCGCCCTCGAGGCGGACGATCACCATGCTGTCCACGCGCGTGGTGGTGACCCGTAGCTTCGGCACGGCGTCGCCGCGTCGGTCGCCGGATCCCATGGTTCTTCGCCCTTTCCGGTTCGTTGTGCCGTGGTCGACCCGATCGCTCCTCTCCTGGTCGGCCGAAGCGCTCGGGCGGGCTCCGTCCCTCCTTGGCCGGGCCCGCCGACGATACGCAGCCGACCGGGGGGTCAGGCGGCGGTGGTGAGTTCGGCGCGGCCGAACAGCAGGGCCCATCCTCGGGGGAGGTGGTCGAGGAGTCGGATGGTGAGGTGGTTGCCGGCGAGGTCGCCGACGGCGGCGAGGACGGTGGAGACGTCCCAGCGGGCGGCGGTGAGGCTGGTGCCCAGGGAGTCGGCCACCGCTTCGACGAAGGCGGGCCCGGTGACAGGTTCGGGCAGCGGGATCTGCGCGGCGAAGACGGTCCGCTCCCGCTCGGGCAGGACGGCGGCGAGATCGCAGCGGTCCTCGGCAGTGAGCTGGGATCCGAGCAGGGCCAGGACCGTGTCCAGGACGCGTCCGGCTTCGTCGTCGCTGGGGTAGCGGCCGAGGGCGCGGACCTGCTGGAGCAGGCGGCGGTGCCGTGTCATGGGTGTCGGCCTTCCGGGTCGGGCCGCGCCGGGAGGTGTGCGGCGCGGGGGAGCGGTGGCGGGGATCAGGGGCGGTGGCCGGGTTCGGGTCGGCCGAACAGCAGGTCGTAGCCAGCCGGCAGTTGGAACAGGATCCGCTCCATGAGGTCGTCGCCAGCGGCGTCCGCCACGGTGGACAGGACTGCACCGACGTCCCACAGAGCCGTGGCCTCGGTGGCGCCGTCGATCCAGGCGGCGGTCGCCCGGACGAACCGGTCGGGGCCGAGCGGTTCGGCGGCCTGGAGCGGGTTGAGCAGGATCAGGGCGAGCGTCTCCGGGAGGCGCCGGGCGAGGTCGACCCGGACGCCGCCGACGAGATGCGCGCCGAGCAGGGCCAGAACGACGCGGGCGGAGCGTTCCGCCTCCTCGGGCGTCTTGTATTCACCGCGTTCCTGGACGTGTTCGAGGAACGCTTCCCATCGCAGGGTCACCGCGGTCTCCTCCCTCAGGGGGTCGGAACCAGGGGGTGTTCCGCGCCGCCCCCTGGGGAGGCGGGGCGGCGTGGAACGGCCGGTGCGATCGGCCGGTCAGGCCTGGATCTGCTTGCGGGTGCCGTTGTGGCTGATTGCGATCTTGCGGGGCTTGGCCTTCTCGGCGACCGGGATCCTGAGGGTCA
>NZ_JBICYJ010000090.1:0-11146 GCF_043200835.1 Kitasatospora sp. NPDC048365
CATCCGGTCGCCCTGACCGGCTTCCCGCGCCTGCAGAAAGACCTCGAGCGGGGCCGACTGGACGAGCAACTGGAGGGCCGGATCGCCCCCGGCACCGGGGCGCTGGCCGGCCGGTACGAGATCACCAGCGACACCCCGGTGCCCGCCGGCCCGCCTGCTTCGAGCGGCACCCGGTGGTCCGGTATGTCCGGGGCGGCGGTCCTGGTCGACGATGGCTTCGGCGGCGACCTGCTGTGCGGCATCGTCCGCGAAGACCGTCAGGCCGACGGCGGAACCCGCCTGACTGCCACCCCCATCAGCCGACTCCTCACCGACCGTGAGGGTCGGCCCTCAGATTTCCGCCGGCTCATCACCGAGCACACCGGCTGGGACCCGGTCCTCGAACCCATCGAACCCGCAAAGCTGCTCAAACCCGCCGTTGTCGACCGCGATCTGGACTCACCCGCCGCCCTGCTGCGCGCCGACACCGAAGCCGTCGCCTTCCACGGCCGCGACAGCGAACTCGCCGACCTGCACGACTGGTGCGCCGACGATCCCGCCAAGATCGCGATCCGCGTGGTCACCGGCCCCGGCGGCCAGGGCAAAACACGCCTCGCCCGCCACCTCACCGACACCCTCAGCCGAGAAAACTGGATCACCGGCCACCTCCGCTCCGACCTCACCGACCACGACACTCCACCCGACCTCACCCCCCTGACCACCGCGTTGCCCCTGCTCCTCGTCGTCGACTACGCGGAGACCCGCCCCCGCCTGCTGCGCCGCCTGATCACCCACCTCCACACCACCCGCCACCGCGTCCGCCTGCTGCTACTCGCCCGCTCCGACGGCGAGTGGCGCACCGACACCCTCAAAGCCATCCCGGCGGTTCGCCGCCTGCTGGCCGGGGCGCCTGTCATTCCGCTCGGCCCGCTCCAGCCCGCCGGCCGTCCCGCCCGAGACCGCAACATCGACTTCCGGCATGCCGTCCGTGACCTGGCGCTGCTGCTCCCGCAGGTCCCCAGCGTGCCCGACTGCGACTGGGCTACTCTCGCCGATTCGGTCCGGCCCGCAGACGACCTGGCCCACCCCCGCTACAACAACGCCCTCACCCTGCAGATGACCGCCCTAGTCGCCCTCCTTCAGCACGGCCCGCGCCCCGCGACCACTGCTTTCGGCACTCCGGCGGAGGAGATCGTGCTGGAGCACGAAGAAGGCTTCTGGGAGGACAGCGCGCAGGCCCCCGGGTTCAGACTCGACCTGGACACCACCACCCTCAAGGCCGCCGTCGCCGTCGCGGCCCTGTGCGGAGCCGCCACCTCCGACGCCGCCACCCGCGTCCTGGCAACCTTGCCTACGATTCCCGCCCACAGGACCGCGCGCACCGCCGCCTGGCTCGCGCAGCTGTACCCGGCCGATCCCGACCGCTACTGGGGCTCGCTCCAGCCAGACCGCATCGCCGAGTACCACGCCACCCGCGCCCTTACCCAGTACGGCGTCGACCTGCCCGCGCTCCTCACCACCGCGGACCCCGGCCAACAGGCCCAGACCGTCACCGTCCTGGCCCGCGCGGCCATCGCCCACTACAACGCCGACCGCACCACAGACAGCGACCGAGTACTTCACATCCTCGACATGGCCCTGGACGGCGTACCACTCTCCGACCAGACCCTCCGGGCCGCCTCCGCCGCACTCCCCCACCCCTCCCGCATCGTCAACCCGCTCGCCCTACGACTCACCGCCGCCCTCACGGACGTCCAGCGGGAACTCGCACACAGGGATCCCGCCGCCTACGAGCCCGACCTCGCCGTCTCGCTGTCCAACCTGGGCGCTCATCTGTCGGATGCGGGGCGGCGGGCTGAGGCCCTGACCACCACCGAACAGGCGGTTGACCTATACCGGCGGTTGGCGGCCGCCAACCCGGCCGCCTACGAGCCCGACCTCGCCGGCTCCCTGTCCAACCTGGGCGCTCATCTGTCGGGTGCGGGACGGCGGGCTGAGGCCCTGACCGCGGCCGCGGAGGCAACGGACATCTACCGGCGGTTGGCGGCCGCCAACCCGGCCACCTACGAACCCGACCTCGCCACCTCGCTGTCCAACCTCGGTGCTCATCTGTCGGATGCGGGGCGGCGGGCTGAGGCCCTGACTGTCACCGAGCAGGCGGTGGAGATCCGGCGCCGGTTGGCGGCCGACAACCCGGCCGCCTACGAGCCCGACCTCGCCAGCTCGCTGTCCAACCTCGGCATCCGTCTGTCGGAGGCGGGGCGGCGGGCTGAGGCCCTGACCGCGGGCGCGGAGGCAACGGACATCTACCGGCGGTTGGCGGCCGCCAACCCGGCCACCTACGAACCCGACCTCGCCGGCTCCCTGACCAACCTCGGCATCCGTCTGTCGAAGGCGGGCCAGCGAGCTGAGGCCCTGACCGCGGGCGCGGAGGCAACGGACATCTACCGGCGGTTGGCGGCCGCCAACCCGGCCGCCTACGAACCCGACCTCGCCGCCTCGCTGTCCAACCTCGGCAACCGCCTGTCGGAAGCGGGGCAGCGGGCCGAGGCCCTGACTGTCACCGAGCAGGCGGTGGAGATCCGGCGCCGACTGGCGGCCGCCAACCCGGCCGCCTACGAGCCCGACCTCGCCAGCTCACTGTCCAACCTCGGCATCCGTCTGTCGGAGGCGGGGCGGCGGGCCGAGGCCCTGACCGCGGAGCAGCAGGCGGTGGAGATCCGGCGCCGGCTGGCCGCCAGCAACCCCGCCGCCTACGAGCCCGACCTCGCTCGCTCGCTGTCCAACCTCGGCAACCGCCTGTCGGAGGCGGGGCGGCGGGCCGAGGCCCTGACTGTCACCGAGCAGGCGGTGGAGATCCGGCGCCGGCTGGCCACCGACAACCCGGCCGCCTACGAGCCCGACCTCGCTCGCTCGCTGTCCAACCTCGGCAACCGCCTGTCGGAGGCGGGGCAGCGGACCGAGGCCCTGATCGCGGCCGCGGAGGCAACGGACATCTACCGGCGGCTGGCGGCCGCCAACCCGGCCGCCTTCGAACCCGACCTCGCCACCTCACTGACCATCCGGGCCCTACTCATGGCGCGCGGAGGTAATCTGTCTGAAGCGTTAAGTGCCACGGGTGCAGCCGTGGAGTGTTACCGGGCTCACATTGTCGCTATGCCCTCACTACTGCCGCGACTCCACGCGGTGCTGAACCTGCAAGCATCGCTCCTAGACGCGCTGGGACGCCCGCAGGACGCAGCGACCGTCCGGCGCTGGCTCAACGAGAATCCTGTGCCTCAGGAATCCCGCAATTGACCGGTACCCGCCGTCCGGCTGGCCCGCCGAGGCGGCGACGACAGCGCCGGTCCGGATCGGGTATGCGCGCTGCTCAACAGACCTGGGTCTGGAGCTGGCCGGTACGAAGGGTGTGAACGGTGGGTTGAAGTGGAGCGTGATCAGTTTGGGTGGGAAGAAGGAGAGCGGCAGCAAGGCCACCCACACGGTGCACGTGAAGCTGACTCCTCAGCAGGCCGGTGGCGGTAACGTCGAGGTCCGAGACAGGGAGTAGCCGTACCGGTACCGGTTGGCCGGCGGGGGCGGCTGACCGGGATCGGGGAGTGTTCGTTGGAGTTTGATCGCCGGGTTCAGATCCGGGTAGCCCTCAAGGGTGAGGACGGGAAGGGTTTCGGGACGGGGTACCTGGTCGCACCGAGACTGGTGCTGACCGCCGACCACGTCCTGGACGACCTGGACCCGGACGGCGGACGCTTCGCGGTCACGGTGTGCCAGCCGGACGCAGGCGAGGGGGAGTACCCGGCGGCGGTGGTCTGGCGGCGGCGTGACGACGAGGTGGATGCCTCGCTGGTCGAGATCGCCGCCGATTGCGACTGGCCCGTTCCCGAGTCCCTGTCCGACCTGGTCGCCAGGCCGCCCCAGCGCTACGGACGCCTCATCGGCACCCGCTCCCACCCGGTCGCCCTGACCGGCTTTCCGCGTCTGCAGAAGGACGAGGATCGGGGCCGCCTGGACGAGCAACTGGAGGGCCGGATCGCCCCGGGCACCGGGGCGCTGGCCGGCCGCTACGAGGTCACCAGCGACACCCCGGTGCCCGCCGGCCCTCCGAGCAGCGGCGGTACTCGCTGGTCCGGCGTGTCCGGGGCGGCGGTCCTGGCCGACGATGGCTTCGGCGGCGGCCTGCTGTGCGGCATCGTCCGCGAGGACCGTCAGGCCGACGGCGGCACCCGCCTGACTGCCACCCCCATCAGCAGCCTCCTCACCGATCGTGAGGGCCGGCCGTCCGAGTTTCGTCGGCTCATCACCCAGCACACCGGCTGGGACCCGGTCCTCGAACCCATCGAACCCGTAAAGCTGCTCAAGCCAGCCACCGCCGACCGTGACCTGGACTCACCCGCCAGCCTGCTGCGCGCCGACACCGCGGCCGTCGCTTTCCACGGCCGCGACCAAGAACTCGCGGACCTGAGCTCATGGTGCGCCGACGACCCGGCCAGGATCGCGATCCGCGTGGTCACCGGCCCCGGCGGACAGGGCAAGACACGCCTCGCCCGCCACCTCACCGAAACCCTCAGCCGAGAGAACTGGATCACCGGACACCTGCGCTCCGACCTCACCGACCGCAACCCCGAACCCGACCTCACCCCGCTGAGCACCGCGCTTCCGCTGCTCCTCGTCGTGGACTACGCCGAGACCCGCCCCCGTCTGCTGCGCTGCCTCGTCACCCAGCTGCACGCCAGCCGCCACCGCGTCCGCTTGCTGCTGCTCGCCCGCTCCGACGGTGAATGGCGCACCGACACCCTCAGCGCCACCCCGCCTGTCCGCCGCCTCTTGGGCGCGGCCCCCGTCGTCCCACTCGGCCCGCTCCAACCCGCCGGCCGGACCGCCCAGGACCGGACCACCGGCTTCCGCAACGCCGCCCGTGACCTTGCTCTTCTGATGCCGCGTGTCCACAGCGTGCCCGACCACGACTGGGCTACGCTCGCCGGCACGGTCCGCCCTGCGGACGACCTGGCCCATCCCCGCTACGACAACGCCCTCACCCTGCAGATGACCGCCCTGGTCACCCTCCTCCAGCACGGCCCGCGCCCCGCAACCGCCGCACCCGGCACCCCGGCCGAGGAGATCCTGCTGGAGCACGAGGAACGCTTCTGGAAGGACAGCGCCGACGCCGACGCCTTCGAACTCGGCCTGGACACCGCCACCCTGAAGGCCGCCGTCGCCGTCGCGGCCCTGTGCGGCGCAGACAACTCCGACGCCGCCACCCGCGTCCTGGCGGCGCTCCCGGAGGTGCCCACCCACAAGACCAGGCGCACCGCCGACTGGCTCGCGCACCTGTACCCGGCCGACCCCGACCGCCACTGGGGTTCCCTCCAACCCGACCGCATCGCCGAGTACCACGCCACCCGCGCCCTCGCCCGGTACGACGTTGACCTGCCTGCCCTCCTCGCCACCGCGGACCCCGGTCAACAGGCCCAGGCCGTCACCGTCCTGGCCCGGGCGGCCATCGCCCACTACAACGCCGACCGCACTGCCGACAGCGACGACGTTCTGCGGACCCTCAGCGAGGCTTTGGACGGCTTCTCCCTCCACTACGAGGCCCTCCGGGCCGTCACGGCCGCACTCCCACATCCCACTCTCGTCATCACTCCGCTTGCCGTACGGCTCACCGCCACCCTCACGGACGTCCAGCGGCAACTCGCTCATGAGGATCCCGCCGCCTTCGAGCCCGACCTCGCCACATCGCTGTCCAACCTCGGCGCACATCTATCGGGTGCGGGCCAGCGAGCCGAGGCCCTGACCGCGTCCGCAGAGGCCGTGGAGATCCGTCGGCGGCTGGCCGCCGACAAACCAGCTGCGTTCGAACCCGACCTCGCCGCCTCGCTGTCCAACCTCGGTAACCGTCTGGCTGATGCGGGGCGGCGGGCGGAGGCCCTGGCCGCCACCGAGCAGGCGGTGGACATCTACCGGCGGCTGGCGGCCGGCAACCCCGATGCCTTCGAACCCAACCTCGCCGCCTCACTGTCCAACCTCGGCATCCGTCTGTCGGAGGCCGGGCGCCATGCCGAGGCGATGACCGCAGAACAGCAGGCGGTGGAGATCCGACGGCGGCTGGCGGCCGGCAACCCCGATGCCTTCGAGCCCGACCTCGCCCGCTCGCTGTCCAACCTCGGCAACCGTCTGTCGGGTGCGGGGCGATGGGCGGATGCCCTGACCGCCGCCGAGCAGGCGGTGGACATCTACCGGCGGCTGGCGGCCGGCAACCCGGCCGCCTTCGAACCCGACCTCGCCGCCTCGCTGTCCAACCTCGGCAACCGTCTGTCGGGTGCGGGGCGATGGGCGGATGCCCTGACCGCCACCGAGCAGGCGGTGGAGATTCGACGGCGGCTGGCGGCCGACAACCCAGGCGCCCACGAACCAAACCTCGCCGCCTCACTGACCATCTGGGCCCTGCTCATGGCGCGCGGAGGTGATCTTTCTGGAGCGCTGCGTGCCACGGGTGAAGCCGTGGAGTGTTATCGGGCTCACATCGTTGCTATGCCCTCCCTGCTGCCGCGACTCCACGCGGTGCTGAACCTGCAAGTGCAAGTGCTGGGCGCGCTTGCACGCCCACAGGACGCAGCAACCGTCCGGCGCTGGCTCGACGAGAACCCTCTGCCGCCGGGTTCCCGCAATTGACCGGTACCCGCCGTCCGGCTGGCCCGCCGAGGCGGCGACGACAGCGCCGGTCCGGATCGGGTATGCGCGCTGCTCAACGGACCCGGGTCTGGAGCTGGCCGGTACGAAGGGTGTGAACGGTGGGTTGAAGTGGAGCGTGATCAGCCTGGGGTGGGAAGAAGGAGAGCGGTACCAAGGCCACCCACACGGTGCACGTGAAGCCGACTCCCCAGCAGGCCGGTGGCGGTAACGTCGAGGTCCGCGACAGGGAGTAGCCGTAGCCGAACCGGTTGGCCGGCGGGGCGGCTGGCCGGGATCGGGGGAGTCTTCGTTGGAGTTCGACCGGCGTGTGCAGATCCGGGTGGCTCTGCGGGGTGAGGGCGGGAAGGGGTTCGGGACGGGGTATCTGGTCGCACCCAGGCTGGTGCTGACCGCCGACCACGTCCTGAAAGGTCTGGACCCGGACGGCGGCCGGTTCGCGGTGACGGTGTGCCAGCCGGACGCGGGCGAGCGGGAGTACCCGGCGACGGTGATCTGGCGGCAGCGGGATGACGAAGTCGACGCCTCGCTGGTCGAGATCGCCGCCGACTGCGACTGGCCCGTCCCCGAGTCCCTGTCCGACCTGGTCGCCAAGCCGCCCCAGCGCTACGGACGCCTCATCGGCACCCCATCCCACCCGGTCGCCCTGACCGGCTTCCCACGCCTGCAGAAAGACAGCAAGTGGGGCCGCCTGGACGAGCAGTTGGAGGGCCGGATCGCCCCGGGCACCGGGGCGCTGGCCGGCCGCTACGAGGTCTCCAGCGTCACCCCTGTGCCAGCCAGCCCTCCGAGCAACGGCGGCACCCGGTGGTCCGGTATGTCCGGGGCGGCGGTCCTGGTCGACGATGGCTTCGGAGGCGACTTGCTGTGCGGCATCGTCCGCCACGACCGCCAGGCCGACGGCGGAACCCGCCTGACCGCCACCCCCATCAGCCGACTCCTCACCGACCGTGAGGGTCGGCCCTCCGAGTTCCGCCGACTCATCACCGAGCACACTGGCTGGAACCCGGTCCTCGAACCCAGCGAACCCGCCCACCTGCTCAAACCCGCCGCCGCCGACCGCGACCTGGACTCACCCGCCAGCCTGCTGCGCGCCGACACCGAAGCCGTCGCCTTCCACGGCCGCGACCGGGAACTCGCCGACCTGCATGCCTGGTGCACCACCGACCCGGCCAAGATCGCGATCCGCGTGATCACCGGCCCCGGCGGCCAGGGCAAAACACGCCTCGCCCGCCACCTCACCGACACCCTCAGCCGAGAGAACTGGGTCACCGGCCACCTGCGCTCCGACCTCACCGACCACGACACCCCACCCGACCTCACCACCCTGAGCACCGCGCTTCCGCTGCTCCTCGTCGTGGACTACGCCGAGACCCGTCCCCGCCTCCTACGCCGCCTCGTCACCCACCTGCACACCACCCGTCACCGCGTCCGCCTGCTGCTGCTCGCCCGCTCCGACGGCGAATGGCGCACCGACACCCTCAGTGCCACCCCGCCCGTCCGCCGCCTCCTGACTTCGGCCCCCGCTGTCCCCCTCGGCCCGCTCCAGGCCGCTGACCGGCCAGAGAGAGACCGGACCATCGACTTCCGCAACGCCGCCCGCGACCTGGCGCTCCTACTCCCTCGCGTCCCCAGCGTGTCCGACCACGACTGGGCGGCCCTGGCCGACTCGATCCGCCCCGTGGACGACCTGGCCCACTCCCGCTACGACAACGCCCTCACCCTGCAGATGACCGCCCTGGTCGCCCTCCTCCAGCACGGCCCTCGCCCCGCGACCACTGCTCCCGGCACCCCGGCCGAGGAGATCCTGCTGGAGCACGAGGAACGCTTCTGGAAAGACAGCGCAGACTCAGACGCCTTCGAACTCGGCCTGGACACCACCACCCTGAAGGCCACCGTCGCCATCGCGGCCCTGTGCGGTGCCGCCACCTCCAGCAGCGCCACCCGCGTTCTCGCCACGGTCCCGGGCATGCCCGCAGACAAGACCGCGCGCACCGCAGCGTGGCTCGCCCGCCTGTACCCGGCCGACCCCGACCGCTACTGGGGCTCGCTCCAACCCGACCGCATCGCCGAGTACCACGCCACCCGCACCCTGATGAAGGGCGGCATCGAACTACCCGCCCTCCTCAACGCAGCCGGCCCAGATCAACAGGCCCAGACCATCACCGTCCTGGCCCGCGCCGCCATCGCCCACTACAACGCCCACCGCACCGACGAAAGCGACGACGTACTCCGCACCCTCGACGCGGCCCTGAACGACGTCCCCCCTTCATACCAGGCCCTCCGGGCCGCCTCCGCCGCACTCCCGCACCCCTCCCGCATCGTCAACCCGCTCGCCCTGCGGCTCACCGCCACCCTCACCCAGACCCACCGGGAACTCGCACACGAGGATCCCGCCGCCTATGAACCCGACCTCGCCACCTCGCTGACCAACCTCGGCATCTGGTTGTCGGAGGCGGGGCGGCAGGCGGAGGCCCTGACCACCAGCGAGCAGGCGGTGGAGATCTACCGGCGGCTGGCGGCCGCCAACCCCGCCGCCTTCGAATCCGACCTCGCCGCCTCGCTGACCAACCTCGGCATCCGGTTGTCGGAGGTGGGGCGGCGGGCCGAGGCCCTGACCACCAGCGAGCAGGCGGTGGAGATCTACTGGCGGCTGGCGGCCGCCAACCCCGCCGCCTTCGAATCCGACCTCGCCGCCTCGCTGTCCAACCTCGGTGTCTGGTTGTCGGAGGTGGGGCGGCGGGCCGAGGCCCTGACCGCCACCGAGCAGGCGGTAGAGATCCGGCGGCGGTTGGCGGCCGCCAACCGAGCCGCCTACGAGCCCGACCTCGCCGCCTCGCTGACCAACCTCGGCATCCGGTTGTCGGAGGTGGGGCGGCGGGCCGAGGCCCTGACCGCCACCGAGCAGGCAGTGGAGATCCGGCGGCGGCTGGCCGCCGCGAACCCCGCCGCCTTCGAATCCGACCTTGCCGCCTCGCTGTCCAACCTCGGTGCTCATCTGTCGGAGGTGGGGCAGCGGGCGGAGGCCCTGACCGCGGAGCAACAGGCGGTGGAGATCCGGCGGCGGCTGGCCGCCGCGAACCCGGCCGCCTTCGAGCCCGTCCTCGCGCGCTCGCTGACCAACCTCGGTGCTCATCTGTCGGCAGCAGGACGGCGGGCGGAGGCCCTGACCACCACCGAGCAGGCAGTGGAGATCCGGCGGCGGCTGGCCGCCACGAACCCCGCCGCCTTCGAACCCGACCTCGCCCGCTCACTGTCCAACCTCGGTATCCGCCTGTCGGAGGTGGGGCGGCGGGCGGAGGCCCTGACCGCGGAGCAACAGGCGGTAGAGATCCGGCGGCGGCTGGCCGCCGGCAACCGAGCCGCCTTCGAGCCCGAACTCGCCGCCTCGCTGACCAACCTCGGCATCCGGCTGTCGGAGGCGGGGCAGCAGGCGGAGGCCCTGACCACCATCGAGCAGGCGGTTGACATCGACCGGAGGCTGGCCGCCGACAACCCCGCCGCCTACGAACCCAACCTCGCCGCCTCGCTGACCAACCTCGGCAACGGTCTGTCGGAGGCCGGGCGGCGAGTCGAGGCCCTGACCGCCACCGAGCAGGCCGTGGACATCTACCGGCGGCTGGCGGCCGCGAACCCGGCCGCCTACGAACCCGACCTCGCCACCTCACTGACCATCTGGGCCCTGCTCATGGCGCGCGGCGGTGATCTGTCTGAAGCGCTACGTGCCACAAGCGCATCTGTGGAGTGTTATCGGGCTCACATCGTCACTACGCCCTCCTTACTGCCGCGACTCCACGCGGTGCTGAACCTGCAAGCGCAAGTGCTGGACGCGCTTGGACGCCCACAGGACGCAGCAACCGTCCGACGCTGGCTCGAAGAGAATCCTCTACCGCCGGGGTCTCACTATTGACCGGTACCTGCCGTCTGGCTGGTCCGCCGAGGCGGCGACGACAGCGTCGGTCCGGATCGGGTACGCACGCTGCTCAACGGTGCGGTCTGGGAACTCCGCGAACACATCAGATTGCCGAGGCGCAGCGTCGGATCGCGGACCCGGTGGGCGGGGGTGACAAGGGTGTGCGGTTCTCGATGGGGGAGATCACCCTGGACCTCGGTCTGGAGCTGACCGGTGCGAAGGGTGTGAACGGCGGGCTGAAGTGGAGCGTGATCAGTCTGGGCGGGAGGAAGGAGAGCGGTAGCGAGGCCACCCACACGGTGCACATGAAGCTGACCCCTCAGCAGACTGGCGGCGGTAACGTCGAGGTCCGCGACAGGGAGTAGCCATACCGGTCCACCAGTGGGGCGGGTGGCCGGGGGTTTGAGGGGGAGTGTTCGTTGGAGTTGGATCGCCGGGTGCAGATCCGGGTAGCCCTCAAGGGTGAGGACGGGAAGGGGTTCGGGACGGGGTATCTGGTCGCACCCAGGCTGGTGCTGACCGCCGACCACGTCCTGAAAGGTCTGGACCCGGACGGCGGCCGGT
>NZ_JBICYJ010000091.1:0-11068 GCF_043200835.1 Kitasatospora sp. NPDC048365
CGGTCGTCACGCTCGATCGCCCGCCGGGCCGGCTGCTGCCAGGACCAGCCGTGCCGCTTCAGCAGTCTCCAGGTGCCCTCCACCGTGTAGCCCACGTGGAACAGCCGGCCGATTAGCGTCTTGATCCGCGCCAGCGTCCACCGCTGGTCGACCCAGCCGTGAGCCAGCGGCCCGCGCTCCAACTCCCGTTCCAGCCTGGCGATCTGCGCTTCGCTGAGTTTCGGTCGACCTGGCGATCCCTTCGACAGGACCCCCGCTTCGCCGCGCTCGCGCCACTGCCGGCGCCACCGCTCCACGGACCGCTCGCTGACCCGCAACGCGGCAGCGATCTTCCTGTTCCCCTGCCCGGCCTCGAAGCGATCCACGGCCTGCAGCCGAATCCGCTCCCTCGCGGCCCTCCCGGCGTCGGTCAGTCCGCCGCCCTGTGCGTATCTCACGCTCTACGGCTACCGGCGCGGACCGGCCGCCGTCAGGTGAACAGCTCCGACTTCACCCGATCAAGTTCAGTAGCCTGCTCAGGCCACCGGGAGCCGGGGCCCGGGGCGGTGGGCGGCGGCGAGCAGGCTGACGTCGTCGCGGGACCAGTCCAGGCCGAAGCGTTCGGAGGCCTCGTAGAGGGCGCGGACGGCCGCCTGCGGGGTGGGGGCGTCGGCGGCGGCGAGGACCTCGGTGACCCGGCGGTCGCCGAACTCCTCGCCGTCCGCCCCGCGGCCCTCGGTGAGGCCGTCGGTGGAGAGCAGCAGCAGGTCCCCCGGGAGGAAGCCGGTGGTGCGCACCTGCCAGGTGCCGGGTGCGGGTTCGAGGAACGGGTGGACGATCGGGCCGGTGGCCTCCAGGCGCTCGACCCGGCCGTCGGCGCGGCGCAGGAACGGCTCCTCGTGCCCGGCGTTGACCCAGCTGAGGGTGGAGCGCCCGGGGTCGACGACGGCGACGGCCAGCGTGGTGAAGCGTTCGTCCTCGGCGGCCAGGGCCTGCCAGACCGCGCGCAGCGTGGTGTCCAGGTCGCGTCCGAGCCGCAGGCCGACGGTGACGACCGTCTTGAGGCGGACGGCCAGCAGCCCGGCGTCCACGCCGTGGCCGGAGACGTCGCCGAGGAAGACCGCGGTGGCGCCGTCGGGCAGCGGCAGCACGCCGAGGTAGTCGCCGGCGATCAGCCCCTCGGCGGCCCGCACGTCCGCGTCGACGACCAGGTCGGGGCCCGGGTCCGAGCGGCCGGTGAGGATCTCCCGCAGGCCCTGGACGGCCGGTCCGACCTGGACGAGCGCCTCCTGGTCGCGGCGGGCCTGCCGCTGCGACAGGGCGAGCCGCTCGCTGACGCCCTCCGCCTCCCGCCGCAGCCGCCCGATCCAGCCGCCGGCCGTGCGGGAGCGCGCCGGGACGGCCGGGTCCCCCACCGCGGTGCGGCGCAGGTCCTCGGCGAGCGCGGCCGCCGGGGCGAGGTAGCGGCGCTGCAGCAGCCACGCCGCGCCGATGGCGGTGACCAGCAGCGCGGCGGACAGGCCCAGGATGTACAGCAGCACCGCGGTCATGTGCCACGCGGTGCCCTCCACCTCGCGGCGGCGCACCTCCTCCAGCGCCACCGCCACCTCGCCGGTCCGGGCGTCGACGTCCGCGTACGTGCCCGCCGCGGCCGGCCCGCCGGCCGTCGGCCCGGGCAGCGCGCACACCCGCACCACCTCCGGTGCCCGCCCCGGCGCGGAGTCCGCCGTCCACCGGTCGGTGCTCGTCCGCAGCCCCGCGAGGGCCGAGTCCAGCCGCGCCGTCGTGCCGGCCGTGAGCCGGTCGAGCGCCGCCAGGTGCTCCGCCAGCCGCCCGGACGCGTCCTGCCGCAGCACCTCGGCGTCCGCACCCCCACCCGCGCTCCCGCCGCCACCCGCACCGGCACCGGCACCGGTACCCGCCAGGCAGGCCGCCCGCAGGTCGCCGACCGCCACCCGCTCGGCGGCGAGCTCCGCGGCGGCGGGCTGCCAGCGGGTCTCCAGCCGGCGGGCCGCCTCCTCGTGGTGGTCGTGCAGCACCAGGCCGACCACCGCCACCCCGGCCGCCAGCAGCGCCGCCACGGCGACCACGACCACCAACAGCACCCCGGAGCCGGTCAGACGGCGCGACGACAGCACTCACCGACGCTACCGAGCCCCCACCGCCCGACCGGCGGCACCACGCCGGTCGGGCGGTCCGGACGGGGCCGGTGTCACCCGGTCCACTGCCAGTCGGCGACCTCGGGCAGGTCGGTGCCGTGGGCGCGGATCCAGTCGTGGTGCCGGGCCCGCCGGTCGGCCATGTCCTGCCGGACGTCGGCGGCGCGGGCGGCGAGGCCGGGCACCCGGTCGATGACGTCCATGACCAGCCGGTACCGGTCGAGGTCGTTGCGGACCACCATGTCGAACGGCGTGGTGGTGGAGCCGGACTCCTTGTAGCCGCGCACGTGCAGCTGCGGGTGGACGGCCCGGCGGTAGGCGAGCCGGTGGATCAGCCACGGGTAGCCGTGGTACGCGAACACCACCGGCCGGTCGCGGGTGAACAGGGCGTCGAACTCGGCGTCGGGCATGCCGTGCGGGTGCTCCTCGGCGGGCATCAGCCGGGCCAGGTCGACCACGTTGACCACCCGCAGCGCCAGCCCGGGCAGGTGGCGGCGGATCAGGTCGGCCGCGGCGAGGACCTCCTGGGTCGGCACGTCCCCGGCGCAGGCGAGCACCGCGTCGGGTTCGCGCCGGCCGTGCTCGGTGCCCGCCCAGTCCCAGATCCCGGCGCCGCGGGCGCAGTGCAGCCGGGCCTGTTCGGCGTCCAGCCAGTCGAAGCAGGGCTGCTTGCCGGCCACCACCACGTTGACCAGGTCGCGGCTGCGCAGCACGTGGTCGGCGACGGCGAGCAGGGTGTTGGTGTCCGGCGGCAGGTAGACCCGGACGGCCTCGGGACTCTTGTTGAGCACGTGGTCGACGAAGCCGGGGTCCTGGTGCGAGAAGCCGTTGTGGTCCTGGCGCCAGACGTGCGAGGTGAGCAGGTAGTTGAGCGAGGCGATCGGTGCCCGCCAGGGCAGGGCGCGGCTGGTGCGCAGCCACTTGATGTGCTGGTTGACCATCGAGTCGACGATGTGGACGAAGGCCTCGTAGCAGGAGAACAGGCCGTGCCGGCCGGTCAGCAGGTAGCCCTCCAGCCAGCCCTGGCAGGTGTGTTCGGAGAGGATCTCCATCACCCGGCCGTCGGCGGCGAGGTGCTCGTCGACCGGCAGGGTGGCGGCCTGCCAGGCCTTGCCGGTGGCCGTGTAGACGTCCTGGAGCCGGTTGGACGCGGTCTCGTCCGGGCCGACCAGGCGGAAGTCGCGGCGGTCGGCGGTGGCGGCCATGACGTCGGCGAGCAGTGCGCCGAGCACCCGGGTGGGTTCGTGGAGCGTGGCGCCGGGCTTGTCGACGGCGACGGTGTGCCGGCGGTACGGCGGCAGGGGCAGGTCGCGCAGCAGCAGGCCGCCGTTGGCGTGCGGGTTGGCGCCGAGCCGGCGGTCGCCCGCGGGGACGCAGCCGAGGACGAGGTCGGTGGGCCGGCCGTCCTCGTCGAAGAGCTCCTCGGGACGGTAGGAGCGCAGCCAGGTCTCCAGGGCGGCCAGCTGTTCGGGGTCCTCGCGGACCCGGTCGAGCGGGATCTGGTGGGAGCGCCAGGTGCCCTCGACGGGAAGCCCGCCGACCTCGGCCGGGCCGGTCCAGCCCTTGGGGGTGCGCAGCACGATCAGCGGCCAGTGCGGGCGGCGGGTGCTGCCCTCGGCGCGGGCGGCGTGCTGGATGGCGGCGATCCGGTCCAGGGCCGTGTCCAGGGCGGCGGCCAGGGCCCGGTGGACGGCGGCCGGGTCGTCGCCGGCGACGTACAGCGGCTGGTGGCCGAAGCCGCGCAGCAGGGCGTCGAGTTCGGCCTCGGGCAGCCGGGCGAGCACGGCCGGGTTGGCGATCTTCCAGCCGTTGAGGTGCAGGATCGGCAGGACGGCGCCGTCGTGCACCGGGTCGAGGAACTTGTTGCCGTGCCAGGAGGCGGCGAGCGGCCCGGTCTCGGCCTCGCCGTCGCCGATCACGCAGGCGACCAGCAGGCCGGGGTTGTCCAGGGCGGCGCCGTACGCGTGGGAGAGGGCGTAGCCGAGTTCCCCGCCCTCGTGGAGGGAGCCCGGGGTCTCGGGGGCGACGTGGCTGGGCACCCCGCCGGGGAAGGAGAACTGCCGGAAGAGCCGGGCCATGCCCTCGGCGTCCCGGGTGACGGTGGGGTAGGTGTCGGTGTAGCTGCCGTCCAGCCAGGAGTTGGCGAGCACGGCCGGTCCGCCGTGGCCGGGCCCCCAGACGCAGATCGTGTCCAGGTCGCGGCACCGGACCACCCGGTCGAGGTGGGTGTGCACCAGGTTGAGGCCGGGCGAGGTGCCCCAGTGTCCGAGCAGCCGGGGCTTGATGTGCTCGGGCCGGAGCGGTTCGCGCAGCAGCGGGTTGGCGAGCAGGTGGATCTGGCCTGCCGCCAGGTAGTTGGCGGCCCGCCAGTGGGCGTCCAGCGAGCGGAGCTCGGACTCGCTCAGCGGGTGCGCGGCCGGGTCGGCGGTGACGGACATGGCAGGGCCCTCCTCGGGCTTCGGTGTCCTGCGGGCGGCTCCCATCGTCGGGCCGCGGACGCCTGCGGCCCCAGGGTCGTTGGGGCACGGCTCACGCCCGCGGAGCGGGACCTGCGACCCGGTCCCGGGGACCCGCCCGGCCCTCCCCGGCGCCGCCCCGCGGGGCGGAGGCTGGTGGTGCCCGGGACGGCCCGGGTGCCATCTCCCCCGCAACGGAAGGACGTTCACCGTGACCGCGTACGTACTGGCCGGACTCGACGGTTCGGTCGAGAGCACCACGGCCGCGGGCTGGGCCGCCGACCAGGCCGTCCGGCGCCGGCTGGCGCTGCGGCTGGTCCACGTCGAGACCTGGCTCGACGACGCGCACGCCGGGGCCTCGATGCCGGTCGACGTCCGCACGCTGACCACCCGGATGCTCGCCCGCACCCAGGACGCGCTGCGCACCACCCACCCCGGCCTGGAGGTCCGTGCCGACCTGCTGGGCGGCGGGCCGGTGGTCGACGTCCTGGTCGACGCCGCCGCCGATCCGGAGGCGGAGCTGCTGGTGCTCGGCTCGCGCGGGGTCGGCGGGTTCGAGGGGCTGGTGGTCGGCTCGGTGGGGCTCGGTGTCACGGCCCGCTGCCCGATCCCGACCGCCCTGGTCCGGGCCCACGAGGCCGGGCGCCGGCCGGACCCGGACGGGGCGCCGGTCGTCCTCGGCGTCGACACCCACGCGCCGTCCGCCGAGGTGGTCGAGTACGCGTTCCGGGAGGCCGCCCGGCGCGGTGCCGTGCTGCGCGCGGTGCACGGGTGGACGCCGCCGCCGGTGTGGGGCTACGCGGGCTGGGTCGCGCCCCAGGTGGAGACCGAGGAGTTCCGCCTGATCGAGGGGGAGCTGCTGTCGGACGCGCTGGCCGGCTGGCGCGAGAAGTTCCCGGAGGTCGCCGTGGTCGAGTGCAGCCGGCTCGCCACCGGCGCCCAGGCGCTGGTCGACCAGTCCTCGGACGCCGGCGTGGTCGTCGTCGGACGCCGCCTGCGGCACCTCCCGCTCGGCCCGCGCCTCGGACCGGTCGGGCACGCCGTCCTGCACCACGCGCACGCGCCCGTCCTGGTCGTCCCGCACGACTGACCGTCGGGGCACAGTGCACCGGCAGCGTCGAGGAAGCAGGGGGCAGGGGGGAGGCGGAAGCGGGGAGCAGGGAGCAGGCGGAACGCCGGGGAACCGGGGAGAGCCTCACCCGTCCCCGGTTCCCCGCGTCCCCGGCCACCGCCCCCACGCGGCAGCCGGCCCCTCGCCCGTGCCCCATGTCGCACGGGAGTGATGAGCGGTCATGGCCAGCCTGACGCCGCGAGCGGGCGGTGCCGAGGGCCGAAGGTCCCTACCGGGGCCGCCGGCCGGCCCGGGCCGGGTACCCCGTCGGTCCCTGGGAGCGGACGGGCGGGCGCGAAAGAGTGGCGGGCACCGCCGACCCCGACGAAGGAGCCCCCGTCCATGGCCCGTCCCCGCCGTCGAGAACCCCGTCCGGAACGCAGCTGGTCGCCCGTGCGGGCCCGGCTCCATCTGCACCGGGCCCTCGACGAGGAGATCGACGAGCTCAGCCGGCCGCTGGACCGGGCCCGCAGCCGGACGGTGCTGCTGGCCGCGCTCGGGGCGGTGGTCGCCGCGCTGGTGGGCGCGGGCGTCGGCCGCGCCACCGGGGCGACCGTGCTCGGGCTGCTGGTCGCCGTGGCGCTGGCGGCCCTGGTCGTGGCGGGACTCTCGGTGCGGCTGCGGACCCTCGACCACCGGGCGGACCGCGCCTGGCAGCTCTCCTGGGCCCGCCTGGAGGCGGACTGGAGCGGCCGGGCCGCCCACCGGCCGGACGGCCACGACAGCCACCCGGCCGGGCCCGACCGCCCCTGACCCGCGCGCCACGGCCGCCCGGCCCGACCACCCGGTGCCCCTCGCGCCCACCGGCCCACGTCACCAGCAACCGCGGCCCACCTGCCCTCCCGCCGCATCCCGCCCGCCGTGACCGGCCCGGCCCTGCGCCGGCAGGCCCGCCGCACCGCCCGACCTCCGAACCCTCGACCGCCGCCGCGCTGCCGGCGGCCCACGGAGTGACCCAGCACCATGCCGTGCACCACCCTCGACGAGGACCTGACCCTCGCCCTCGTCTCCGCGGCCGCCGCCGCACCGTCCCTCCACAACGTCCAGCCGTGGTACTTCCGGGCCTCCGCGCCCGACCGCACGATCCACGTGCACGCCGCGCCCGGCCGCCTGCTGCCCCGGAGCGACCCGGACGCCCGCGCGGTCCACCTGTCGGTCGGCGCCGCGCTGTGCAACCTGATGGCCGCCGCCGTCCGGCTGGGCCGGGAGCCGGTGGTCCGGCTGCTGCCCGAGCCGTCCCGGCCGGGCCTGCTCGCCTCGGTCCGGCTGGCGGGCCGGCCGCGCTCGGGCCTGCTGCGCCGACCCGACCTGCATCGGGCGCTCTGGCGCCGCCGCTCCAGCCGACTGCCGTTCGAACCCGAGCCGGTGCCCGAGCCGGTCCTCTCGGAGCTGCGCGACGCGGTCCGCCTGGACGGCGCCGAGCTGCGCCGCCCGGGACCGTTCGCCCGCACCCGGCTGCTGGAGCTGACCGCCCGCGCCGAGCAGCGCCTGACCCAGGATCCGGCCCGCCGCGCCGAGACGCTGGCCTGCCTGACCGGCCCGGGCGCCGACTGGGGCCTGCCCCGGTACGCCGTCGGCCCGCTGGACAGCACCGGGCGCCTGCCGCTGCGCGGCTTCGCCGTTCCGCCGGACGGACCGGCCCGCGACCGCTGCGCCTTCGAGGCCGATCCGCAACTGCTGCTGCTCACCACCCGGCACGACGGGCCGGCCGCCTGGCTGCACGCCGGTCTCGCGCTCCAGCACGCCCTGCTGCTGCTCACCCTGCACGGCGTCCGCGCCTCGATGCTGCACCAGGCGCTCGAGTGGCCCGACCTGCGGGCCCGGATGTCGGGGCTGTGCCGGGACCGCTGCGTGCCGCAGATGCTGCTGCGGGTCGGGTACGGACCGGCCGGCTTCCCGACCCCGCGGCGGGCCGCCGCCGAGCTGCTCGGGCCGCCAGCCCCGCCCGCCCCGCTCGACCGGCCTGCCGCCACCGTCGGCTGACGGCCCGTTCGTCCCGGTAGGGCCGGACGGCCCTACCGGGACCGGGACCGTTGCGGCAGACTCCTGCTCGGTACATGCCGACGACCTGCTGCCGCCCGGCGCCGGGTCCTTCCACCCGGAGCATTTGATGTCACAGAGCGCAGCGGCCCAGGCGGACACCCCGGTCCGGGTGTTCCTGCTCGACGACCACGAGGTGGTCCGCCGGGGCGTGCACGACCTGCTGAACGACGAGCCCGGGCTCACCGTGGTCGGCGAGGCCGGCAGCGTCGCGCAGGCCCTGGCCCGGATCCCGGCGCTGCGCCCGGACGTGGCGATCCTCGACATGCGCCTGCCGGACGGCGACGGCGTCACCGTCTGCCGTGAACTGCGGTCGCAGATGCCCGGGTTGGCGTGCCTGATCCTGACCTCGTTCGACGACGAGGACGCCCTGCTGGACGCCATCATGGCGGGCGCCGCCGGGTACGTGCTCAAGCAGATCACCGGCACCGACCTGATCTCCGCCGTCCGTACCGTGGCCTCCGGCCAGTCGATGCTCGACCCCGGCGCCACCACCCGGCTGATGGCCCGGCTGCGCGGCGACGCGGCCGCGCCCGCCGCCGCCCTGCCCGAGCTCACCGAGCGCGAGCGGGAGGTGCTCGCCCTGGTCGGCGAGGGGCTGACCAACCGCCAGATCGGCGAGCGGCTCTACCTGGCGGAGAAGACCGTCAAGAACCACGTCTCCCGGCTGCTGGCCAAGCTCGGCGTGGAACGCCGGGTGCAGGCCGCCGTGATCGCCACCGAGGTGCTGGCCGCGCCGGAGCGCGCTCCGGTCCGGCTCGTGCCGTGAGCCGCCCGACAGGACCCCGGCCCGGGAGTCCCGGGCCGCCCGGCGGGTCGGACGGTGCCGATCGGCCCTCTCCGCCAGGCCGCCCGCGTATCACCATCGACGGTATGACAGCGGAGAACACCCTGTCCGGCCCGCGGTCGCTGGACGAGAACGAGTGCTACCGGTTCCTGTCCGCCGCGGCGGTCGGCCGGGTGGTGTACACGGTGGGCGCGCTGCCCGCCGTGCTGCCGGTCCGGTTCCGGATCGCGGGGGACGGCGGCGTGCTGCTGCCCGCCCCGGCCGCGGAGCTGGCCCGCGCGGTGGTCGGCGCGCTGGTGGCCTTCGAGGCGGGCGAGGTGAGCGGCGAGGACGGCAGCGGCTGGAGCGTCACCGTCCTCGGCCACGCGGAGACCGCCGCCGGCCCGGCGGCGGCGATCCGGATCCGCCCGGAGCTGGTCACCGGGCGCCTGCTCGGCGCGGGCCCGCCTCCGCTCGGCGGCTGAGCGCACCGCACGTCGGCCGATCCGCCCCGGCCGGGAGGCCGAGCCGCACCACCCGAGCCGCGTCTCAGCCGCCGAGCGGCACCGCCCACTCCAGCCTGGTCCCACCCTCCGGCGGGGAGGCCGCCTCGAAGGTGCCGCCCAGCTTCTCGGCCCGCTCCGCCAGGTTGCGCAGACCGCTGCGCCGGCCCTGCGCGGGGATGCCGACGCCGTCGTCCCGGACGGTCAGCACGACCTGCGTCCCGGTCGCCCGCACCACCACCTCGACCCGGGCGGCCCCGGCGTGCCGGGCGGAGTTGCTGAGCGCCTCGCCGAGCACCGCCACCACCTGGTCGGCGATGTCGACCGGCACGTCGGTGTCCAGCAGGCCCTCCATGCTCAGTCGGGGAGCGAAGCCGAGCGAGGCCTGGGCGACCTCGGCCGCCCGGACCACCTGGGCCCGCAGCCCCTGGGCGGAGGCGGCGTCGCGTACCCGCAGGCCGAAGATGGTCGATCGGATGATCTTGATGGTCTCGTCCAGGTCACCGACCGCCCGCAGCACCCGGTCGGCCGCCCCGGGGTGCTCGATCAGGCGGGCGGCGCTCTGCAGGGTCATCCCGGTGGCGAACAGCCGCTGGATGGCCAGGTCGTGCAGGTCGCGGGCGATCCGGTCGCGGTCCTCCAGCATCGCCAGCTGCTCGGCGTCCCGGCGGCGTTCGCCGAGTTCCAGGGCGAGCGCGGCCTGGTCGGCGAAGCCCAGCAGCGGGCCGATCTCCTGCTCGGTGAAGGCGGTCCCGCCCTGCCGCCGGGCCAGCAGCAGGACGCCTCCGATGCCGCCCTCGGCCCGGCCCAGCGGCACCGCGACCGCCGGTCCGAGGCCCTCGAAGCGGCGTGGCCCGGCGTGCAGGCCGGGGTCGTCCGCCAGGTCGGCGCTGGTCTCGGGCTGTCCGGCGGTGAAGGCCCGGCCGGAGAGCGAGCCCTCCAGCGGGACGACCAGGCCCAGCCGCGCCGCCGCGTCCCCGCCGGAGGCGAACTCCACCCGGACGGTGTCCGTCCCGGCCACCGGCACCGAGACGTCCGCCAGCTCCGCGCCGGTGATCTCCCGGGCCCGCTGGGCGATCAGGTCCAGCACGTCGCCGCGCGAGCCGCCGGACAGCAGCGCCCGGGTGATCTCCGCACTGGCGCTCAGCCAGCGCTGGCGGCGCTGCGCCTCCTCGTACAGCCGGGCGTTGTCGATCGCCACACCGGCGGCCACCGCCAGCGTCGAGATCACCGACTCGTCGTCGGCCTCGAACTCCCCGCCGCCGCGCTTGTCGGTCAGGTACAGGTTGCCGAACACCTCGTCACGCACCCGCACCGGGACGCCCAGGAAGGTCCGCATCACCGGGTGGTGCGCCGGGCAGCCGTACGAGGCCGGGTGCTCCGACAGGTCGAGCAGCCGCAGCGGTTCCGGACGGCGGATCAGCTCGCCGAGCAGGCCGCGCCCGGTCGGGTAGGGGCCGATCCGGGAGATCTCCTCCTCGGAGACACCGACCGTCAGGAACTGCGACAGGGTCTCGCCGTCCGGGGAGATCACGCCGAGTGCGGCGTAGCGGGCGTCCACCAGGACGGCGGCCGCCTCCACGATCCGGCGCAGCACCTGGGGCAGGTCGAGCTCGCGGCCGACCGACAGCACCGCCTCCAGCAGGCTGTGCACCCGGTCCCGCGTACCTCTGGCGGCGTCGATCCGGGCCTGCAGCTCCGCCAGCAGCTCGTCCAACCGCAGCTGCGGGATCCGCGACCGCACCTCGTCGCCCACCGGCTCCTCCTCGTCTCGCTGAGGCGCTGATTCTCCCAGACTCGTCGGCCGTCCGAGCAGGTACGTTCGAAGGTCGTGACGGCGGGGAAGGTACGAGTACCGTGTCGCACTCCCGCCCGGTCGCCGGACGGCATGCCGCTGCCCCGGACGGCCGGGGTCGGCGGTCCGGGGCAGCGGTGGCGGGTCAGTAGGTGATGAGGCCCGGGTCGGAGAGGCCGGCGGCGCCGGTCTCGACGTGTCCGGCGAGGCGGCGGACGAAGTCGGTGGTGACGTTGGACGTGATGGTGACGTCGTACCA
>NZ_JBICYJ010000092.1:0-10818 GCF_043200835.1 Kitasatospora sp. NPDC048365
CGCCCCCCCGGCCCCCCCCGCGGCGCGCCCCCCCCCCCCCCCCCCCCCCCCCCCCCCCCCCCCCCCCCCCCCCCCCCCCCCCCCCCCCCCCCCCCCCCCACCCCTCGGGGTGACGCCGGGTCAGCGCAGGGCGAACTTCTGGGCCGCGCTGCCGTTGCAGTCCCACAGCTGCAGGCGGGTGCCGTTCGCGGTGGCGCCGCTCGGGGCGTCCAGGCAGCGGCCGGACTGCGGGTTGAGCAGCGAGCCGTCGGCCTGCTGGACCCACTTCTGGCCGCCGACGCCGTTGCAGTCCCACAGCTCGACCTGCGAGCCGTTGGTGGTGCCGTTGCCGTTCACGTCCAGGCAGCGGCCGAGGGTGCGCAGCGAGGTGTCCGCGGCGTGCGCCCAGTGCTGGTCGACCGCGTAGGACTGGCAGTTCCACAGCTGCACCGCGGTGCCGTTGGTGCCGCTGTCGTCGGCGGCGACGTCCACGCACTGCCCGCCGGGTGCGGCGACGGGGCCGCCGCCGTTGACGGCGAACTTCTGCGCGCCGGCGCCGTTGCAGTCCCACAGCTGCAGCCGGGTGCCGTTGGTGGTGTTGCCGTTGGGGGCGTCCAGGCAGCGGCCGGACTGCGGGTTGAGCAGCGAGCCGTCGGCCTGCTGGATCCACTTCTGCGCGCCGCCGCCGTTGCAGTCCCAGAGCTGGAGGAGCGTGCCGTTGGCGGTGCCGTTGCCGGTGGCGTCGAGGCAGCGGCCCAGGGTGCCGAGGGAGCCGTCGACGTTGTGGACCCAGTGCTGGTCCTCGGCGTACGACTGGCAGTTCCACAGCTGGACACCGGTGCCGTTGACGCCGGTGTCGTCGGCGGCGACGTCGACGCACTGGCCGCCCGGCCCGGTGACGGTGCCCTGCGGGCCGTTCGGCAGGTCGGTGCGGCCGTTGTAGCCGACGGAGACGACGTTGGCCTGGACGGCGTTCTCGGTGGCGTCGCTCGGGTAGCCGTAGACCATGACGCCCTCGAAGAAGGTGCCGCGGTTCCAGTTGGAGTTGTCGCCGCCGATGCCCAGGATGATGCCGCCCTCCTGCTTCATCGGGCGGTAGCCGGCGCGGCTGGGCAGCGCGCCGTTCCACCAGGTGGTGAGCGAACCGGACTGGGAGTTGCCGCCCTTGAGGGCGTACGTGGTCTGGCCGTTGTTCTTCAGCACGGCCGTCACGAAGGGGCTGCTGTTGCCGAGGTTGGCGGTGTTGGAGCCGTTGTCGCCCTGGAACATGCCGTTCTCCAGGTCGGCCTCGACCCACGGCCCGCTGCCGGTGCACGGCGGGAAGTAGCAGGTGGTGGCGATGGAGACGGCGTCCATGTGCCCGTTGCCGGTGTCGGCGGGCGTGGCCTCGGCGTTGCCGTAGTCGAAGCAGCAGTCGGCGCCGACGTGGGTGCCGCTGGCCACCATGTAGACGCCCTCCGGCTGGCCGTTGACGGCCACGCCGGAGGCGACGCCGGTGTAGCGGTAGCCGACGCCCGGGGAGATCCACACGCCGTAGACCTTGTGGCCGCCGGCGGTCACGGAGATCTCGCTCGCGTCCGCGCCCCGGTCGTTGCCCATGCCGGCGGTGCCGGCCGGGCCCGGGGTGAGGTCGTTGTGCCGGGAGGTCTGGTCGTAGATCTTGCTGATCCGGCAGCTGCTGCCGTTGCAGAACTGGTCCTGCGCCTGGGCGTTGGCGTAGCCGCCGGTGGCCAGCAGGCCGATGTCGGCGGCGGCGCCGTCACTGGCCCGGGTGACCCGGTACAGCGGGCCGTTGTACGTGCCGAACAGGGCGCGGGTGGTGCTGTGCGCGGCGACGCAGGGGGTGCCGCCGGCGGCGTAGATGTCGCAGGGCAGCGAGGCGGCCGCGTGGCCGACCCCGGGCAGGCCGATCAGCGCGGCGACCACCAGCGCGAGGGCGGCCAGGGCCGCGCGCGCGTCGCGCCACAACTTCCGTGCGGGGACTAAGGCTTGGCTGGACAAGGTGCGCTCCTTCTGGGTGGGGGGTGCGAGGGGCGGTACCGGTCGGCGGCGCGGAGCGGGGGTGCCCGGCCGCGGGCGCGCACGTACTGGCGGTTCATCGGCGACCTTGTATTCTCACGTTGTAGTAGCGGCGTCGAGGCGTTGCCGGCCCCGCTCCCTCGCGCACGGCCGGCGGGAGGAGGGGTGCGGTCTTGTCCGTACCGAGCGGCAGTGGCAGTGGCAACGGAAACGGCAGTGGCGGTGGCGGCGCGGCGGCGCCGCGGTTGAAGGACGTGGCCGAGCTGGCCCGGGTCTCCGTGAAGACCGTCTCCAACGTGGTGAACGGGACGACGCCGGTCGCGGAGGCGACCCGGGAGCGGGTGCAGCGGGCGATCGACACCCTCGGCTACCAGCCCAACGTGATGGCCCGCCGGCTGCGGACCGGCCGCAGCGGCGTCATCGCGCTGGCCTTCCCCGAACTGCCGTCACCGTACTTCGCGGAGCTCGCAGTGGAGGTCATCGCGGCGGCCCGCCGGGTGGGCATCACGGTGCTGATGGACGACACCGGCGGCGACCCGGCGGCGGAGCTGCGGATCGCCTCGGGCCTGGGCGCCCCGATGATCGACGGGGTGATCCTCAGCCCGCTTGGCCTGGACCGGGCGGCGCTGCTGGCCCGCGACCGGGAGATCCCGCTGGTGCTGCTCGGCGAGGCCGACCTCGGGCCGGTCGCCGACCGGGTGCACATCGACAACGTGGCCGGCGCCCGCGAGGTGACCCGCCACCTGCTGGACGAGGGCTACCGCCGGATCGCCGCCATCGGCTGGCAGGACCCGGCCCCGCGGGCCACCGCCGAGCAGCGGCTCGCCGGGTACCGGGAGGCCCTGGAGGCCGCCGGGCTGGCGGTGGACCCGCAGCTGCTGCCGCCGGTGCGCGCGTACTTCCGTCCCGACGGCGCCTCCGCGATGCGGCGGCTGCTGCGCCTGCCGCAGCGGCCCGACGCGGTGTTCTGCTTCAACGACCTGCTGGCGCTCGGTGCGCTGCGGGCCGCGCACGAGGCCGGGCTGCGGGTGCCGCAGGACCTGGCGATCGTCGGGTTCGACGACGTGGAGGAGGCGGCGTACGCGATCCCGTCGCTCACCACGGTCGCCCCCGACAAGCGGCTGATCGCGGAGCTCGCGGTGCGCTGCCTGGAGGAGCGGATCGAGCAGCGCTACACCGGGCCGGGCCGGCGGATCACGCCGGGCTTCCGGGTCGTGGTGCGGGAGAGCAGTACGCTCGCCCGCTGACCACGGCCTGCTCGTGACCGCACCCCGGGCGGTCGCGGCCGCACCTCGGCCGGTCACGACAGCTCCCCGGGCGGCGCGGGCAGGTGCGGGAAGCGGAACTCGGTGGTGCTGTGCCGCGGGGTGCCGGGGCGCAGCACGGTGTCGGGGTAGCCGGGCCGGTTGGGCGCGTCGGGGAAGTGCTGGGTCTCCAGGCACACCCCGGCGTGCCGCGGGTGCGGGGTGCCGTCGAGGCCGTTGCCGGTGTAGACCTGCAGGCCGGGTTCGGTGGTCCACACCTCCATCCGGCGCCGGCTGTCGGGGTCGTGCAGGCGGGCGGCGCGGCGCAGTGCACCGGGTGCGGGCGGCGGTGCGAGGACGTAGCAGTGGTCGTAGCCGCCGGCCCGGCGCAGCTGGGGGTCGGGGTGGGCGAGGCGTTCGCCGAGCCGCTGGGGGACGCGCAGGTCGAAGGGGGTGCCGACGGTGGGCACGGGTGCGCCGAGCGGGATCGCGGCGGCGTCCACGGGCAGGTACGCGTCGGCGTCGACGGCGAGCCGGTGGTCGAGCACGTCGGTGCGGCCGGGGCCGGCGAGGTTGAAGTAGGCGTGGTGGGTGAGGTTGACCGGGGTGGGCCGGTCGGTGCGGGCGGTCCAGTCCAGCCGCAGGGTGCCGGAGCGTTCCAGGGTGTAGACGGCGGTGACGTGCAGGGCGCCGGGGAAGCCCATGTCGCCGTCGGGGCTGTGCAGGTCGAGGCGGAGCGCGGCGCGGGTGCGGCCGGACTCGGCGGTGGCCCGCCAGGGGCGGCGGTGGAAGCCGTCGGGTCCGCCGTGCAGGGCGTGGCCGCGGTCGTTGGCGGGGACGTGGTGGGCCGTGCCGTCGAGTTCGAAGCGGCCGTGGGCGATGCGGTTGGCGTAGCGGCCGATCAGCGCGCCGAGGTAGGCGGTGTCGGCGGTGTAGCCGCCCAGGGTGTCGTGGCCGAGGACGACGGTCGCGGTCCGGCCCCCGGGGTCGGGCACGTCGAGGCGGTGCAGGACGCCGCCCAGGTCCAGCACCTCGGCGCGGACGCCGGTGCCGGCGTCGAGCGTCCAGCGGGCGACGGGGGTGCCGTCGGGCAGGGTGCCGAACGGGCTGCGGGTGACGGACGGGAGCGGCAACGGGGGTCCTTCGACGGTGACGGTCCGTCAGAGCGACGGCGCGGACGGGCGACGGGCGGACGGCTGTCGGGGCGGGCGGGGGGTCAGGCGCGGGCGGCGCGGCCGGCGGTGGACTCGCGGACGACCAGGGTGTGGCTGGGCAGGATGCGGCGCGGCCGGGGCGGGACGGGGTCGGTGGCGGCCTCGATCCGGGTGATCAGGCAGTCGACGGCGAGCCGGGCGATGGCCGCCTTGTCGGGGGCGATGGTGGTGAGGGTGACGGCGCCGTAGCGGCCGTCCTCGATGTCGTCGAACCCGACCACGGCGATCTCCTCGGGCACCCGCACGCCGCGCTCGGCGAGGACGCGCAGCGCGCCGAGGGCGACCAGGTCGTTGTAGGCGAACACGGCGTCGGGCGGTTCGGGCAGGTCGAGCAGGCGGGTCATGGCCACGGCGCCGTCCAGGCGGTCGTAGCCGTCGGTGGCGACCACCAGGTCCTCCCTCGGGGTCCGGCCGGCGGCGAGGAGCTCCTCCCGCCAGCCGCGCAGCCGCAGGTGGGCGGGTTGCCGGTGGCTGTCGCGGCGGGCGCCGACGAAGGCGATCCGGTGCCGGCCGAGGCCGATCAGGTGGCGGACGGCGAGTCGGGCGGCGGCCACGTTGTCGATCGCGATGTGGTCGAACGGGGCGTCGTACTCGCGCTCGCCGAGCAGGACCAGGGGCGGCCCGGCCCGGCGGCGCAGCAGGTCGTCGTTCTCCAGGTGGATGGGGCTGAGGATCAGCCCGTCGATCAGGTGGGAGCGGAAGCCGAGGGAGACCAGGGTCTCCTTGGTGCGCAGCCCGGCGGTGTGGTCGAGCAGGACGGTGTGGGCGTGGTGCGCGGCCGCGTCGATGACGGCGGCGGCCAGGTCCGCGAAGTACGGGTTGCCGAGCTCCGGGACGGCCAGCGCGATGATGCCGCTGCGGCCGGTCCGCAGGTGGCGGGCGGTGGCGTTGGGACGGTAGCCGAGCTCGTCGATGGCGCGCTGGACGCGGTCGCGGGTGCCGGGTCTGACGTGCGGGTAGTCGTTGACCACGTTGGAGACGGTCTTGACGGACACCCCGGCCCGTATCGCGACGTCCTTGAGGCTCACGCCCACGGCCCTGGTCTCCCTCGGCTCGGTTCCGTCCTGGTCGGCGGCGGGTCGCGGCCCGCCCGGTGCGGTGGTGCTCACTCGTCCTGGCGCCCTCGGTGGAGCAGCGCCTGGGCGAGGACGACGGCGGCGAGGAAACCGCCGTTGACGGTGTCGGTGACGGCGGAGCCGAACTGCGAGGCGGACCGGTCGATCAGGTTGTGGATCACCGACAGCAGCAGGACGCCCGCGACGGTGCCGCCGACCGAGCCGCTGCCGCCGGTCAGCAGGGTGCCGCCGATCACCACCGAGGCGATGGCGGTGAGTTCGTAGCCGACGCCGACGGTGGTGACGCCCGAGCCGAGCCGGGCGCTGCCGAGCGTGCCGGCCGCACTGGCCAGGGTCGCGGACAGCACGTACACCAGGGTCTTGGTCCGGGCGACGGGCAGGCCCATCAGCCGGGCGGCGTGCTCGTTGCCGCCGACGGCGGTGGTGGTGGCGCCGAACCGGGTGCGGGTGAGCAGCAGCGCCCCGAGCCCGAACAGGACGGCGGCGATCAGCACCGGCGTCCAGGTGCCCTCGCCGAGCGAGCGGAACGCCGAGTCGCGCGGCACCAGGTAGGTGGTGGTGCCCTCGTCGGTGATCACCTGCAGCAGGCCGCGGGCACCGAGCAGACCGGCGAGCGTCACGATGAACGGCGCCATGCCGGCCCGGGCGACCAGCAGCCCGTGCACGCAGCCCCACGCGGCGCCGACCACCGGCGGCACCAGCAGGGCGGCCCAGGTGCCGTGGTGCTGCGCGGCCCACGCGGCCAGGACCCCGCCGAGCGCGTACATCGAGCCGACCGACAGGTCGATGCCGCCGGTGAGGATGACGAAGGTCAGACCGAGGGCGAGCAGCCAGACGAAGGCGTTGTTGCCGAGGATGGCGCCGAGGTTGTCGGTCCCGGCGAAACCGGGCGAGAAGACCGCGGCCAGCAGCACCACCAGGGCGAGGACGCTGAGCGCGCCGTGCCGCTGGATCCGGCCGGCGAGCCGCTCGGAGGCGGTCTCGGCGCTGGGCCGCGCACCGCGGCGCGAGGCCCGGGCGGCGGCGGGGGAGGACGTGCTCATCGGGTACCACGCTCCTGGGAGGCGTACACGGCGAAGCAGATGACGGCCGCTTCGACGATCTTGGTGATGGAGCTGTGCACGTTGTGCTGGGTGAGCACGGCGGTGATCAGCTGCATGAACAGTGCCCCGGCGACGGTCCCCAGCACCCGGACGCTGCCGCCCGCCAGCGGGGTGCCGCCGACCACCACGGCGGTGATCGCGTCGAGTTCGATGGTGCGGCCCTGGTTGGCGGGGTCCGCCTCCGCGCCGTGCCCGACGATCACCGCGCCGGCCAGCGCGGCGAGCACCCCGGAGAGCAGGTAGACCGTCAGCAGCACGCGGCGCACCGGCAGCCCGGCCAGCCGGGCGGCCCGCCGGTTGTCGCCGATCGCCACCAGCTGCCGGCCGAAGGTGGTGCGGTGCACCAGCACGGCGGTCAGCGCCACGCATCCGGCGGCCAGCCACGCGGTCAGCGGCACACCGGCGAACGCGTCCGAGCCGAGCGAGAGCAGCGCGGGGTCGGTGACCGGCTTGGCGGAGGCACCGTTGATCAGCGAGGCGATGCCGCGCACACCGATCATCAGGGCGAGCGTCGCCACGATCGGCTGCACCCGGGTGAACGCCACCATCGCGCCGCCCGCCAGCCCGCTGACCGCGCCGAGCACGACGGCGACCAGCAGCGCGACCGGCAGGCCCCAGCCGATGTACAGCGGGACGACCGCGGCGGCCAGCGCGATCACCGCGCCCACCGACAGGTCGACGCCCTCGGTGCCGATCACCAGCGCCATGCCGAGCGCGACCAGCAGCGTCGGCGCGACCTGGAACAGCTGGATGCGGACGTTCCCGGCGGACAGGAAGCCGGTGTCCAGCACCACGGCGGCCAGGAACAGCACGGCCAGCGCCGCGTACACGCCGTAGCGCCGCAGCAGGTGCAGGGCGGGGCCGCGGCGGCGCAGGGCGCCCGCGACGAGGGCCGGGGCGCTCATCGGATCGCTCCGTTCGGGGAGGGGTTCGGGTTCGGGTCGTCGGTGCCGTCCGGGTCCTCCCGGGCGGCCGGCGGTTCGTGGGCGAGGGCGTCGAGCAGGCCGTCGGCGCTGACATGGTCGCCGGTCAGCTCGTCGACCACCACGCCGTCCTTGAGCACCAGCACGCGGTCCGCGCCGGCGATCAGCTCCTCCGCGTCGGAGGAGATCAGCAGCACGCCGAGGCCGTCCGCCGCGAGCTCGTCGATCAGGGCCTGCACCTCCGCGCGGGCACCGACGTCGATGCCGCGGGTCGGCTCGTCCAGCAGCAGCACCTTCGGGCCGAGGCAGAGCCAGCGGGCCAGCAGCACCTTCTGCTGGTTGCCGCCGGACAGGTCGGCGACCTTCTGGTCCGGGCTCGCCGCCTTGATCCGCAGCCGGGCGACGAACCGGTCGACGATCTCGTCCTGCCGGGCCCGCGAGACGATGCCCGCCCGGGACAGCCGGGGCAGCGCGGCCAGCACGATGTTCTCCCGCACCGACAGGCCCGGGACGATCCCCTCCGCCTTGCGGTCCTCCGGCAGCAGCACCACACCCGCCCGGATCGCGGCCGCCGGGCTGCGGCGGGCCAGCACCCGACCGTCCACCTCCACCCGGCCCGCGTCCGCGCCGAGTGCGCCGACCACCGCCTTCGCGGTCTCGCTGCGCCCCGAGCCGAGCAGGCCGCCCAGGCCCAGCACCTCGCCCCGGTGCACGTCGAAGCCGACACCGTGCACCTTGTGCCGGACCGCCAGGTCACGAGCGCGCAGGGCCGGCGGGCCGTCGTCCGGGTGGCTGCGGCGTTCGTCATGGGTACGGGCGGTGCGGTCGCGGGCCGCGCCGAGCTCCCGGCCGAGCATCATCGCCACCAGGTCGAGCCGGGCTAGCCCGGCGAGTTCGCCGCTGTGCACCACCCGGCCGTCGCGCAGCACGGTGACGTCGTCGCAGATCGCGTACAGCTCGTCCATCCGGTGGCTGACGTACACCACCGCGATGCCCTGCGCGGTGAGGTCGCGGACCACCGCGAACAGGGTGTCCACCTCGCGCGGCTCCAGCGAGGACGTCGGCTCGTCCATGATGACGACCCGGGCGTCCACCTGCACCGCACGGGCCAGGGCCACCATCTGCTGGGCGCCGAGGCCCAGTTCGCGCAGCGGCCGGGTGACATCGGTGTCCACGCCGTACCGGACCAGCAGCTCCGCCGCCTCCCGCTCCATGCGGCGGACGTCCAGCAGGCCGCGGCGGCGCGGCTCGCGGCCCAGGAAGAGGTTGCGGGCCACCGACATCATCGGGACCAGGTTGACCTCCTGGTAGACGGTCGAGATCCCGGCCCGCTGCGCCTCCAGCGGGGTGCGGAAGTACCGTTCCCGACCGGCCAGTTCGAGCCGTCCGCCGTCCGGCTGGTGGACGCCGGTGAGGACCTTGATCAGGGTGGACTTGCCGGCGCCGTTCTCGCCGACCAGGGCGTGCACCCGGCCGGGCCGCAGCGTCAACCCGACGCCGTGCAGGGCGTGGACGCCCGCGAAGCTCTTGTCGATCCCGGTCGCCGCCAGAACGGGGTCGGCGGCCGTGCTCTGCTGCCCGGCCGGGACGGCCGGTTCGGCCTGGGCCATGGGTCTGCTCCTCCTACCGGTGATGAGGGGTCCGGGGTGGTCCGCCGTCGGGGACCGCGCGCTGCCACGCGCGGTCCCCGACGACGGGGCCGGTGGGGGCGGGATCAGTACACGAGGCCCTGGGCGAGCGCCTGCTGGGCGTTCTCCGCGGTGAAGTGGCCGTCCTTGATGATCACCTTCGGCTGGACGCCGGCGGAGCCGTAGAAGTCCTGCAGCGACTGGAACGCCAGCGGGCCGAACCGCGGATTGGTCTCGATGTCCGCCACCAGCTGCCCGTCCACCACACCCTGCACCGCCTGCCGGATGCCGTCGATGGAGACGATCTTGATGTCCTTGCCGGGCGTCTTGCCCGCCGAACGCATCGCCTGGATCGCACCCAGCGCCATGCCGTCGTTCTCGGCGTACACCGCGGTGATGTCCGGGTGCGCCTGGAGCAGCTGCTCCATCACCTTCTGCCCCTCGGTCTGGTCGAAGTTCGCCGTCTGCGAGGCCACCACCTGCAGGTTCGGGTACTTCGCGGCGACCTGGTCGGTGAAGCCCTTGGTGCGGTCCGCCGACACGTTGTTGCCCGGCGTGCCCTGCAGGATCGCCACGTGCGCCTGACCGCCGGTGGCGGCCGCCAGGTCGTCGGCGGCGATCTGCGCCTGCCCGTAGAAGTTCGAGCCGATGAACGCGACGAAATCGCTGCACGCCGCGCCGGTCACCGTCCGGTCGATGGTCAGCACCGGGATCTTCTTCGCCTTCGCCGCCGCCAGCGCCGGGCCCAGACCGTCCGAGTTCTCCGGCGCCACGATCAGCACCTGCGCGCCCTGCGCGATCATGTCCTGGATCTGCGCGTTCTGCGCGTTGACGTCGGCGTTCGCGTTGCGCTCGATCAGCTTCACACCGAGCTTCTTCGCCTCCGCCTCGATGCTCGCCGTCTCCGCCGCGCGGAACGGATTGCTGGTCGACTCCGACTGCGAGAACCCCACCACGGTCTTGCCGTCGGTCAGGTTCAGCTTCGGCGCACCGTAGGTGTCCGCGGTGCAACCGGGGCCGCTCGCACCGGCCGACGGCGACACGACCTGCTGGGCCGCCGCACTGTTGTCTCCGGCCCCCGGGCTGCGCCCGGACGCCGTGCCGGTGCCCTGGTTGGTGCACGCGGACGCCGACACGCACAGCCCGGCGACGAGCAGCGCGGCGACAGTGGACTTGGCGCGCTGGGTGGGGTTCATACGCCCGATCACATCCTTGACTGCGGGGGATTGACTGCGGGGGAGGACGAAGGGGGCCACCGGCGCTACCCGCCGGTTTCCAACGTTGCAGAGGGACTGTGGGGCATCCGTCGAGAGGCTGTCAAGAAGTCGCGCAGCCCGGCCGGAGAGATTGAAGGACCGTCAACTGGCCCTGAACAGCGGCGATCTATGCAGGAATTGCAGCACGGGGACGGATTCCTGTGAGAGGTCTGGACAAGGCCGGGGCGTCCTGCTGAGATGCCTGCGTGTCCACGGTTTCCAACGTTGTGAAAACGACGCGGCGGCACAGGAACGGGGGGGGGGGGGGGGGGGGGGGGGGGGGGGGGGGGGGGGGGGGGGGGGGGGGGGGGGGGGGGGGGGGGGGGGGGGGGCGGGGGGGGGCGGGCGGGCGGGGGGGGGGGGGGGGGGGGGCGCG
>NZ_JBICYJ010000093.1:0-9060 GCF_043200835.1 Kitasatospora sp. NPDC048365
AAACCACCGACGAGACCATCCCGACCGCACTCACCGCCTAGCCTGAAACCGGATCACCGAGTGGCCGTCGATACACCACTCAAGCGGACGTGACCCCGAGCATGTGGGACCAGTGCGCCAGGAGTCGGCCGTGGTAGAGCGGGTCGAGGTCCCAGCAGGCTTCGATCAGGCGGCGGGTGTGGTCGGGGAGTTGGTGGCGGTCGAGTTCGTGGCGCTCCAGGATGCGGCGGTCGACGGTCTCGGTGGCCTCGGCCGACTTGGTGGCGTACTTGGCTACGTAGGCGGCGACGGCCTGTTCGGAGATCTCGCCGTCCGCGAATCCCGTGATGGGCCGCACGTCCACCTGCTGACCCCACTCGAGTAACCGGGCGGGGAGGTGGCCAGCGGCGGCGAGCGGGACGGTGGCGCGGCGGGCGGCGGCGCGGATCGCGGCGTCCAGGAGCTCGGTGGTTGCCCAGGCCGGGGGAGGGGAGTCGGGGCCGGTGGGGCCGTCGATGCGGATGACCGCGTGGAAGTGGACGTTGCCCCGGCGCTGGTACTCGGCGACTTTGCCGAAGGAGATCTTCGCCTGCTCCTTGAACTCGTACTGGTAGAGCCCGGCCATCTTCGCCATGGTGCGGAACAGGTAGATCGTGAAGCGGCGCCACAGGTCGGGGGCGTGGTTGTTCCAGAGCACGGCGTGGGCGTAGTCGTAGCGGTCGGGGTCGAGCGGGGTGCCGAGGATCGGGGAGTCGGCGGGGTGCTGGGTGCCGCAGTGGCAGCGGCCCTTGTCGGGGCGGTTGTGGACGGGGCCGAAGGACGGGGCGGTGAGGGTGGCGAAGACGCGGGGGTGGGAGCGGACGGTGGCCGGGACGCCCTTGGTGTCGTCTCCGGCGAGGCCGGCGCGGATGAGGTGGAAGGTGTCGGCGGAGTAGGTCCGGGCGCAGGAGGTGCAGCGGGAGGCGCGGCGGTTGCCGCAGGCGACCTTGAGGCGGTGGCCGGGTTCGTGCCAGGTGGAGTAGCGGTGCAGCACGTTGCCGGTGGGGACGTGGGTGAGGGTGCGGAAGCCGGACAGGTGGATCGGGTTCGAGCAGCCTCCGGTACGCCGGATCTGGTCTTGGAGTCTGAGAAGGTCGCCGCGGGCGGCGAGGCGGGCGAGGTCGGCGACGGCCAGGCGGTCGGGTACGGGTGCGACGGCGGGTCGGCTCACGCGGCGGCCCCGGCGCGGTTGGCAAGGAAGGCGTGGGCGATGTGGGCGGTGTAGGCCGGGGGGATGGCTTCGGCGATCTCGCGGCGGACGGTGGTCCAGTGGATGCCCATGGCGTTCTGCCACTGGGGGACGGTGCCCTTGCCGCCGCCCTCTCCGTAGACGGCGAAGTAGGGGCCGTCGTACCACTTGCCGTGGCGCATGCCGGCGACGCGGCCCCGGTGGGGGCGGTGGGTCGGGGCGGGGACGGTGAAGCCGTGCAGCTCGAAGTAGCGGTGGCGGATGACGCCGAGGCCGAACATCTCGCCGCACAGGGTCAGGTCGCGGCGGAGCGGGGAGCCCTGCACGTTCTCCAGGACGAAGGGGACGCCGGCGGCGGTGAGGGTGTCGCGGAGCGGGGCGACGAGGTCGGGGTAGGTGCGGCCCTTGTTGGTGCCCTTGGTCAGCGCCGAGTGCGTCTGGCAGGGCGGGGAGGCGTGGACCAGGTCAAAGCGGTGGGCGTTCGCGGTGGCGTAGGCGACGGCGTCCGCCTGGACGAACTCGAACGGGTAGTTGGGCTGCGGGTCGAGGTCGACGCCGGTCACCTCGAACCCGGCCGAGTGGTAGCCCATCGCGGCACCGCCAGCGCAGCAGCACAGGTCGAGGACGCGAAGGCCGTTGGCGGGGCGGGTGGGGAGCTGGTGGAGCACGGGGATCACCTCCGAAAGGGAGGCCCCGGGGCCGAGTTGGTTGCCGGCCCCGGGGCGGGGCTCAGGACTGGTCGGACGCGGGCTTCGTGTTCTGGTCGGTCCAGGTCTCGGCGCAGACCTTGTGGGCGGGCTTGCCACGGTCCGAGCGGAGGTTGGTGGGCTTGTCGCAGACGCCGCAGGGGGCGGGCTTGCTGGCCCAGTGCGAGGAGTCGCGCCAGTCGAAGACGGCCACGGTCAGACCGCCTTGGCGGTGACCAGGGGGTGCGCGAGGGTGCCGAGGCCACGGCAGGCCGGGCAGGCGACGGGGATGGTGCGGCGGGTGCCGTCGAGGTGGCGGGAGCCGGTGGCGATCACGGCGGAGGCGAAGCCGTCGCAGTGGTGGCAGACGCGGATCCGGGCGTGGCGGTGCTGGGGCATGATGGTGCTCTCCTTCGTGGGCTTCGGTTCGGGAAGGGACGTGGTCCTCGGGGCGGTGTGTGCTTGCCGGCTGTGCCGCCCCGAGGGCCGATCAGATGCCGAGGGACAGGGCCCGGGCGCTGGCCCGGTCGAGGAGCTGGTGGACGTCGCTCTGCCGGGTCGCCGGCAGGTCGTTGAAGACGTCGGGGGAGCTGACGGGCCGCCCGGTGGCGTGGAGGACTTCCATCACCTGCACGCGGGCGCGCCGGACGGTGTACGCGGTGCCGTAGCCGTGGGCCAGGACGGCGGCCTGAGCGCCGAGCAGGCAGACGCGGCCGGCGGAGTCCCACATGGCCCCCTGCACCCAGCCGACTTCGGCGAGGTACCGGGACGAGAGCCGCAGGTGGTCCGCGACGGACACTTCGACCGGCCGGGCCGGGCGGTTGGCGAGACGGTCCAGGAGCGTCGGGCGGGGTACAGGAAGCCCGGCGTTCCAGCGCTGGACGGTGGAGCCCAGCGGGCAGACGTACGGGACGGTCAGCCGGGCGGGCGCCGGGAGAGAGGCCAGGTACGTCTCGATCTCGGCGACGAGGGTGGAGCCGTCCGGGGTGAGCAGCAGCGAGTCGGGAAGCAGCAGTCCGGCAGCCATGGCGGTACCTCCGTCGGTTACTTGGTGGTGGAGTTGTTGATGACCTGCACGCCGTCGTGCGTGGTGCTGTCGATCAGCGGCGCGACCGAGGACGTGGCGAGGTAGAAGCCGAGCAGGACCAGCGCGGTGACCGCCCACCAGCGCAGTCGCAGGTGCCGGACGATCAGCCAGCTGACGATCAGCAGGACGAGGGTCAGCGGGAGCGTGATGTTCATCGGGCGGTGCCTCTCAGATCAGCTCGGCGGCGAGGGCCGAGGCGAGCGGGTCCTTGATGCCGAGCCGGGCGCGCAGCGTGGCGGCGTCGATAGGGTCGCCGGTGCGGGCGCGGTGGTCGTCGGCGACCTTCCGGGCGTGCTGGAGCAGCGGTGCGGGGACAGCCGTCGCGGCCGGAGTGACCGGCTGTGCGGGTGCCGGCGTGGGCGACGGGGCCGGAGGCTCCGGCATGGGCGCGGGAGCTGGCGCCAAGGCCGGGAACGGTGCGGCGGGCTCGATGGGCTCGGGCTCCGGTTCGTACAGCGGGGGCAGCTCGGTGTCCTCCACGAAGGAGACCGGTTCGGTGTCGGAAGCCGCGGACTCCGTGTGGTGGACGAGCAGGGTGCCGCCGAGGAAGGCGGCGGCCGGCCAACCGGCGACGACGATGCGCAGCCAGGCCGGTGTCTGGCCGAGGTCGAGCAGGCCGGCGGTGCCGATATTGGCGCCGAGCGACGCGGCGAGGGCGATGACGAACCAGACCCAGGCCAGCGCGGTCGAGGTCCGGGTCTGCAGGCGGCGCCAGGCGGCGACGAGCAGCAGGTCGACGGAGACCGGATAGGCCCACGCCTTCCAGCCGGTCTGGCCCGAGGCTTCGGCGAGGTCGTGCAGGTGGGCGAAGGACAGCGCGGCAGCGATCACGGCTTGGACCAGGATGGCGTCCACCTTGGGCAGTCGGCGCATGTCGGTTCACCTCCAGGTGGGTTGGAGCCGGAGCGGGCAGGGCGTCGGCGTGCTGCCCAACTCCGGCAGTTCGGTCGCTACTTGGCGGGAGCCGGGCGACGTTCGGCCCGGATGTAGAGGCGCAGGCGGTTCGGTTCGTGCGCCGGGTACTCCTTGACGTCCTGCACGGACCACAGCCGGCACAGGTCGGCGACCACGTGGGGCACCTCGCCGGTCTCACAAATGACCCGGATCTCGATCACTCCGGCTCCCCGAGCACGATGCCGGTCCCGAGGCAGTCCAGGCAGGTCGCTTCCTGTTGCGCGAGCTTCCGGCGGCGTGCGCCCCGGCCGGTGAACACGGGGACGGTGATCTGTCCGGTGCCCGCGCACTCGTCGCAGGGCCGGGCCTTGGTCGCGGAGGTGCGGCTGCTGCGGGCCATCGAGGTCACCGACCGTTCCGGGCACGGCGGCCGGCGGCGGATCGGGCGTCACGGGCGAGCGCGGCGACCTCCCGGTTCTTCGGGTCGGCGGCGGCGAGCCGCTCCAGGACCTCGACCCGGTCGGCGAGGAGCGGACCGCGATCCCCGTTGGTCGAGGAGGCGGCCCGGATGTGGGCCACGAAGGCGCCGATCTCGGCGAGGGACGGCTGGCGGGACATGGTGGTGCTCCTCTCGTTCGGGCATGGCTGTGCTGGGACTTGGCGCTGAGGGCCGCGCCGGGCCGGAAGGTAAGCGCTACTCGGCGACCGGGACGGGCACGTAGATCGGCGGCGCCGAGGGCTGCGGCGGGACGGCGGCCGATGCGGTCTGCGGCCGGAACGCTGCCAGGCGGTGCAGGTCGGGCGTCAGGTGCGCGTACTTGGCGCATTGGGCGGCGACTTCGGCGAGCGAGCGGTACGGGGTACGGATCTGGTGCCAGACGCCCGAGGTGTCGCCGGTGATGGCAGTACCGGGCATGGCCGGGCTGATCCGGGTGGCGGCGTCCATCGCGTCGTTGGAGATGTCGCCGAGGCCCATGCGGGCGCTCTCGACATCGTTGACTCGGTGGACGGTACGGCTGGTGAGCTGGGAGCGGAGCAGGGTCGCGCCCTTGCCGAGGTCGGCGCCGAAGCGCTGGCCGGTGATCTCCAGGAAGATGCCGGCCGCCCGAGCGAGCTGGGACAGGCGGATCAACGCCGTGACGAGCTGGTTGCGGCGCGGTTCGTCGTCCCGGGAGGCCACCAGGAACAGCTCGGCGATCTCGTCCACCAGGACGATGATCGGGACCGGGCGGACCTTCTTCGGGAGCCCCCAAATGTCGGCCGTGACGTTCTCGGCCGAGACCGAACCGGGGAGCCCCTGATAGGCCCTGATCAGGTCGTACCGGTCGTCCATCTCGACCAGCAGGCCGAGCAGGACACCGAGCGCGTCCGCCTGGTTGGTGGCCAAGGCGGAGAGCCGCCGGGCGAACGGGCGTTGCTCGACACCGCCCTTGCAGTCGATCCCGACCAGGGCGACGGGCTGAGACGCCAGGCCATGGATCAGGTTGCGGGTGTACATCGACTTGCCCGACTGGTTGGCCCCGAGGTTCATGGCGTGCGGGACCGCGCAGTAGTCCCGGACGTGCGGCGTGCCGTCCGAGCGCAGCGCAACGGGGATCCGGAGCAGTCCGCCGGCCTTGGCCACGGCCCGCCGAGGCATCTGCACCGTGCGCAGCACGTCGTAGCCGACGATCTGCAGATCCACGACGCCCGGCTTCACCTCGGCGGCGTAGACCGCGTGGACGCCCCAGGCGTGCCGCAGTCGCTCCGTGGCGTTGAGGACGTCGGCGGTCTCCTGGCCCCGGGCGAGGCGGAGCCGGACTCGGAGGCCGGTTGCCGATCCCCGGAAGCCCCGGATCTTCGGCATCTCGGGCTTCGAGTCGCGGTTGGCAGCCTGGGCCGCCATCGCCCGCCAGAACGACGGCTCAACAGTCAGGCCGCAGGCTTCCATCACGGCGTCGTAGTCGCGGTGGATCCGGCTGATGGTCAGCGGCAGGCCGACGGCGGTCCAGTAGGCGCGCGGGTGCTTCGCCTTGGCGTACAGGGCCCCACCGCCGAGCGCGGCGGCCGGGAGACCGAGTTCCAGCAGCGAGGTCGTGAGCGCGTCCACGGCGATCAGGCCTGCGCGCCGGCGAACGCGAGGGGCATGGTGGCGGTGACCGCCTCGGCGCGGAAGGCGATGCCGCTCCGCTTCTGGCCGTTGAACTCGTTCTCCCACGGCCGGGCGACCAGCTTGGTGAGGGCGACCAGGGTGCCCGGGGCGAGCCCCTCGGGGATGCCGGGCTGCGGCACGGTGAGGGCGAGGATGTCCGCCTGCCCGTTGGCCACGAAGGTCACGTCGAGGGTCATCAGCGGGGCGCCGGTCTCGGTGTCCAGTGCCATCTCGCCGGTGCGGCGGTCCTTGAGCTTCGGGCGCGGCTCCTGGGCCACCATCACCAGCGCGCCGGTCGTGTCGACGGGGATGAAGCGCATGTCGCGTACTCCTTCGCTGACCCCGGAGGACGTCTGCCTCCGGGAAAGCCCTGCTCACGGCAAGTGCCGCAAGTCCTCAACTCCTCTAGTCCTTAAGTCCTCTTGAGGAGTTGCTATGAACTATGACGGCCCATCAGCTGGTCGTCAACTCCTCTTTAGGACTTAAGATGTGTCCGAGACCACGACAGGGCGGTGACCGGCGACATGGCCAACCAGTACGAGCGGATTTCCACCGATTTGCGGCACCAGATCACCTCGGGCGAACTTGCCGAGGGCGACCGGCTGCCGGCGGAGACCGAGCTGGCGAAGCGCTACAAGGTGAGCGTCCCGACCGTCCGCCAGGGCGTGGGCGTGCTCCAGTCCGAGGGGCTGCTGGAGAAGCAGCACGGACGCGGCACCTTCGTCCGCCGCCAGCCGACCCCGGTGACCCGCACCAACCTGCGGCACCAGTGGGAGAAGGACCGGGCGCGAGAGTCCGAGTCCGAGCGGCTCAAGACCGGAGCCACCGAGCACGACACCGGCCTCACCGTGAACGACCTGGTCTTCGACGCCAAGTACGACAGGGTGCCGGCGTCCGCTGAGCTTGCGGCAGCGTTCGACGTGCCCGAGGGCACGATGCTGCTGGAGCGGATCTACCGGACCCGGCACAGCGATGAGCTGACACCGTTCAACGTCTCCCGGTCGTACCTCCCGCTGGAGCTGGTCGAACCGAACCCGGACTTGCTCCGCGAGGACCTCGAACCGTGGCCCGGCGGCACCCAGAACCAGCTCTTCACACTCGGCATCGAACTCGACCGCATTGTGGAGACGTTTCGGGCTCGGCCGCCGACGCCGGAAGAGACCGAGGAACTCGGCCTGCCGGTGGGTGTGTCCGTGGTGATCCTCCGGAAGACTTCGATCGACACCACCGACCGCGTGGTGGAGATCTCCGATGTCGTCCTGCCCGGCGACCGCACTGAGATCGTTTACACGACCAAGCTGGACAGGTGGTGACCATGGGCAACGTCATCAGCGTGATCACGGCCGTCCACGGGCCGGCAGCCGAGTACCTCGGCGACGCGTACAAGTCCCTGCTGGAGCAGGAGCTGCCGGCGGGCTGGGACTGGCAGTGGGTCATCCAGGAGGACGGCGAGACGGACGACGTCCGCCCGCACGTCCCTGACGATGCGCGGATCAGCTTCGGACAGAGCCGCCACGGGCGCGCCGGCATGGCGCGGACGATGGGCCTTTCGCGGGCGACCGGGCGTTTCGTGCGGGTGCTGGACGCCGACGACATGCTGACCCCGGGCGCCCTCGCGCGAGACCTTGCGGTACTGACCGGGCGGCCGGACGTGGCGTGGACGACCTCGCGGGTGCTCGACCTGCTGCCCGATGGCACGACGGTGGGCTTCGACCAGGACCCGCCCGAGGGCCCGATCGAGCGCGGCGAGGTGCTGCGGCACTGGCAGGCACACGACTTCCGCGCCCAGGTCCACCCGGCGACGCTCTGCGCGCGGCGGGAACTCGTACTCGCCCTCGGCGGCTGGATGGCTCTGCCGGCGTCCGAGGACACCGGGCTGCTGCTGGCACTCAACGCGGTGAGCCGCGGTTGGTTCTCGGCGGAGACCGGGCTGCTCTACCGGAAGTGGCCGGGACAGAGCACCAGCCAGGCCGCCCACAGCCAGGAGATCGAGCGGATGGCTCGCATGGCGGTGGTCGAGGCGCGTGCCGAGGCGCTGCTGGCCCTGGACTGGCAGATCGACGCAGCCTGAACGGCGACGACCCCGGTGGCGGAGGACTTCCGCTGCCGGGGTCATCTGCTGCTCGGGGACCTACTCGCCGGGGGAGGGGGTACGGGAGTCCGGAAGGATCAGCCCACGCGACGTGTGCCGGTCGCCGACGAAGCCCCCGGTCACGCCGAGGTCGGCACGAGCCACCTCGTGGAACACGTTGATCGCGCGGAAGATCTCGGTGTGGAGGCCCCGCCATTCCTCCAAGGGCCCCTCGACCAGCCGGCGGGCACGCCAGTCGATCGCGAGTGTGGCCGAGTTGACCGCGTGCGCGGCGTCGATGACCTGGTCACCCGCGAGCATCATCAGCCGCTCGAAGGCCAATGCGCGACGGCCCTCAGCCTCGGTGAGGTCCATCAGCAGCTCGTGTTCGGTCCGGGGCATGGCCCGCAGGTCGTGCGTTACCTCGTACGCCAGCACAGCCGCGTAGATGCAGGACCGGACGCTGCCCACGTACTCCACGTACGCGTCGAGCTTCTTCTCGTCCCAGCGGACCCGGAGCGAGTCCTTGCGTTTGCTCCGTTCCATCAGCTGATTCGTCATGTAGGTCGTCAGCCCACCCAGCACCACAGCAGCGATGGTCACCAGCTGCGTGATCGTATCCATGGTCCCCCGAAGCCGATGTGAAGGAGCGTCAGCCGCAGCCAGCGAGCATACGGGCCATCGGGCTGGAGAGTGGTCGGGAGAGCAGTTGTTACGAGTTTCGCTACTTCATCAAGGCGCCTCGCTCCGCTCGGCGGGGCAGGTGGGCGAAGCCCAAGGAAGGCACATCATCGGGCGGATCGAGATCCGGCGAGGATTCCCGGGTCTCCTGGAACTACTCAAGAGCAGCCTCACAGTACGTTCGGGGTGCCGCGCACGGCGCGGGCGGCGGGTTGCGTCCAGGGAAGTGGTGTACGGGTTCCACCCATTCCGGGGGTTTCGTCCCGGTAGCGGGTGTCACCTGAAAACGTAAGACGGCCATCG
>NZ_JBICYJ010000094.1:0-8992 GCF_043200835.1 Kitasatospora sp. NPDC048365
ACCAGGTCGAACGCCACCGACGAGAACACCGCCGAACCGCCCGGCGCGACGCACAACTCCTCCGCCGCCCACCCCAGGTGGTTCACCAGACCCGCATGCGTCACCTCCACACCCTTCGGCCGACCCGTCGACCCCGAGGTGTAGATGACGTACGCCAGGTCCTCCGGCTGCGGCCGGACCGGGAGGCCGGTCTCGGCGCGGTAGAAGTCCTCGGCGTCCAGGCAGAGCACCGGCCGTTCGAAGGCGCCGAGCAGGGCGCCGGCGTAGCCGGTCTGGGTGAGCAGCGCGGCGGCTCCGGCGTCGGCCAGGGTGTCGGCGATCCGCTGCACGGGGTAGGCCGGGTCGAGCGGCAGGTAGGCCGCGCCGGCCCGCCAGGTGCCGAGGAAGCCGGCCAGCAGGTCGGCGCCGCGGTCGAGGACCACGCCGACCACCGCACCGGGGGCGACCCCGGCGGCCCGCAGCCGGGCGGCGACCGCGTCGGCCCGGGCGATCAGCCGGCCGTACGTCACCTGCTCGCCGCCGGCGACCACGGCGACCGCGTCCGGGGTGGCCGCCGCCTGGGCGGCGATCCGCTCCGGGGCCGAGAGCGGGCCGAAGCCGGCCGTGCGGCCCGGTGCCTGCTCCCACAGCCACTGCGACTCGCCCTCGGGCAGGTACACCGCGCGGGCGTCGCCGTCCACGTCCTCGGCCATCGCGGCGAGCACCGTGCGGTACATCGCGGCCAGGCGCTCGGCGTTGGGCTGGGAGACGGCGTGCGAGTTGGTGTGGAAGGTCAGCCGGCCGGCCTGCACCGCCACGGTGAGCGGGAACTCGTTGGAGCTGAAGCAGAAGTCCAGGCGCCGGTCGACCGGGCCGTCGTCCGGCTGGTCGAAGTCGATGAAGCTGAAGTAGACGTCGATCAGGCGGGTGCCGCGGGCCAGTTCGGCCTGGATGGCGGGCATCGGGAAGTGCCGGTGCGCCCACAGCTCGGTCTCGCCGTCGAAGACCTGCTGGACCAGCTCGCGCCAGGTCGCCGCGCCGCGCCGGAAGGCGAACGGCAGGGCGTTCAGGCTCATGCCGGCCACCCGGTCGGCGCCGACCATCTCGCCACGGGTGTGCGACATCAGGCCGCTGTGGAAGGACTGCTCGTGGGTGAGCTGGCTGAGCACCTTGAGGTGCGCGGTCAGCAGCACGGTCTTCAGCGGCACGCCGGCCCGGGAGGCCAGCGACTCCAGCGCGGGCAGCAGCTCGGTGAACTCGACCAGCAGGCGGTACACCTCGCCGTCGCCGTCCCGGCCGTCGCCCCAGGCGGTGGGCAGGGTGAACTTGCTGCGGCCGGTGACCAGTTCGGTCCAGTAGCCGCGGTCCTCGGCGGAGTTCAGCGCGCGCTGCTCGGCGGCCACGAAGTCGGCGAACCGGACGCCCGGCGCCTGGTAGGCGGCCGGCGCGGTGCCGTCCCGGTGGCTGCGGTAGAGGTCGAGCAGCTGCAGGCGCAGCTGGTAGAAGCTCCAGCCGTCCAGGATCACGTGCGACTGGGAGAAGGTGAGCTGCCAGCGCCCGCCGGAGAGCAGGTGGACGAAGATCCGCAGCTGCGGGGCGACCGCGTGGTCGAGCGGGGTGGCGGCCTCCAGGTCGAGGAAGTCCGAGATCACCTCGGCCTCGGCGGCGGCGTCCAGCTCCCGGTGGTCGTACACGGTGACCGGCACCTCGGCGGTGCGGTGCACCAGCTGCACCGGCACGCTGTAGGTCTCCAGGTCGACCGAGGTGCGCAGCACCTCGTGGCGCGGGGTCAGGTCGGCGACGGCGCGGCGCAGCGCGGTCTCGTCGAAGGCCTCCTCGGCGGAGATGCCGATGGTCTTGACGATGTGGTAGTCCTGCTTGCCCTCGCCGGCCAGCATCTCGACCAGCATGCCGAGCTGGCCCTGGGTCAGCGGGTAGGCGTCCTCGACACCCTCCGGGAGCGCGGCCCGGTCCTCCTCGGTGATCAGGGCGAACGGCGCGATCCGGGCGGTGGACTCGACGATCTCGGCCCGGCCGTCCAGTGCCTCGGCGAGGCCGGCCACGGTGCGGCGGGTGAAGACGTCGCGGACCGAGGCGTCCAGGCCGGCCGCGCGGAGCGCGCCGATCAGGGCGACGGCGCGGATGGAGTCGCCGCCGAGGTCGAAGAAGGAGTCCTCGACGCCGATCCGCTCCACCCCGAGGACGGACTGCCAGACCTCGGTGATCCGGGTCTCCAGCGGGGTGCGCGGGGCCCGGTACTCCTGGCGGGCGCGGATGGCGTCCGCGCCGGGGGCGGGCAGGGCGCGCTTGTCGAGCTTGCCGTTGGTGGTCAGCGGGATGGCGTCGATCGCCAGGTAGACCGCCGGGACCATGTACTCGGGCAGCGACGCGGCCAGGAAGCCGCGCAGCTCGGCGGCGTCCGGCAGGCCGTCCCCGGCCGGGACGAGGTAGCCGACCAGTTGCTTGTCGCCGGGGTTGTCCTCGCGGAGCAGCACCACGGCCTGGTGGACGGCCGGGTGGGCGGCCAGCGCGGACTCGATCTCGCCGAGCTCCACCCGGAAGCCACGGATCTTGATCTGGTCGTCGATCCGGCCGAGGAAGTCCAGTCCGCCGTCGGAGCGGCGGGCGGCCAGGTCGCCGGAGCGGTACATCCGGGCGCCGGGGGTGCCGTACGGGTCCGGGACGAAGCGCTCGGCGGTCAGGCCCGGGCGGCCGAAGTAGCCGCGGGCGACGCCCGGTCCGGAGACGAACATCTCGCCGGTGACGCCGGCCGGGACGAGGCTGCCCTCGGCGTCCAGCAGGTGCACCTTCAGGTCGCTCAGCGGGCGGCCGATGTTGTTGCCCGCGCCGTCGGCGAAGTCCTTCTTGGTGAGCCGCTGGTAGGTGGTGTGCACGGTGGTCTCGGTGATGCCGTACATGTTGATCAGCGCGGTCCGGCCGAGGCCGCGGCGCTCGACCCACGGCCTGAGCTCCGGGATCTCCAGCTTCTCGCCGGCGAAGACCACGGCCCGCAGCGAGAGTTCGCGGATCCGGCGGTCCCCGGCCGCGGCGGCGGCGACCAGCGAGCGGAAGGCGGTCGGGGTCTGCGAGAGGACGGTGACCTCCTCGTCCACCAGCAGGTCGAGGAACTCCTCCGGGTTGCGGGCGGTGTCGGCGGTCACCAGGACCACCCGGGAGCCGTGGCAGAGCGCGGCCCACAGCTCGAACACCGAGACGTCGAAGGCGTACGAGTGGGTGATCGAGAAGACGTCGGAGTCGTCGAAGGCGTAGTGCTCCTGCGCGGTGGAGACCAGCCGGGTGACGTTGCGGTGGCTGATCGCCACGCCCTTGGGCTTCCCGGTGGAGCCGGAGGTGTAGATGGTGTACGCCAGGTTCTCCGGCTCGGCGCCGGCGCCCGGGTCGTCGGCGGGCAGCCCGGCGAGCAGCGCGGCCTCGGCCGGGTCGTCCAGGACGACGACCTCGCCGGCGTAGAACTCGCGCAGCTTCGGGGCGCAGGCCGCGTCGGTGACGACGACCTTCGCGCCGCCCGCCTCGGCGATGTACGCCAGGCGGTCGACCGGGTTGGCCGGGTCCAGCGGCAGGTAGCCGGCGCCGGACTTGAGCACGCCGATCAGGGTGGGGACGAGCTTCTCGTCGCGCTGCAGGCAGATGCCGACCAGCTGCTCGGGGCCGGCGCCCAGGCCGCGCAGGCGGTGCGCCAGACGGTTGGCCTTCTCGTCCACCTCGCGGTAGCTGAGGGTGGTGCCGCCCGCGGTGACCGCGGGCTCGTCCGGGGCGGCCTGGGCCTGCGCCGCGAAGATCGCGTGCAGGGTGCGGCCCGCCAGCGGGTCGGTGCTCTCGCCGGGGCCGTCGGCGAGCAGCTGCTCGCGCTCCCCGGCCGGCAGCAGGACGGCGCGGGCGTCGCCCTGCGCGTCGTGCGCCATGCCTTCCAGGACGGCTCGGTACATGCCGGCGATCCTCTCCATGTTGGTGGGGCTGATGGCCGCGGTGTGGCTGCTCAGGTGGAGCCGGTCGCCGCGGTTGTGGACGGTGAGTCCGATCCCGGCCTCCACCGGCGCGTTGCTGATGCGCTTGCCGGTGTCGACCATGTCGCTGTCGACCTGGTGGAAGTCCAGGTAGTTGAAGTACACGTTGACCAGGCGCTCGCCCCCGGCCGCCCGCTGGATCAGCGGCATCGGGTAGCGGCGGTGCGGCCACATCTCCACCTCGCGGGCGAAGACCCGGGCCACCAGGTCGCTCCAGGTGGCGGCACCGCGGTCCATCGCGAACGGGACGGTGTTGAGGTACATGCCGAACACCCGCTCGGCGCCCAGCTCCTCGACCCGGGTGTCGCAGACCAGGCCGGAGTGGAAGGCCGTGGCGTCGGTGAGCTGGCTCATCACCTTCAGGTGGGCCGCGTGCAGCACCGCCTTCATCGAGGCCTGGGCGGTGGAGGCCAGCCTGCGCAGGTCGGCGCCCAGGTCCTCGAACGGGATCTGGCCGTAGACCGGGGTCGGCTCGCCGGCCTCCGGGTCGGCGAGGCCGCGCAGCTGCAGCGGCCGGTAGTCCCGGACGATGCCCTCCCAGTAGCCCCGGGTGTCCTCGTCCGCGCAGGACGCGAGCTCGGCGGCGACGGTGTCCGCGAAGCGGACCTCCGGCAGCTCCTCGAACTCGGGCTCCGAGCCGTCGGCGAGGCTGCGGTAGGCGGCCAGCAGCTCCATCAGCAGCAGGTGGTAGCTCCAGCCCTCGGTGACCACGTGGCACTGGGTGAAGGTGAGCCACCAGGCCTCGTCGCTCTCCAGGTGGACGTGGAGCCGCAGCAGCGGCGCCTTGCTGACGTCGAACACCTCGGCGCGCTGCCGGGCGACGTACTCCTGCAGGATCGCCACCGCCTCGTCCTGCGGGACGCCCCGCAGGTCGGCCATGCCCACCGGGATCCGCGACTCGGGGTGCACCATCTGGATCGGCGCCGAGTAGTCGGTCAGGTGGATCGAGGTGCGCAGCACCTCGTGCCGCTCGGTGAGCAACTGGGCTGCCTGGCGCAGGAGTTCCAGCGAGAACGGCCGCGCGTCCTTGATCCGGAAGGTGTTGACGATGTGGTACACGTTCCGGGTCGAGTCGGCCAGCATCTCGATCAGCATGCCGACCTGGTTCTGGGTCAGCGGGTACGCGTCCTCGATGCCGCCGGGCAGCAGCGCCCGGTCGGCGCCGCCGATCAGCTGGAACGGCGCGACCAGCCGGCTCTCGGCCCCGGCCAGCGGCCGGTCCGCGAGGTACGCGCAGAGCCGGGCCACCGTGCGCTGCTCGAACACGTCGCGGACGGTGGCGTCCCAGCCCTGGGCGCGCAGCCGGCCGACCAGCGAGACGGCGCGGATGGAGTCGCCGCCGAGGTCGAAGAAGGAGTCCTCGACGCCGACCGCGTCGGTGTCCAGCACCTCCTGCCAGACCGCGGCGACCTGCTCCTCGAACGGGGTGCGCGGCGCCACCGAGGTGCCCCGGGTGAAGGCCTCCGCGCCGGGCTTCGGCAGCCCGCGCTTGTCGATCTTCCCGTTCGGGGTGAGCGGCACGGCCTCCAGCGCGACGAACGCCGCCGGGACCATGTACGCCGGCAGGGTGCGGCCCAGCCACTCGCGCAGCTCGCCCGGGGCGGGCTCCTCCGCGCCCTCGGCGGGCACGGTGTAGCCGACCAGCTGCTGGGTGCCCGGGGTGTCCTCGCGGACCACCACCACGGCCTGGCGCACCGCCGGGTGCTCGGCCAGCGCGGACTCGATCTCGCCCAGCTCGATCCGGTAGCCGCGGACCTTCACCTGGTCGTCGATCCGGCCCAGGAAGTCCAATTGCGGGTGGGCCAGCTGCCCGTCGGCCCGCCAGCGGACCAGGTCGCCGGTGCGGTACAGCCGGGAGCCGTCCGCGGCGAACGGGTCCGGCACGAAGCGCTCGGCGGTCAGGCCCGGACGGCCCAGGTAGCCGCGGGCCACGCCCACGCCGCCCGCGTACAGCTCGCCGGGGACGCCCAGCGGCACCGGGTCGCCGTGCGCGTCCAGCACGTACAGGCGGGTGTTGCGGACCGGGCCGCCGATCGGCACCCGGCCGTCCGCGACCTGCTCGGCGCGGCTCAGCTCGGCGTGCGTGATGTCGTCCGAGCACTCGGTCGGGCCGTAGGCGTTGACCAGCGGGATCCCCGGGAAGCGGTCGAGCCAGCGCTCGCACAGCTCCGCGGGCAGCGCCTCGCCGGTGACCATCACCCGGCGCAGCAGGCCCAGGTCCGGCGCCGGGGCGCCGGCGTCCCAGGAGTCCAACGCGGAGCGCAGCAGCGAGGGCACGACCTCCAGGACGGTCACCTCGTCGGCGACCACCCGGGCGAACAGCTCCGCCGGGTCGAGCGCCGCGTCCGGCCCGACCACCCGGACCCGGCCGCCCACCGCGAGCGCGGCGAACATCTGCCAGACCGAGATGTCGAAGCTGAGCGAGGCGTTCTGCGCCACGGTGTCCCGCGCGGTGAGCTCCAGGTCCTCGATCTTGGCGACCAGGTGGTTGCCCATGCCGAGGCGGTGCACCAGGACGCCCTTGGGGCGGCCGGTGGAGCCCGAGGTGTAGATGGTGTACGCCAGCGAGTCGTCGGCGGACAGCGGCGCGAGGTCGCGGTCCGACTCCTGCTCCCAGGACGGGTCGTCCAGCAGCAGCGCCGGGACGCCCGCCTCGGCGGCGGTCGCGGCGTGCTCGGCGACGGTGACCAGGGCGCGCACCGAGGCGTCGGCGATCAGGAAGCCGAGGCGCTCGGCCGGGAGCTTCGGGTCGAGCGGCAGGTACGCCGCGCCGGCCTTGAGCACCGCGGTGATCGCGGTCAGGGTGGCCGCGGAGCGCTCGGCGAGCACGCCGACCACGCTCTCCGGGCCGATCCCGAGGCCGCGCAGGTGGTGCGCCAGGCGGTTGGCCCGGGCGTTCAGCTCGCCGTACGTGAGCGCGGTGTCGTCGTCGCACACGGCGGGCAGCTCGGGCCGGGTGGCGGCGAAGCCCTCGATCAGCGCCAGCGGGTCGACGGTCAGCGGCTCACGCTCGGTGGCGGTCCACTCGGTGAGCAGCAGCCGGCGCTCGTCGGCCGGGAGCAGCACGCCCGCGGCGGAGCCGTCCGGGTCGGCGGCCATCGCGGCCAGCACCTCGCGGTACATCGCGGCCAGCCGCGCGCCGTTGGCGCGGGTCAGCACCTCGGTGTGCGTGGTCAGCGAGATCCGGCCGGGGCGGCAGTGCACGGTCAGGTCGAACTCGGTCTGCGAGTCGCCGACCTGCGGGCCGTCGCCGACCGAGTCGGCGTCGATCTGCGCGAAGTCGAACCAGTTGAAGACCGTGTTGACCAGCCGCTCCGCACCGGCGCCCTCGCGCAGCCGGGCGATCGCCGGCATCGGGTGGCGGCGGTTGGGCCACAGCGCCAGCTCCTGGGCGAAGACCGCCCGGACCAGCTCGGTCCAGCTGCCGCCGATCCGGTCCACGGCGAACGGCAGGGTGTTCAGGTGCATTCCGAACACCCGCTCGGCACCGGCCAGTTCGGGACGGGCGTCGACCACCAGGCCGAAGTGGAAGCCCGGCTCGGCGACCAGCTGGGAGAGCACCTTGGCGTGCGCGGCCAGCAGGACGCTCTTCAGCGAGGTGCGGGCCCTGCGGGCCAGCTGCTGCAGCGGCTCCAGCAGGTCGCCGAAGACCACCTTGACGTCGTACTCCTCGCGCTCGCCCGCACCCCAGCCCTCGGGGAGGGCGAACGGGGCCCGGTCGGCCAGCACCGCGCTCCAGTGCGCGGCCTCCTCGGCGGAGGCCAGCGACTCCAACTCACCCGCGATGAAGTCCGCGTAGCGCACCGGACCGGGCTGCCGGGGGGCCGGCTCGCGGCCGTCCCGCAGCTCCCGGTAGACCGCCAGCAGCTCACCGAGCAGGGCGTGGTGGGACCAGCCCTCGCTGATCGCGTGCGGCCGGGTCAGCACCAGCCACCAGGACGCGTCGTCCTCGACGGCGACGGAGGCCCGCAGCAGCGGCGCCTCGGCCAGGGTGAAGCCGGTGGCCCGCTCGGCCTCCAGCAACTCCTTGAGCCGGGCGTGCAGTTCGTCCCGCTCCAGGCCGCGCAGGTCGTGCACCGCGAGCGGCGTCTCGACCATGGCGTGCACCCGCTGCATCGGGACGGAGTAGGAGACCAGGTCCATCGAGGTGCGGAGCATGTCGTGCCGGGTGGAGACCTCGGCGAGGGCGGCGCGGAAGGCGGCCGGATCGAACGGCCCGTCCCCGCCGACCCGGTGGGCGGCGACGCTGTGGTACGCGCCGCCCGCCGCGCCGGGGTCCATCTCCACCAGCATGCCGATCTGCACCTGGGACAGCGGGTAGGCGTCGTCCAGGCCGGCCGGCAGGGCAGCCTTGTCGGCTGCCGAAATCAGGGCGAACGGCTCGACGCCGCCCGTGGGTCGTGCGGCCTCCGAGCGGCCGGCCACCGCCTCGCAGAGGCCGGCGACCGTGCGCTGCTCGAAGACGTCGCGGACGGTGGCGTCCACGCCCTCCGCGCGCAGCGCGCCGACCAGGGCGATCACCCGGATCGAGTCGCCGCCGAGCTCGAAGAAGCCGTCCTCGACGCCGATCTCCGCGACCCCCAGCACCTCCGACCAGACCGCGGCGACCCGCTGCTCCAGCGGGGTGCGCGGCGCGACCTTGGCGCGCTCGGCGGCGGACTCGGCGGACGGCAGGGCGGTCCGGTCGAGCTTGCCGTTGGCGTTCAGCGGCAGCGCGTCCAGGGTGACGAAGACCGCCGGGACCATGTACTCGGGCAGCGACTCGGCGCAGTGCGCGGCCAGGTCGGGCCGGGCCGTGCCGGTCACCACGTAGGCGACCAGGCGGGCCTCGCCGGCCTCGCCCTCGGCGATCACCGCGGCCTCCCGGACGTCCGGGTGGGACGAGAGGGCGGTCTGGATCTCGCCGAGTTCGATGCGGTGGCCGCGGATCTTCACCTGGTGGTCCAGGCGACCGAGGAAGTCCACCGTGCCGTCCGCCAGCACCCGGG
>NZ_JBICYJ010000095.1:0-8280 GCF_043200835.1 Kitasatospora sp. NPDC048365
TGAGCTGGCGGCGGCGCACGTGGCGGGGGTGTTCTCGCTCCAGGACGCGGCCCGGCTGGTTGCGGCGCGGGCCGGGTTGATGCAGGCGCTGCCGGTGGGCGGGGCGATGGCCGCCGTCCAGGCCGGCGAGGACGAGGTGCTGCCGCTGCTGACCGGCGCGGTGGGCATCGCGGCCGTCAACGGCCCGCGCGCCGTGGTGGTCTCCGGCGACGAGGACGCCGTCCTCGCGGTCGCCGAGCGCTTCGCCGACCGGCGCACCCGCCGGCTGCGGGTGTCGCACGCCTTCCACTCCGCGCACCTGGACCCGATGCTGGCCGCCTTCGAGGCGGTCGCCGCCACCCTGACCTACCACCCGCCGACGCTGCCGGTGGTCTCGAACGTCACCGGCAAGGTCGCCACCGCCGCCGAGCTCACCGACCCGGCGTACTGGGTGCGCCAGGTCCGCGAGCCGGTCCGGTTCGCCGACGTGGTCGGCGAGTTGGCCGCCGAGGGGGTCACCACCTTCCTGGAGCTCGGCCCCGACGGCACGCTGACCGGGCTGGTCGAGCAGACCCTGGAGGCGCCGGTCACCGCCGCCGCCCTGCGCCGGGACAAGGCGGAGGCGCACAGCGCGCTCACCGCCCTCGCCCGGATCCACGTCCACGGTCACCGGGTCGACTGGACCGCCCTGTTCGGCGGCGACCGCCGCCCCCGCACTGAGCTGCCCACCTACCCGTTCCAGCGTCGCCGCTACTGGCTGGAGGCCGCCGCCGGAGCCGTCGACGCGGGCGGCCTCGGCCTCGGCACCGTCCGCCACCCGGTGCTCGGCGCGGTCGTCCGCCCCGCCGACTCGGACAGCGTGCTGCTCACCGGCAGCGTCTCGCTCGCCACCCACCCGTGGCTCGCCGACCACGTCGCGCACGGCACGGTGCTCGCCCCGGGCGCGGCCCTGCTGGAGCTGGCGATCCGGGCCGGCGACGAGGTCGGCGCGCCCGTCCTGGACGAACTGGTCGTCGAGGCCCCGCTGGTGCTGCCCGAGCGCGGCGCGCTGCAGCTGCAGGTCGCCGTCGGCGAGCCCGACGGGCACGGGGTGCGCACGGTCGCCGTCCACTCCCGGGCGGGCGCCGACGCCGAGTGGACCCGGCACGCCGACGGTCTGCTCTCGGACCGCGAGGCCGCGCGCCCGGACGCCGTCCGGCCCGCCCCGGCGGACGCCGAGGAGATCACCGCCGAGGAGGCGTACGAGCAGCTTGCCGCCGTCGGACTCGACTACGGCCCGGCGTTCCGCGGCCTGCGCTCGGTGCGCCGGGACGGGACGGACCTGTACGGCGAGGCCGCGCTGCCCGCCGAGCAGGCGGCCGACGCCGCCCGGTTCGGCATCCACCCGGCGCTGCTGGACGCCGCCGCCCAGCTGCCCGCCCTCGCCGGCGGCCCGCAGGCGGGCCGGCGGCTGCCGTTCGCCTACCGCGGCGTCACCCTGCACGCCACCGCCGCGACCGCGCTGCGGATCCGGGTCGCCGAGACCGGCCCGGACCAGTACGCGTTGACCGCCGACGACCCCGAGGGCCGTCCGGTGGTGTCGATCGCCGAGCTGGTCACCCGGCCCGTGCAGGACGGCCCGGCGGCCGGGGCCGCCCGCCTCGACCGGGACAGCCTGTTCGCCGTGGAGTGGCCGCGGATCGAGGCCCCGGCGCAGCCCGTCGACCCGTTCGACGAGCTGCGGGTGGCCGCGCACCGGGGCACCCTCGCCGAGGTGCTGAAGCAGGTGCAGGGCTGGCTCGCCGACGAGGCGAACGCGTCCTCGCGGCTGGTCGTGGTGACCCGGGGCGCGGTCGCCGTCGACAGGGAGGTGCCGGACCAGGCCCTCGCGCCGGTCTGGGGCCTGCTGCGCTCCGCGCAGTCCGAGCACCCGGAGCGGATCGTCCTGGTGGACACCGACGCGGAGGCCGCCTCCGAGCAGCGGCTGGCCGCCGCCGTCGCCACCGGCGAGCCGCAACTCGCGCTCCGCGAGGGCCGGGTGCACGTGCCCCGGCTGCAGCGGGTCGCGCCGCCGCAGGGAGAGTCCCGTCCGTGGGACCCGGAGGGCACCGTGCTGATCACCGGCGGCACCGGCGTGCTCGGCGCGCTGCTGGCCCGCCACCTGGTCGCCGAGCGCGGCGTCCGCCACCTGCTGCTGCTCTCCCGGCGCGGACCCGACGCACCCGGCGCGGACGGCCTGCGGGACGAACTGGAGGCGCTCGGCGCCGCGGTGACCGTCACCGCGGCCGACACCGCCGACCGCGCGCAGCTCGCCGCCGCGATCGCCGCCGTCCCGGCCGCGCACCCGCTCACCGCCGTGATCCACACCGCCGGTGTGGTCGACGACGGCGTGTTCGGCGCGCTCACCCGGCAGCGGCTGGCCGGCGTCTGGGAGCCGAAGGCCGACGGCGCCCGGTACCTGCACGAGCTGACCCGGGGCCACGACCTGGCCGCGTTCGTGCTGTACTCCTCCGTCGCCACCGTGCTCGGCTCGCCGGGGCAGGCGAGCTACGCGGCGGCCAACGCCTACCTGGACGCGCTGGCGGCCCACCGCCGCTCGCTCGGCCTGCCCGCCCAGTCGCTGGCGTGGGGCCAGTGGGCCGAGGCCAGTGGCATCACCGGCCACCTCACCGAGACCGACCACGCCCGGCTCGCCCGGTTCGGCATCCGGCCGATCGACTCCGCGGAGGGCCTGGCCCTGTTCGACGCGGCCGAGCTGCTCGGCGAGCGGCCCGCCCTGGTGCCCGCGCCGCTCGACCTGGCCGCGCTGCGCGGACGCGCCGTGCCGCCGCTGCTGCGCGGCCTGGTCCGCGGGGCCCGCCGCACCGCCGGCGCGGCGGCCGGGGCGGCCGGCGAGGCCGGGCTCGCGCAGCGGCTCGCCGCGCTCGGCGACGGCGCCGAGCGGCTCGCCGAACTGCTGCGGCTGGTCCGCGCCGAGGTGGCCGCCGTGCTCGGCGGCGATCCGGAGTCGGTGGGCAGCAGCCGCTCCTTCACCAGCCTCGGCCTGGACTCGCTGACCGCCGTCGAACTGCGCAACCGGGTCGGCGCCGCCACCGGACTGCGGCTCTCCGCCACCCTGGTGTTCGACCACCCCAGCCCGGTCGCCCTCGCCGAGCACCTGCTCGCCGAACTGCTCGGCGACACCGCCGACGAACCCGCCGCGGCGCCGGCCCCGGTGCCGGTCCGGGCGGACGAGCCGATCGCGATCGTCGGCATGGCCTGCCGCCTGCCCGGCGGCGTCACCGACCCCGACGAGCTGTGGCGGCTGGTCGCCGACGGCGTCGACGCGATCGGCGAGTTCCCCGCCGACCGCGGCTGGGACCTGGACGCGCTCTACTCGCCCGACCCGGACAGCCCCGGCACCTCGTACACCCGGCACGGCGGATTCCTGGACCGGGCCGCCGAGTTCGACGCCGCGTTCTTCGGCGTCTCGCCGCGCGAGGCGCTGGCCACCGACCCGCAGCAGCGCCTGCTGCTGGAGGCCGGCTGGGAGGCGCTGGAGAGCGCCGGACTCGACCCGACCACGCTGCGCGGCAGCCGCACCGGCGTGTTCGCCGGCGTGATGTACCACGACTACGCGCCCCGGGTCCGCGAGGTCCCGGCGGAGCTGGAGGGCTGGCTGGGCAACGGCACCGCAGGCAGCGTCGCCTCCGGCCGGATCTCGTACACCTTCGGGTTCGAGGGCCCGGCCGTCACGGTCGACACGGCCTGCTCCTCCTCGCTGGTCGCCCTGCACCTGGCCGCCCAGTCGCTGCGCACCGGCGAGTGCGACCTGGCGCTGGCCGGCGGCGTGGCCGTGATGTCCACCCCGACCACGTTCGTGGAGTTCTCCCGCCAGCGCGCCCTGTCGGCCGACGGCCGCTGCAAGGCGTACGCGGGCGCCGCGGACGGCACCGGCTGGGGCGAGGGCGTCGGCCTGCTGCTGGTCGAGCGGCTCTCCGACGCGCAGCGCAACGGGCACCGGGTGCTCGCGGTGCTGCGGGGCTCGGCGGTCAACCAGGACGGCGCGTCCAACGGCCTCACCGCGCCCAGCGGCCCCGCCCAGCAGCGGGTCATCCGGCAGGCGCTCGCCAACGCCGGGCTGGCCGCCGCCGACGTCGACGCGGTCGAGGGCCACGGCACCGGCACCCGCCTCGGCGACCCGATCGAGGCGCAGGCGCTGCTCGCCACGTACGGGCAGGACCGCGAGGAGCCGCTCTGGCTCGGCTCGCTGAAGTCCAACATCGGCCACACCCAGGCCGCCGCCGGCGCCGCCGGGGTGATCAAGATGGTGCAGGCGATCCGGCACGGCGTGCTGCCGCGCACCCTGCACGTGGACGAGCCCACCCCGTACGTGGACTGGGAGGCCGGCGAGGTGCGGCTGCTCACCGAGCAGCGGGCCTGGCCCGAGGCCGGGCGTCCGCGCCGGGCCGGGGTGTCCTCGTTCGGCGTGTCCGGCACCAACGCGCACGTGATCATCGAGCAGGCGCCCGCCGAGCGGCCGCGGCCCGAGCGCGGACCGACCCCGCCGGTGCTGCCGTTCGCGGTGTCGGCCCGCTCCGGCGCGGCCCTGCGGGCCCGGGCCGGGCAGATCGCCGAGCTGCTGGAGACCACCGAGCCGGTGGACCTCGCGCACACCCTGGTCACCGCCCGGGCCGCACTGGAGGAGCGGGCCGTCGCGGTCGGCGGCGCCGAGGGCCTGCGGGCGCTCGCCGCCGACGAGCCCTCGGCCGCCCTGGTCCGCGGCACCGCCGACCTGACCGGGAAGACCGTGTTCGTCTTCCCCGGACAGGGCTCCCAGTGGGCCGGCATGGCGGTCGAACTCCTCGACACCGCACCGGTCTTCGCCGCCCGGATCGCCGAGTGCGCGGCCGCCCTGGCCCCGCACACCGACTGGTCGCTGGTCGACGTCCTGCGCGGCGCGCCCTGCTCGCCCGGACTCGACCGGGTCGACGTGGTGCAGCCCGTGCTGTGGGCGGTGATGGTCTCCCTCGCCGAACTGTGGCGCGCCCACGGCGTCCACCCCGACGCGGTGGTCGGCCACAGCCAGGGCGAGATCGCCGCGGCCGTGGTCGCCGGCGGGCTCTCCCTGGAGGACGGCGCCCGGGTGGTCGCCCTGCGCAGCCGCGCCATCCTCGCGCTCTCCGGCAAGGGCGGCATGGCCTCGGTCGCGCTGCCCGTCGACCGGGTCGCCGAGCGGATCACCGCCTGGGACGGCCGGCTGTCCGTGGCGGTCGTCAACGGGCCGTCCGCGACCGTGGTCTCCGGCGAGCCCGAGGCGCTCGCCGAACTGGTCGCCGGCTACCGCGAGGAGGGTGCCCGGGCCCGGCTGGTCCCGGTCGACTACGCCTCGCACTCCGCCCAGGTGGACGGGCTCCGCGAGGAGCTGCTGGAGCTGCTGGCACCCGTCCGCCCGCGCACCGGCACGGTGCCGCTGCTGTCCACCGTCACCGGCGGCTGGCAGGACACCGCAGGGCTGGACGCCGCGTACTGGGTCACCAACCTGCGCGAGACGGTCCGCTTCGAGCACGCCACCCGGGCGCTCGCCGACCAGGGCCACACCGTCTTCGTCGAGGTCAGCCCGCACGCGGTGCTCACCGTGCCGCTCCAGGAGACCCTGGAGTCGGCCGGGCTCGGCCGCCGCAGCGCGGTCACCGGGACGCTGCGCCGCGACGAGGGCGGGCTGCACCGCTTCCTGCTCTCGGCGGCCGACCTGTGGGTCCGCGGCGTCGCCGTGGACTGGACGGCGCCGCTCGCCGACGCCCGCCCCCGCCCGGTCCCGCTGCCCGGCTACCCGTTCCAGCGGCAGCGGTACTGGCTGGAGGCGACCGTCTCCAACACCACCGTCACCGCGGCCGCCGCCCCGCAGCCCGCGGCCGACGGCGAGGACGCCCCGTGGATCGCCAGGCTGGCCGCCCTGGCCGACCCGGCCGCCCGCGAGGCCGAACTCCTCGCCCTGGTCCGCCGGGAGGCGGCCGCCGTCCTCGGCCACGGCGACAGCGCCGGCGTCGACGCCGACCGGGCGTTCCGCGACCTCGGCCTGAGCTCGCTGACCGCCGTCGAACTGCGCAACCGGATCGGCGCCGGCACCGGGCTCGACCTGCCCGCCACCCTGGTCTTCGACCAGCCCACCCCGGCCGCCGTCGCTGCCCACCTGCTGGCCGAACTCCCGGCCGCCGCGGGCGGACCCGGCCCGCTCGGCGCGCTGGAGTCGCTGGCCGCCCTGGAGCGCGCCCTCGCCGCCCCGGACGGCGCCGCCGAGGTCGACCGGGCCCTGCTGGGCCGGCTGCGCGCCCTGGTCGACCGCTGGGACCTCGACGAACAAGCGGGAGACGAGGACGAGTTCGACTTCGACAACGCCAGCGACGAGGAGCTCTTCCAGCTGGTCGAGCGCAACTCCGACACCCACTGATCCGACCGACCCCCGTTCCACCGAACACCGTGACGCGAGAGGCAGCGATGTCCAACGACCAGAAGCTCAGGGACTACCTGAAGCGCGCCCTGGCCGACGCCCAGAAGGCCAACCGGCGGCTCCAGGAAGTCGAGCACGCCAAGCGCGAGCCGATCGCGATCATCGGCATGGCCTGCCGACTGCCCGGCGGCGTCGACTCGCCCGAGGACCTCTGGCGGCTCGTCACCGAGGGCCGGGACGCCGTCGGCCCCTTCCCCGCCGACCGCGGCTGGGACCTGGAGGCGCTCTACTCGCCCGACCCCGACAACCCCGGCACCTCGTACACCCGGCACGGCGGATTCCTCGACACCACCGCCGAGTTCGACGCCGAGTTCTTCGGCATCTCGCCGCGCGAGGCGCTGGCCACCGACCCGCAGCACCGGCTGCTGCTGGAGACCGCCTGGCAGGCCTTCGAGCGGGCCGGGATCGACCCCGGCACGCTGCGCGGCAGCCGGACGGCCGTGTTCGCCGGCATCGCGGGCAGCGACTACACCCCGCGGCTGCACGACGCGCCCGGCGAACTGGAGGGCTACCTCGGCATCGGCGGCCTGGACAGCGTCGCCTCGGGCCGGATCTCGTACACCTTCGGGTTCGAGGGCCCGGCGGTGACGGTGGACACGGCGTGCTCGTCCTCGCTGGTCGCCCTGCACCTGGCCGCGCAGTCGCTGCGCAGCGGGGAGAGCGACCTGGCGCTGGCCGGCGGGGTCAGCGTGATGGCCACCGCCCAGGGGTTCGTGGAGTTCGCCCGCCAGCGCGGCCTCTCCGCGGACGGCCGCTGCAAGGCGTTCGCCGCGGCGGCGGACGGCACCGGCTGGGCGGAGGGGGTCGGCCTGCTGCTGGTCGAGCGGCTCTCCGACGCCCGGCGCAACGGGCACCGGGTGCTCGCGGTGCTGCGCGGCAGCGCGGTCAACCAGGACGGCGCGTCCAACGGCCTCACCGCGCCGAACGGCCCCGCCCAGCAGCGGGTCATCCGGCAGGCCCTGGCCGGCGCCCGGCTCGCCCCGGCCGACGTGCACGCCGTCGAGGCGCACGGCACCGGCACCCGCCTCGGCGACCCGATCGAGGCCCAGGCGCTGCTCGCCACGTACGGGCAGGAGCGCGAACAGCCGCTGCTGCTCGGCTCGTTGAAGTCCAACATCGGCCACACCCAGGCCGCGGCCGGGGTGGCGGGCGTGATCAAGTCGGTGCTGGCCATCCGGCACGGCGTGCTCCCGCGCACCCTGCACGCCGAGGAGCCCACCCCGTACGTCGACTGGACCGCCGGATCGGTCGAGCTGCTCACCGAGCAGCGCGCCTGGCCGGCCGTCGACGGCCCGCGCCGGGTCGGGGTGTCGGCCTTCGGCGCGAGCGGCACCAACGCGCACGTGATCATCGAGCAGGCGGAGGAGGACGACCGCGCCGAAGTTCCTTCGACCGAACCGCCGTTGGTGCCCTTCGTGGTGTCGGCCCGCTCGGAGCAGGCGCTGCGCGCGCAGGCCGGGCAGATCGCCGACCTGCTGGAGGAGGCCGACCCGGTGGCCGTCGCCCGCTCCCTGGTCACCGCCCGGGCCGGGCTGGAGGAGCGGGCCGTCGTCCTCGGCGACCCGAGCGGCCTGCGCGCCCTGGACCGCCCGGACGTCGTCACCGGCTCTACCCTCGGCTCCGGCCGGCTCGCCCTGCTCTTCTCCGGTCAGGGGAGTCAGCGGGTGGGGATGGGGCGGGAGTTGTACGGGGCGTTCCCGGTGTTCGCGGCGGCGTTCGACGCGGTGGTGGAGGCTTTGGGTCTGCCGGTGGCGGAGGTGATCGCCTCGGGTGAGGGGTTGGACGAGACGGGGTGGACGCAGCCCGCGCTGTTCGCGGTGGAGGTGGCGCTG
>NZ_JBICYJ010000096.1:0-8145 GCF_043200835.1 Kitasatospora sp. NPDC048365
ATCCGCCGCTACATCACCTGGCGGAACAAGCACGCCGCCGACGAACGCCTGCGCGAGGTCGTCACCAGGGCAAACGTTGCCTGATGCGGCACTAGTGTGCAGGGCGGCGCCGCCGCACGCTGCGGCTGGGCGCTTCAGTTGGCCGGTTGAGCGTTGACCGTGCCGACCGGTCAGAAGCTCCAGCTGTAGAGGCGACCACCCGTGCTCACCGCAGACGCCGCGAGCCGGACCACCCCCTGCAGGACCGCCAGTAGATCATCGTCGGTCATATCGTCCCCGTCTGCAGACCTGAGTCGCGTGGTCCAGCGGCCTGCCAGCTCCTCCAGCTCGGCGGAGCTGGCGCCGGCCAATGCCCGGGTCAACCGCTGCGGCAGAGCGAACACCTCAACACCATCGTTCAAGGGGGGTGTGACCCACGCCGGCCACGGTCGCCACCCATGAAGCCGCTCAAGCGGCGGGGCCTCGGCCGAGGGCTCCTCGAAGAACATGTCCCACTCGGCGATGGCGCTGTCCGGCTCGATGAAACGGCAGGTCACAGAATCAAAGGCCTGACCAGGTCCCCGTAGGCGCGTCGCAGCGGCAGTCTCGTCGTCGGAAGCGAGGAAGAACACTATGTCGTGGGCCATCTCAGCATGATGGCAGCCGCCGAACTGACGCCGCTGACAGATATCGCGACCGGGTGACATCCATCTCGACGGGCCACAGCAAGCCGAACGCTCAGAAGCCGTTGTTGTACCGATTTTGGTGAGCATGGGTTCGAGTGCGGCGGCTCGGTCGGGCGATCTTCGGTCTGTCCGTGCATGAAAACAGGGCCTCTGGTGCAGCTCGGGGTTGTCGAGACCTTGAGCACACCGGGAGGCCCTAGCGACGGCATCCCGGCACCTTCACTGCCGAGACGACACAACACCTCGTCCCTGCAGCCGAAGCGTCGACCCCATACCTGACCAGCGCAAACGCACCCGCCACTCTCGGAAGGGCAGCGGCTTCTTAACTGGCCCGGACAGAAATCGTGTCAGAAGTCTGGTCTAGCTTTGGCCTGTGAACCACAGTAGCCTCACGGCCGGGGCGCCCCGCGAGCCTGACTTGCCGCCCTACCAGGTAGTCCTAGCAGAGACTGATTGGGGTTCGCTCCAGACAGCTTTCGGGAACGGTGAGTGCCTGCCCAAAGTCCTGGCACGGCTGCTGGAGCCTGATCCCAAGGTGCAGGTCACCGCTTTGTCGGAATTGAGTGAGTTGGTCGGCCACCAAAACACCATCTACGAAGCCACCGCCCCCGTCGCCATGTATGTCGCCGGCGTCCTCACCCACCCGGCGGCCATGACCCTTCGGCCGTACCGCAGCGTCCCCTTCCGCGCGACATTGTTGAACTGGTTGGTTTCCACGGCCTACGACGCCTCCGACGAGATTGTCGACCGCATCGAGCAGTACTTCCCTGGCTTCCTCACTCCCGGCAGCATCGTGGCGGCCTTCCGGGGCCTGCGCCCGATGCTTTATCGAGCCGTCGCGCCCTTCCTGCAGGACAGTCACGAGGACGTGCGCGAAGCCGCCGGCCTCGCCGCGCTCATCCTCGCCGAACACCCCGCGCTCGCCCAGCACCGCGATCACCTCGCCGTGCACGCGCGCCGCATCCTGGACACCAGCAGCGACGCCCCTAACCGGCGAATTGCCTGGAAGGCCCTCGAAGCATGGGGCCACGACGTCTCTGAAATTGAACCTTTTCAGGAGGAGCCCTGGGACTGCGGGCCACACAGCGATGGCCGCGGCGATCTCGAACCTCCCTTCTGATTGATAAGCGAACGGCCCACCGGCCCAAGGACGTGCGGCCGTTTAGAAGCAGTTGCCGTAACGATCTCGGTGAGCATGGGTTCGAGTGCGGCGGCTCGGTCGGGCGATCTTCGGTCTGTCCGTGCATGAAAACAGGGCCTCTGATGCAGCTCGGGGCTGTTGAGGCCTTGAGCACATCAGGAGGCCCTGTTGTCGCTGTCCTATGGCCTCGCACCGGCTGACGCCAACTCGGCTTCACCTGAGTGTGATTGCCTCGCCCATCAGTTCGGGAATGCCGGCGACCGACCGCACAGGCGACCGAGGTATCCGTCCGACATGAGCGATGCGGAGTGGGCCGTCGTGCGCGACGCGATGCCCGTCCCCGCCTGGCTGGAAGGCCGGGGCGGGCAGCCGGAGGGCTACTGCCACCGTCAGATGGTCGACGCAGTGCGCTACTTGGCCGCGGGCGGTATCACCTGGCGGGCGATGCCGGCGGACTTCCCCGAGTGGGATCGTGTCTACGCCTTCTTCCGAAGGTGGCGCGACACCGGCCTGGTCGCCGAGTTCCACGACCGGCTGCGGGACCGGGTCCGCCAGGCCGCCGACCGGGACCCGGAGCCGACCGCCGGGATCATCGACGCGCAGTCGGTCAAGGCCGCCGCATCAGTGCCCGCCGCGAGCAGGGGCTTCGACGGCGCAAAGAAAGGTCAACGGCCGCAAACGGCACATCGTGGTGGACACTTTGGGGCTGCTGTTGACGGTGATGGTCACCGCGGCCTCGGCCACCGACCGGGACGCGGGACAGGCGCTGCTAGCCCGGCTGCGTGAACGGCACTGGCGCATCAAGCTGGTCTGGGCGGACGGCGGCTACACCGGACGCCTGGTGGACCTTGCTCGCGACGCCCTGCGGATCGCGCTGACCGTGGTCAAACGTACCGACGACACCATGGGCTTCGTCGTGCTACCCAAAAGGTGGCTGGTGGAGCGGACGTTCGCGTGGTTGATGCGCTCACGCCGCCTCGCCCGCGACTACGAGGGCCGCACCGACACCTCGGAGGCGATGATCCGATGGTCGATGAGCATGGTCATGAGCCGCCGACTCGCCCGACGGCCACACTGAACATGCCCGGCTTCTCCTCCGCCAGCCAGCCCCGCGCGACGAGCCGCTTCGCCTTCGACCGCACCCCTTCCACCCTCGCCGGAACGGCTCCAGACCGAGTGCCACCGCGAGTTGCCGACAGTCCATCACCTCCCCACCGGCCCGGCTCCCACCGGTCAGCGCCTTCACGAGCCGCTGATAATCCGGCGCCAGCTCACCAACGCCGAGCCCTTCACACCACTGCGGCACCACGGAACCGGGCACCGCTACGGCCCGCGCCGGCCCCTCACCGGCCACCACAACCGGTGGCTCCTCCTCGCCTCCGTGAGGAAGAGACAGGACCTCCGCCACCGTCTCACGGGCGATCACGAACCGCTCCCACACGGCCTCCGCCTCTCGCAGCTCGACCTGAAGGCTCTCCACCCGCTGCCGAGCAGCACGTTCACGCTCCTCCAACAGCCCCATCACCGACGGCATCCCGGCACCTCCACCGCAGAGACGACACAACACCTCGTCTCTGCCGCCGAAACACCGACCCTATGCCTGACCAGATCAAACGCAGCCGTCACTCTCGGAAAGACAACGGCTTCTCAGCTGGCCAACTCAACCGCTCACCGGCCAACTGAAGAGCTCAGTCACACACGCGCACCGATCCCCTCCACCCAACTGCGGCACTACAGCTCGACGTCCATCCAGGCGATGTCGTTCAGCCCGACGTCGAGGCCGCGGGCGCGGTGGCCGTTGTCCTTGAAGTAGTGCTCGCGCAGGCCCTCGGCGAGGATCCGCTCCTGCTCGGCCTGGGAGGCGCCGGCGTCGCGGGCCGCGTACAGCCGCTGCGCGACCTGGCCGGGCATCTTCTGGGTGATGGTGCGCTCACGGGGGTCGTCGGTGGAGCCGCCGGCCGCGCTGTAGCCGAAGGTCGCCTGGATGTGCAGCATGAAGCCGTTCTTCTCCGCGTCGCGGCGCACCCGCTGCTTCACCCGCGGCTGCCATCCGGCGCGGACCTTGGCCTCGATGGCCTTCGCGGCGGCCGGCTTGGGGGTGCCCTGGCCCTTGAGCCAGCGCTGCACGGTGCGCTGGGAGACGCCGAGGTCGGCGGCAAGCTGCTTGGTGGAGCCCTTGGCGCCCTTGAGGAGGAAGCGCATCCGGGCGGGGACGGACTGCGGGATCGGCTTGGTGCGCTCGGCCCGCTCCAGGCCCTCGTCGATCTCCCGGCTCACTGTTCTCCTTCCCGGCCGCCGACGTCGGCGGCCGCTGCTGGCGGTGGTGATCGTGGGCGGGCGGCCCGCCGGGCAGGTACCGGCGGGCCGCGCGGGAATTACTCGTCGGCGGAGACGGCGCCGCCGGTCTTGATGTGCCGGGCCGGGTTGGCGTCGTCGGCGAGCAGCTCGGCGATCTCGGCCATCGGCCGGGAGCCCTCGAACTTGACCATCCCCGGCGAGACGCCGAGGCGCAGCGAGGTGGTGAGGGTGCCGTCGGGCGTGGTGAGGATGTCGAGTGCGCCGGGGCCGGGGGCGGCGAAGACGGCGCAGTCGGAGAGGACGGCGATGGCGTGAAGGCCGGTGTGGCCGGCCATCTTGCGGAGTTTGCGGTGGAGGTTGACGGTGGCGGTGTCGATGACCAGGGCGCGCATCAGCGGGTCCCAGGTCGGCCGCTCGAGTGCGGCCCAGCGCTCGCCGGGCTTGTAGCCGTGGCAGCGGGGGCGCTCGCGCATCTTGCCGATGGTGCCCTTGGCGGTCTGCTTGATCGCGGTGAGGACGGCGATTTCCGCCGGGTCCCCGGTCTTGAGGTTCGCCATGGCGTCCAGGAACGCCACCGGGTCGGTGTCCGCCAGGTTCAGCGGCACGCCGAGCGCGGCCATCGTGTCCAGGTACGCCTGCCGCAGGTGCTTGTGCCACGGGTCGAGGTATGGGCCGCTCTCGTGTCGCAGCCAGCCCTCGGTCGGCTGGACCCGGGCACCGAGCTCGACGGCGTAGGCGACCTTCACCGTGGAGTACCAGGCCGGGCCGGCCGGGCGGGAGCCGTCCGGGGTGAACGGGCTGGGGAGCAGCGGGTTGGTGTCGAGGCCGGACAGGTCGACCAGCCAGCTCCCGGGGATCTTCGGGTCGAAGTCCGGGTTCAGCTCGTGGACCGGGCCGGACAGCGGGAGGGTCAGGCGGCCGGCGGCGGCGAGGAAGGCCATGTTCACATCGAGGCCGACCGCGAACGGCGCCGCCTGCTCGGTGTCGGTCAGGTCGCGGTGCCAGTCCCACGCCTCCGTGACCAGCTCGCCGAAGGCGTCGCGGTCCTGGGCGAGCGGGTGCACGTCCGGGACCTCCGGCGGCGCCGGGTCGAACGCCGCCTTCGGGCGGGAGCCCTCCACCGCACCCGACGTCCAGCCGGCCTCGGTGCGCACCGCCTTCGTGGGCGGGCGCAGCGCGGTGACCAGCTCCAGACCGGACACGGCAGTCGATCCGCGCGGGGTCAGCACACGGGTCGCGTAGGTGCCCAGCAGCCGGGCGCGTCCAGGCCGTCGGGGATCTGCCAGCCGCCCGACGCGAGGGCGCCCCACGCCGGGATGCACAGCTGCACGCACTGGCGCTTGCCGTCCTCCGGGGTGCGGTAGACCCGCGCCCACGGACCCAGGCCCCGCTGGGTAAGCAGCCAGCCCGACTTCTCGACCTGCTTGACGGCCTTGTGCGACTTCGGGAGCTGGCCCAGGCGCTGCACGAAGTCCTTCTTCTCGTCCCGGCCCATGGCAGGCAGGCCGAGCTCGGCGAGGGCGGCATCCGTGAGCACGACCAGGGCGTCGCCGTCCTTGCCGTGCCGGTGCAGGCGCGGGGAGCCGAACCTGGACTCCAGTGCCCACTGGACGACGTCGGCCACCGTGCGCCCGGTCGGCGCAGTCGGGGCCTGGGTGCCGTCGGCGAGGTACGCGGCCAGGCCGCGACCGGACGGGGCGACGTCCACCACCGCGAGCGGACCGGCCGGGAACCGGGCAGCGGCCGCGGCCTCCCAGTCGGACGGGCTCTCAGCCTTGGCCGCTGCCGTCCTGGCCGGGGCCTTGCGCACCCGAGACGACGACGCCGGACGCGACGAGACCGGGCGGCGCGACGCAGCCACCGGACCGGCCGCGGGGGCCACCTGGCGGGGCGCAGCGACCGAAGCGACCGGCACCGACGACTCGGCAGGCGCGCCCGCGGCCGACTGCTCCGCGATCGGGGCGGCGGCCGCCGTCGGCTGCCCGGCCGGGGCGCTCGTGCACCAGCCGCCCATGTGGACCGGACGGCCCTGCGAGCGGTACGGCGTCGGCCGCCCGCACCGCACACACGGCTCCGGCGGCCCGGCGACCAGCTCACCGGCCGCCGTCCGGTCCAGCTCGACCACGACATCGGTGCTGGGCACCGGTGCGGGCGTGATCGGGGCGGGAGCTGTCACCGGGGCAGGCGCCGGGACGGCGGCGGCCGGCGAGGCGGGCTGCGGCCCGGCGGGGGCGAGGCGGGCGGCGATGCCCTCCAGCAGTCGCGCGTACGCCACACGGCCCTCGCCCTGCGGATCGCGCTGGCCCGACTCCCACGCAGCCAGGGTGCTGGTGCTGACGCTCAACGCCTTGGCGGTCTCCGCCTTCGTCAGCCCGTACTCGGTGCGCAGCCGCTCGCGCTCCGCGGGCTCGGGCAGCACCACCTGGCGGCGCGGCCCCGCGCCAAGGAGCGCGTCGATCGCGTCCGGCGCATCGGATGAGGTACCCGTCATTTCCACGTCCTCCCTCCTCGGGCGGTCTTCGTCAGGCCGCCCGGTACTGGCCTCGCTGCACCCGCACGACCCGGCCGGCCTTCAGGAGCCCGTCGATGTACACGGACGCGCCGTTGCTGTTCGTCTTCTTGCCCGCCCCGGTCATCGCGTCGGCGATCTCCCCCAGCGACATCGGCTTCTCCGACGCCTGAAGGATCTTCACGATCGCGTCCGCCTTGGTCAGGTCCTGAAGCGACTGCTCCGGAACCGGCGACACCTCGACGAGCTTGCGCAGCGCCTCCCGCTGCGCCTTCAGCCCCTCGATCCGCACACCCAGCAGGTCCCGGTCCCGCTCCGCCTCGCTGAGCTCGGTCTCGACCCGCGCAAGATCCTCACCATAGGAAGTCATGAAGGAACCTTAGCAAGTAAACCCTAGAATCTTCAAGCAGCCTAGATACAAATATCTAAGATTTGAAGATTCTTCCTCTAGGGGTCGAAGGACATCGGAGGCGCCGGCCAACCCGCAGCCGTCTCGGACAGGGGTCTCCCCACCACACGGACGGGGGTCTCCCCACTAGCCGGACATCCCTGAGAGGACGTCCTGCTCGAATGCGGGATATTTCATGGATTGTGACAGGTTATGACGGTTTCGCCCGTTGCTCGCTTGACGAGGTTCGAGATCATCGCGAGGCGGATCATGCTCTCGGAGTGCTCGGGTTTGGTCTCGTAGTCGCGGGCCAGTCGGCGGTGCATCATGATCCAGCCGAAGGTTCGCTCGACCACCCACCTACGGGGCACGACCGAGAAGCCCTTGACCTGGGCGTTTCGTGGGACGACGTCGACATCGATGCCGAGTTTCGCTCCATGCTCGATCGCCTGGGTCTTGTAGCCGGTGTCGACCCAGGCCTTGGTGATCGTGGGGTGCGACGCGGTGAGCTGGGTCAGGAGCTGCTTGCCGGCGTCGTTGTCCGAGACGCTCGCAGCGGTGACCATGACGAGTAGAAGCAGGCCGAGCGTGTCGACGACGATGCTGCGCTTGCGGCCGACGATCCTCTTGCCGGCATCGATGCCCTGAGTTTCGATTGGCACGCTGGGTGCGGTTTTCACGCTCTGGGCGTCGATCACGCAGGCGGTCGGTTCGGGGTCTCGGCCTTCCTTCTCCCGCACCAGCCGGTGCAGTCGGATGCCGAGCTTCTCGATCGTGCCGTCCGCGGTCCAGGCGCTGAAGTGCGAGAACACGGTGGTGTGGGGCGGGAAGTCGTGCGGCAGGTAGCGCCAGGCGATCCCGGTCCGGTTCACATAGAGGATCGCGTTCATCACCTCCCGCAGGTCGGCGACTTTCCCTCCGAGACCCAGCGAGGCCTTCTGCCGCTCGGCCCGCCAAGCGGTCAGCACCGGCTCCACCAGAGCCCACCGGGCATCGGACAGGTCGCTCGGATACGCTTTGCGCCGCGGCTCATTCGTCATAACTCAACTGCTACTGAACTTGATCGGGTGAAGTCGGAGCTGTTCACCTGACGGCGGCCGGTCCGCGCCGGTAGCCGTAGAGCGTGAGATACGCACAGGGCGGC
>NZ_JBICYJ010000097.1:0-7716 GCF_043200835.1 Kitasatospora sp. NPDC048365
CGCCCGGCGCGCCGCCGCGCCGCCCGGCGGCGCGGCCGGGGCGCCCCCCCGGGGGGGCGCCCCCCCGGCCGGGGGGGGGCCCCCCGGCGCGCCCCCCCCCCCGGGGGGCCCCCCCCCCGCGACGGTGCGCGCTAGTCCTGCGCACCGGCACGGCGCCGGACGACGACCAGGCCGATCCCGGCCGCGCCGGCCGCCGCCAGCACGGTGCCCACGACCAGCGTGACGGTCGAGCCGCCGTCGGCCGCCCCCTCACCGGTCTGCGCACCGCCCTTGGGCACGGCGGTGACCTGCGTGGCAGGCGAGCGGGACGGCACCGGGCTGGGCACCGCGGTCGGAGCCACCGACGGCGAGGCGCTGGGGGTCGCCCGGGCGGGCGACGGGCTGGCACTGCCGTCGGCGAACGCGACGGCGCCGGGCAGCGCGAGCACGCCGAGCGCGGCGGCCGAGACCAGAGCGAGTCGCGTGGCGCGGCGCACGGACAGGGTGGATGACATCGGCTTCCTCCATCTGCTCGTCACCTGCGGCCCGGTGGCCGCCGGTTGACGCTGCTCACGCTAGGAAGCCAGTCCCTCGGCAAGCCGCCGGTCGTGTAACGGCCACCGGCCGACTCCGTAACAGTCCCGATGGCGCGCCGACGGGAAAGCGGGACGGACCGAGCGGCCTTCTGGGCCGACGGGCGACAGGCGGCGGGCGACGGGCGACGGGCGACGGGCGACGGGCGACGGGCGGGGAACGCCGGGCCTACGCCTGGCGTGGCCAGCCGGGCGCGGGGTCCGTGGGGAGGAGCGGGCGGAGGGCTCCCAGCAGGGCGCCGATACAGGTGTCACGGAGCTCGGTGCGCGTGCAGGTCTCCTCCGTGAGCCAGTCGACGCAGAGCACCTGGACGAACACCAGCCAGCTCTTCAGGACGGCCGACACGGTTGCCCTGAGGGCGTCGTCGGCGAGCGGGAGGACGGCGAGGAGCCGGGCCCGCAGGACGTCCAGTTCGTCGGCCATCACGGTCTGGACCACCGGATCACCGGCGAGCACGCGGTTCGCCGCGAGGACGGCGTTGCGGTTGGCGACGAAGTAGTCGATGTGCACATCGAGACCGGCGGCGAGCTGTTCCAGCAGGTCACCGCCGGGGTCGAGCGGCACCTGCTCCAGCAGCCGGTCGGCCGCCTGCTGGTAGACGGCCACGAACAGGTCGTGCTTGCCGGGGAAGTGACGGTACAGCAGCGCGCGGGAGACTCCGGCGTGCTCGGCGACGTCCTCCATCAGCACGTCTCCGTAGGGGTGGGCGGCGAAGAGCTTCGCGCCGACGGCGAGGAGTTGGGCGCGGCGTTCGGCGGGACTGAGTCGTTGGCGGGGAGGCACGGAGTCAAGACTACTTGACACGCGTCTACTAGTGGCGTCTAGTTGACGAGTGTCTACTAACGGGGGTGGGGTCTCATGAAGGCCAGGGTTCTGAGGTGGCTCGTGCTGGCGATGGGCATCGCGTGCGTCGCGATCGGGCTCGCCCATGTGGCGCTCGGGAACGACTCGGTGCCGGGAGCGGGCTCGGCCGGGGCGACGGTCGACAGCCTGCAGCGGTTCTTCGGTGCGATCTTCGCGGGGTACGGCCTCGCCTGGCTCTGGGCGGCCCGGCAGTCGCCGATCCCGGCGACTGCCGTCCGGTGGCTGGCCGGGGTGTTCCTGCTGGGCGCGGTCGGGCGGCTGCTCTCACTCGCCGTGCACGGGTGGCCGCACTGGTTCCAACTGGTCCTCACCGTCATCGAACTCCTGATGCCGCCGCTGTACTTCCGGCTGGCGGACGCCGACGAGAACGCCGTCCGGCTTCGGGCCGCGGCAGCCTCCTGAGCCGCCTGCCACCACCGGACCGGAGCGACCCGCAGCCGTAGCGGCGGACCGGGGCGGAACCCCGTCCGGACCCGGCGGGTTCCCGCCGTCGAATCGGCAGGCATCAGCGGCGACTGACGGGGCATACGACTGCCGCGGCACCGACGGGCCGCGCGTGCGAGTCCGCGAGTGGAGGAGGAACCATGTCGATTCTCTGGGCGATCATCGCCGGCCTGGTCATCGGCCTGCTGGCAAAGCTGGTCGTTCCCGGACGCCAGCCGATCCCGCTGTGGCTCACCGTCGTGCTCGGTGTCATCGGCGGCATGATCGGCAACTTCCTGGCGAGCGCGTTCGGCGTCGCGGACACCCGCGGCATCGACTGGATCCGGCACTTCTTCCAGATCGGCGCCGCCGCCGTTCTGATCGGCCTGGTCACCCCTCTCTGGTCGCGGCGGAAGGCCTGACGGACCGACCTCGCAGGGCCGGCTCCAGCAGCGAGGACCTGCCGGCGCGGGCGGAGCGGCCGGGCGCCGCGTCGCCTCGCGCAGTCCCCCGGCCTCCCGCCCGCGCCCTCGCCCGAGCGCCAGATGTACGCCAGATGTAGCCCGGCTCGTCCGGGCCGGCGGGATAGGCGGGCTCCACCGGATCCGGGTCGAGCGTGCCCGTGATGACGACGACCACGTCGCCACCGCCGCTTTCGTCGCCACCGCCCGAGTCGCCCGGGTCGTAGCCGGGGTCGTACTGGCAGTCGCTGCAGTAGTCACCCCAGCAGTCACTGGCGGCCGCCGTGTGCGGGGCGACCAGCGCCGGTACGGCGGTGAGCACGGTGGCGCCGAGTGCGCCGCCGCTACGTGAGGGAGCGAGTGAGCGAGCCGAGGTGTCCGGCGCGCTCCGGTGGTCACTCCTCGCCGGGGTCGGCGGAGGGCAGGAGCTCGGCGATGATCTCGGTGCCGAGCGCGTACGCCGGCACGCCCGCCGTGATGAGTGCGGTCTCGGCGACGCCGATGAGGTCGGCGAGGCCGGCTCCGGCGTGGAGGGCGCCCTGGGCATGGATCCGGGCCGGGTGGGCCCGGCCGAGGGCCAGCAACTGGCCGAAGTGGACCAGCTGTTGGACTCGCGCGCCGAGCGGGCTGTCGGTCAGCACGATGTGGCGAAGGGCCGCGATCGCCTCCTCGGTCGGCAGTCGGCCGAACTCCCCGGCCAGGCGCAGCCGTTCCTGGATCCCGCCGGGCACGGTCCCGAGGGTGGCGCGGTAGCGGTCGCGGACGGCCTCCGTCCGGGCCGCGAGGGTGTCGAGGGTGTCGTCCGTCATGACGCGGCCCGCGCGATCGCGGCGCGCACGGCCTCCTGGGCGCCCGGAGGGAAGTCGACGGCCCCGCCGATCGCCGCGGCGGCGATCTCGGCTTCGGCGCTCTCCTCGATCGCCACCACGAGGTGGGCAGTGGCCGCCGCGTCCGGGCCGAACACCAGGAGGCCGTGGTTGGCCAGGAGGACGGCGGCCGTGGTCGGGTGCCGGTGCAGCACGTCGGCGATGCCGCGAACCGAGATGTCCGATCCGCGCGGCCCCCAGGGGACGACGGGAACCTCCTCGGCCTGCCCGAAGCGCAGCATCGGCTCGGTACGGCAGGGCAGCGGCCGGTGGGCAACGGCGAAGGCGGTCGCGGCGGGCGAGTGGGTGTGAATGATCGCGCCCACCCGGGGGCGGTGCTCGTACACGGCGCTGTGCATGGCGATGATCTCGGCGCTGACGGACCGCAGCTCACCGGCGAGGACCCGGCCGTCGAAACCGACGGTCGCCAGCTGTTCGGGCCGCAGGCCGCGGACGAACCCCGGGGTCAGCAGGAGGCGTTCGCCGTCGAGCCTGGCACTCAGGTTGGCATGCCCGGAGTGGGACATCACCCCGGCCGCGAAGAGCTGGTCCGCGGCTGCCACCAGCTGTTCGGCCCGCTCTCTCCCTTCATCCCTGTCACTCATGCGATGTCTCCAAGTGTGTTGTCGGCGGCTCTTGTTCGCCCCCGTCCAGGTGCTGATCAGTCTTCAGCTTGAACTAAGGTTCAAGTCAAATACCCGGATCGACCAGGAGCAGGAGGACCGGGACGTGCACATGACCATCGGCCGGCTCGCCGAGATCACCAAGGTGCCCGCCTCGGCCATCCGGTACTGGGAGCGCCATGGCCTGCTGCCCGCGCCCGAGCGCGAAGGCGGGCAGCGGCGCTACCCGCCCGAGGCCGCCGAGCGGATCACGGTGCTGCGCACGTACCAGCAGGCCGGGCTGAGCCTGGTCGAGATCCGCGAGTTCCAGCGGGATCAACCGCACCGAGAGGCCATGATCCGCGCCAAGATGACCGAGCTCCAGCAGCGCCTGATCGATCTCGACCACGCCCAGCAGCTCCTGGCCCACGCCCTCCAGTGCAGCGAGCAGGACATCGTCGGATGCCCGAAGTTCCGGGAGCAGATGGCCGCCTGGCAGACCCCGGATCCGACGTCCTGAACCCCCGCGCGGGGCACAGCATCAACGGCCAGGGCCGACGTCGTGGCCGGGCCGAAACCCCTTGGACGGCGCAGGACCTGGTTGCTGAAATGGGAGACGGCCGCCGGCCGCGTCGAAGGGATGCGGCAATGACCGAGATCAGGCTGCACCTCTCGGTACGCGACCTCACCGACGCGGACCTGCCGTCGTGCGACTGGGCCGGCTCCCCCAAGCACGTGCGCGAACTCGCCCACCAGATCCGCCGCGCCGAGGCGGGCGAGGTCGACTACCTGGCGGTCTGCACACCGGTCGGGCTCCCGGTGGCGGTCGGCGGCATCGACTACACGATCAGACCCGGCACGGGCACGCTCCGGCAACTCGGCGTCCACCCGGCCCTCCGGTCCTGCGGGATCGGCACGCTGCTGATCCGCTCCGCCGAACAGCGGATCGGCGCCCGGGGCCCGACCCGCGCCGAACTCGGCGTCGAAGAGTGCAACCCGCGCGCCCGCACCCTCTACGAACGCCTGGACTACCGGGCCTTCGGCCGCGCACTCGACTCCTGGGACGTGGAGGCCGAGGACGGCTCGCTCCGGCGCTACGGGACGATGTGCACGCTGATGCGCAAGGAGCTGGCGTGACAATGGACTTCGCGACGCTCGTCGCCGATGCGACGGCCGACCCGGCCGTCGTCGGGCTCGTCCTCAAGGGCTCCCGGGCCCACGACGGCATGGCCACCGAGCATTCCGACCACGATGTGTACGTCCTCGTCGCGGCACCGAAATGACGGCTCACCATGGTGAATGAGCGCTTCAGCGGGCGTTCGTTGTCAGGCCGAAGCGCTTGTGCCGGTCACATGCCGCGCTCTGGACCGTACATCGGTGCCGGGCGGTCATCGGGTGACATCGGCAGCGATTCGAGCAACACCGGGCCGGGATAGAAGGCTGAGCTGTTCGGGCCGACCATGTCCTCGCCGACCAGATAACGGTAGAGCCACTCGGAGAAGCTCATTCGGTACTCGTACCAGGATCCGTCGTGCTCCACCGCACAGATCCGGTGTCCCGTGCGGTCGGGCAGCGGCGCCAGGAAGATGTATTCGCCGCGGTCGGTGCTGGTGATCGGGATCAGGCCGTCCTTCGACCCGAACCTCACCTCCTGCAGGTTGAGGACGGCGCGGATGTCCTCCTCGGGCTCCAGCCAGTCCTCCCGGTCCCAGTCGAGCGCGGCCCAGGCCTGGGAGGTCTCGCGGATGTTCTTCCCGAGGTTCCAGCGCTCGGTGGCCGGATGCGAGAGATACAGGTGCCCGTTGATCTGCATCGGGGCGTAGGCGTCGACGACCGCCTTGTAGTCCCCGGGGAAGTCGGCGCCGATCTCGGATTCCAACTCGGCCCATGCATCGGGGCTGGTGAAACGCTGTTCGCCAGGGCCGAGCATGGCGAAGACCTCAGCGAGATAGTCGCGCACCGGCTCTCCTCATCGGGTTCGGGCATCCGGGACGCCGCGTCATCGCCACCGCGAACGCTGTGGCCTGCCGTGAGGGTAATCGGGACCAGCGACATCGACTCAGCCGGGCAAGCCCGAATCGCCCGGGAAGCACAGCCCAGGACTGAGGGAAGTCTGCACTGACTGTCCTGGCCTCGCTTCGGACTGCTCCACGGCGTCCGCCCCGGGGCACAGCCAGGTGCGAACCCCTGGCCGCGACTTGCCAGGGAGGCAGCCCCGGGCCCGCAACAACAAAGGCATCGACACTCCCACAGCGGCACCCCGGACACTCCGCCCCGACCGGAAGGCCACCCGATCAGTGGCTCTCGAACTCCATATGACCCGACTAAATCACTGCGAGTGTCCCGGTCACGCTACCGGGAGCCCGACTCGCACCGGTCCCCGTACCGGACAGCACACAAGCGGCCCCAGCGCTCGGCCATGGCCCACCGGCACGCCGCCGGCGCCACCAGGGCGACCACGGCCGGGGCGAGCGGCACGGACAGGCCGGACCGCCGCAGCAGCCGGCGGTCGGCCGCCAAGGTCGACGTGGCACCGGGCACCGCACGTTCCCGGGATGGTCAGCGACGGCCCCGCACGGTGTCCGAAGGCGAACGCCCGTACGCCCCCCGGTAATCCGCACTGAACCGGCCGAGGTGCGTGAAGCCCCACCGGCAGGCGACCTCGGTGACCGTGCCGCTCGCGCTGCCGTCCGCGATCGCCTTCAGATCCTGGTGGGCGCGGTCGAGCCGCACCCTCCGCAGGTAGGCCAGAGGCGTGGTGTCCAGGTGCGTCCGGAATGCCTCCCGCAGAGTGCGTACACCGACCCGGGCAGCTTGCGCGATGTCGCTGACCGAGACGGCATCGCCCGCATGTTCCGCGCAGAACTCCGTTGCCCTGCGCAGTGCGCTCGGCAGCAGGGGGGTTCCGCGGTCCGCCGATCCGCTCCAGGAGTGCGGTTGGACGTCCAGCAGGGTGTCGACCAGCAACCGCTCGAAATGCCGGATTCCCAGGTCCGAGCTGCGGCCCAGTGGCGAGACGACGAACGCGCGGAACGACCGGGCTAGCTCCAGCCAGGACCGAACGGCCGGGTTGGCCTGGTCGAGCACGTGCTGGTGGAAGCGCAGCGGCTTCTGCGGGACGTCCCCCAGCCGCACCGCGAGGACCTCCTCCACGATCTGGCGGGACATCGCGAACGCCCCTTGGACAGCCCGGTGATCCAACTCCGTCAGGACCCCGTCCCCCGGCCCACCGACGGAGAGCGTCGACGACAACGCGACGCCGTTCACGACCATCGCCCCACTGCCAGCCTGCGGCAGCTGGCAGTAGTAATCGGGCAAGTCACCCACCTGCAGCCTGACGGGGGCACCGTAGGCCAGGTCGTAGAGCCCGACCGCGCCCGCGTGGAAGACCTGGAGCCGGCCCGGCAGCAGCTGCCTGCCCAGGATCGTCAGCCGGTGCGGCGACAGCCGGCCGCTCACGATCTCCTGCAACTCCTCGATGTCCGCGCCCTCGTAGAGCGAGACCGGCCCTGCCCCGTTGTCACCGCGTCCCAGCGCATCGACCATCGACGTCCCCTTGCGACCAGAAGCCGGCCCCGTTGCCACATGCATGCCAGCCCTCTGCCAACCTTGGCGGCTGGTGCGGCTCGAGAGCAAACCAAGATCACCAGGAGGCTTCGAGCAGACATCGCAAGTGACGGCTGTGCCGCGGCCTGTCGCCCCGTCATTGCCCTGCGGAGCTCCTGCCCGGGCCCTCGTCCCGGCGAGGTGGCGAGCACCGGCCGCCTTTCCGCAGCACCGGCCGCGAGAGCGATCGGAACCCGAGGGTCGGGGGGGGGGGGGGGGGGGGGGGGGGGCGGGGCCCGCCCCCCCCCCCCCCGCGCCCCGCCGGGCGGCGCCGCCCCCCCCCCCGCCCCCGGGGGCGCCCCGGGCGCGCCAGAGAACGGA
>NZ_JBICYJ010000098.1:0-6929 GCF_043200835.1 Kitasatospora sp. NPDC048365
ACCCCGCCCCCCCCCCCCCCCCCCCCCCCCCCCCCCCCGCGGGGGGGGGGGGGGGGGGGGGGGGGGGGCCCCCCCCCCCCCCCCCCGCCGCTGTTTTCTCAGAGGAACCTCAAGTTTCCGGGGAGACTTTCGGGTAGGGGTTACGAATCGAAGGCCGGGAGATTAGCTTCCCTCGCATTGCGCGTCACCACCCTCCGCACGCGCAGAGAGGCAGCAGAGACCCCGTGACCACCCAGACCCCCCAGGCCCCGCCGGGCACCCCGGCCGCGGCCCCCGGCCCCGAGCACCTCAAGGCCGGCCTGAAGAACCGCCACCTGTCCATGATCGCGATCGGCGGCGTGATCGGCGCCGGCCTGTTCGTCGGCTCCGGCGCGGGCATCGCCGCCACCGGCCCGGGCATCCTGCTCTCCTACACCCTGGCCGGCGCGCTGGTGGTCCTGGTGATGCGGATGCTCGGCGAGATGGCCGCCGCCGACCCGCAGTCCGGCTCGTTCTCGGCCTACGCCGACCGGGCGCTCGGCCGCTGGGCCGGCTTCACCATCGGCTGGCTGTACTGGTTCTTCTGGGTCGTGGTGCTCGCCGTCGAGGCGACCGCCGGCGCGAAGATCCTGCACGGCTGGGTGCCCGGCGTCCCGCAGTGGGCCTTCGCGCTGATCGTGATGGCCGTGCTGACCGCCACCAACCTGTTCTCGGTCGCCTCCTACGGCGAGTTCGAGTTCTGGTTCGCCGGCATCAAGGTGGTCGCGATCGCGGCCTTCCTGGTGGTCGGCGCGCTCGCCGTGTTCGGCGTGCTGCCCGGGACGCACGCGGTCGGCACCGACAACCTGCTGCACCACGGCGGCTTCCTGCCGCACGGCGTCGGCGCGGTCTTCACCGGCATGCTGACCGTGGTCTTCGCCTTCATGGGCAGCGAGATCGTCACCCTGGCGGCCGGCGAGTCCGCCGACCCGGCCCGCGCGGTCAGCAAGGCCACCAACAGCGTGATCTGGCGGATCGGCGTCTTCTACCTGGGCTCCATCCTGATCGTGGTCACCCTGCTGCCCTGGGACTCCGCCGACGTCTCGTCCAGCCCGTACGTCGCCGTGCTGAAGCACGTCGGCCTGCCCGGCGCCGCACCGCTGATGGACTTCATCGTCCTCACCGCCGTGCTCTCCTGCCTGAACTCCGGGATGTACACCGCCTCCCGGATGGCCTTCTCGCTCGGCACCCGCGGCGACGCGCCCAGGGCCTTCGCCCGGGTCACCCGGCGCGGGGTGCCGCGCACCGCGATCCTCGCCTCGGTGGTCTTCGGCTTCGTCGCGGTGTTCTTCAACTACACCTCGCCGAAGACCGTGTTCAGCTTCCTGCTGAACTCCTCCGGCGCGGTGGCGCTCTTCGTCTGGCTGGTGATCTGCGTCTCGCAGCTGCGGATGCGGCGGATCCTGGAGCGAGAGGCGCCCGAGAAGCTGACCGTGCGGATGTGGCTGTACCCGTACCTGACCTGGGTCACCATCGGCCTGGTCGTCTTCGTGCTGGGCTACATGTTCACCACCGCGGACGGCCGCGAGCAGATGGTCCTCTCGCTGGTCGCCGCCGCGGTGGTGCTGGTCGCGGCATGGATCGTCGGCGCCCGCCGCAAGGCCGCCGCCCGCGCCTGACCGGGAGAGCCCGGACCGGGACGGCACCCGCCGGGGGACCGGTGCCGTCCCGCACGTACAGTGGGCCGATGGAGATCCCCGGCCTCGGCCCCGTGACCCTCGACCCCGACTACGAGGGCTACCGCAGCGAGCCGACGCCCGTACCGGTGCTCGGCGGCCTGCCCCTCGCGCTGGTGGCCGTCGGCTACGACGGCGACGACGCCCCGGAGGACTTCCACGCGGCCGCGGCCGCCTTCCTCGCGCTGGACGCCGCGGTGCTGCGCGCCGCGGCGCCGCCGATCTTCGCGTACTACCTGGACACCAGGGCGGAGCTCGGGCAGTACGGGGACCTGGTCGAGATCGCCGGGCCGCAGGACGTCCTGGCGCACGTACGGCCGGGCGGGTACGCGACGCTCGAGCGGGACGACGATGGGCCGGTGTACGTCTCGGTGGAGTGCGAGTGCGCGTGGGAGGTCGAGCACGGGCTGCAACTGGTCTTCCGGGGCGGGCGCGCGGTGACCAAGGTCGGCCCGTTCGACGGGCAGCTCACCACCTGGCGGGAGGGCGATCCGGACGGCCTCCCCGAGGCCGTCTACCGCCGTTGACACGCCGGGGTGGCGCTCCCGCGCCGCGACGGCGAGTGGTTCTCGTGCTTCGCCGTCGCGGCGCGGGTGTGAGGGGGCTCAGCCCTCGATGCGGTGCTGGGTCCAGAAGGCGGTGAGGTCGGTGCTGGTGGCGGCCTGGGCCGCGGCCTTGAACTCGGCCGTGGTGGAGACGCCGTACCAGTGGGACTGGGCGTAGGTGCGCAGCAGGTCGGCCATGGCGGTGTCGCCGATCAGGCGGCGCAGGTCGTGCAGGGCGCACTTGCCGTAGCCGTAGACGACGGTGGAGTACCGGTTGGAGTGGGCGTCCCAGTACGCCATGGAGTTGGTGAGCTTCTCGGCGCTGGAGGCCCAACTGGTGGAGTTCCAGCAGTTGGTGCCGGTCTTGCCGAGGGCGAGGTCGGTGGCGTAGTCGGTGAAGGACTCGTCGAGCCACGGGCTCGCGTACTCGTCGTCGCCGACGATGCCGTACCACCACTGGTGGGCGAGTTCGTGGGTGAGCGCGGTGGTGGAGACCAGGTCGAGGACGAAGCCGGGGTACTCCATGCCGCCGAACCAGAAGTTGTTGTCGAGGACGGTGTCGACCTCCTGGTAGGGGAAGGCCCCGAACCGGGCGGCGTGCGCGTCCATCGCGGACTTGGCGGTGGAGAGCATGGACTGCGCGTCGGTGGAGCTGATCCCGCTGACGGAGTAGACGTTCAGCGCGACGCCGGCGGTGGAGCTGCCGGAGATCTTGGTGAACGGCCCGGCGGCCCAGGCGAAGTCGCGGACCTTGCTCGCGGTGGCCTTGGTGACGGTGCGTCCGGAGCTGCCGGGGGTGTCGACGGAGGTGCCGGTGGCGGGCACCTGGAGGCTGCTGGGGTGGTCGAGGGTGACCGCGTAGTCGGCGGCGAGCGAGTAGAAGGACTCGCCGTTGTTGGTGTACGGGTCGAGGTGCCAGCCGGCGGCGTCGCGGATCGCCAGGACCGGCAGCGCGTTGCCGATGAAGTTGTAGGCGCCGTCGTGGCCGAACCGGTCGGCGCCGCTGGGCACCGCGATGGCGAGGTCGAAGCCGACGGTGCCGCTCTGGCCCTGGGCGAGCGGGGCGGGCAGGGTGACCTTGAGGGCGGTGCAGTTCACGCCGAGCGGGCCCGCGGTGCCGCCGGTGACGTTGCTGACCGTGATCGGGGTGGTCGGGCAGGTGCCGTGGTAGTTGTCCCACAGCCGCAGGTACACCTCGGTGAGCGGCGCGGTGGAGGCGTTGGTGAAGCCGACGCTCTCGTGGCCGCTCCAGTTGGCGCCGGAGGCGTCGCTGGTGAGGCTGACGGTGTACGCGGGGGCGGCGGGGGTGCGGATCGCGTCGGTGGTGGGCGGGGGCGTGGTGCCGCCGCCGGAGACGTCGAGGGCGAGGTCGTCGAGGACGAAGCTGGTCTGCTGGCCGGAGTCCTCGACGCCGGTGAAGGAGAGGGTGACGGTCTGTCCGGCGTAGCCGGAGACGTCGAAGGTCTTCTTCAGGTAGCCGGCGGCCTTGTCCAGGTTGGAGTACGTCGCCAGGGTGGTGGTGCCGATCTTGGCGGTCAGCTTGTCGTACGCGGTGGAGGTGGTGGTCTCCGCGGTGTCGACGTGCAGCCAGAAGGAGAGCGAGGCGGTGGTGCAGCCGGCCGGCAGCGTGACGCTCTGGGTGAGGGTGTCGGTGTGGCTGGAGCCGTAGCCGTCCAGCCAGGCCTTCCAGGAGCCGCTGTGGGCGGCCTGCGAGGTGCTGTTGTCGACCACGCCGCTGGACGCGGTCCAGGGTGAAGTACCGCTCTCGAAGCCGCCGTTGGCGATGACCTGGGCGGGGGTGCAGTCCGCGGCGGTGGCGGGGGCGGCGGTGAGGCCGGCGCCGGCGGCGGTCAGGATCAGCGCGGTGGTGAGCGCCGTCGAGCAGCGGCGGGCGAGGCGCCCGAGGCTGTGTGTCATCGGATCCTCTCAGAGGGATGTGGGGGTACCCGGTGAGCCACCTCGCAGCGTGACAGCAAGCACCCGTGCTTGAAAAGGCCATGCCACATGCAATTTCTGACACCTGCTCAGGCATTGCCGCGTCCGCCCTCTTGACCGTATTGAAGTGACCATGGCAGCTTCGTGCGGTCGGGTGCCCGAAACCGTCGCGCACCCGGCGTCCCCCACAAGGAGAGCCATGTTCAAGGCACTTGCTGCGGCGGTGGGCACCGTCGCGGCCGTCGCGGGCACGCTGACCGCCGCCGCACCCGCGCAGGCCGTCCAGGCGAACGACCTGACCTCCACCATCGCGCTGAGCAACTGCTCGGCCTCGCTGGTGCGTTACCCGTCCTCGGTGGACACCGACCGGGCGATGATGCTGACCAACGGCCACTGCCTGCCGACCATGCCCAGTGCCGGACAGGTGATCCAGAACCAGACCGCCAGCCGCAGCGGCACGCTGCTGAACGGCGCCGGCAGCTCGCTCGGCACCGTCAACGCGGACAAGGTGCTGTACGCGACGATGACCGGCACCGACGTGGCGCTCTACCAGCTGACCGACACCTTCGCCTCGATCACCAGCAAGTTCGGCGCCACCGCGCTGACCATCAACGACGCCCACCCGGTCGACGGCTCCTCGATGTTCATCCCGTCCGGGTACTGGAAGCAGGTCTGGAACTGCTCGGTCAACGGCTTCGTGCCGACCCTGCGCGAGGACCAGTGGACCTGGCGCGACTCGCTCCGTTACAGCTCCGGCTGCAACACCACCCACGGCACCTCGGGCTCGCCGATCGTCGACGCCGCCACCAAGCGCGTGGTCGGCATCAACAACACGGGCAACGACGACGGCGCGATGTGCACCCTCAACAACCCGTGCGAGGTCGCGGCGGACGGCACCACCACCGCCACCAAGGGCCAGAGCTACGGCCAGGAGACCTACTGGTTCACCACCTGCCTCGGCGCCGGGCGGGCGATCGACCTCAACGTCAGCGGCTGCCTGCTCACCAAGCCCGCCGGGACCGCCCCCACGGTCACCAGCCCGGGCAACCAGTCCACCGCGGTCAACGGCGCGGTGAACCTGCAGATCCAGGCGAGCGGCGGCACCGCCCCGCTGACCTACTCGGCCACCGGCCTGCCGGCCGGACTGTCGATCAACGCCTCCACCGGCCTGATCAGCGGCACCGTCACCACCGCGGGCAGCTCGAACGTCACCGTCACCGTGAAGGACGCCGGCAACCGGACCGCCTCCGCCACCTTCAGCTGGACCGTCACCACCTCGCAGGGCACCTGCACCCCGGCCCAGCTGCTCGGCAACGCCGGCTTCGAGACCGGCACCGCCGCCCCGTGGACCACCACCAGCGGCGTGGTCGACAACAGCGCCTCGCAGGCCGCCCACGGCGGCTCCTGGAAGGCCTGGATGAACGGCTACGGCTCCGCCCACACCGACTCGGCGTCGCAGACCGTCTCGATCCCGGCCGGCTGCAAGGCGTCGCTCAGCTTCTGGCTGCACATCGACACCGCGGAGACCACCACCTCCACCGCGTACGACAAGCTGACCGTCACGGCCAACGGCACCTCGGTGGCCACTTACTCCAACCTCAACAAGAACACCGGCTACGCCCAGAAGACGGTCGACCTGTCGGCCTACGCCGGGCAGAGCGTCACGGTGAAGTTCAACGGCGTGGAGGACTCCTCGCTGCAGACCAGCTTCGTGATCGACGACACCGCGATCCAGACCAGCTGACCCCCTCCCGGATGTGCACTCGGTGCCCCGCTCGCGGCGCACCGAGTGCCGTTCCGGCCGCTTCCCTGCTAAGTTCGGCAGCATGACCGAGTCGCAGGCGCAGCACGCCGACCAGAAGGCCGCGAACGGGGCGGCCAAGCCCGCCATGCGGGACTCGCTGATCGCGGCGGCGTTCCGGCTCTTCCTGGAGCGCGGCTACGAGCAGACCACCATCGACGACATCGTCTCGCTGGCGGGCGTCGGCCGGCGCTCCTTCTTCCGGTACTTCCCCTCCAAGGAGGACGTGGTCTTCCCCGACCACGAGAAGTGCCTCGCCGACATGACGGCCTTCCTGCAGGCCAGCGAGGACGGCGACGACCCGGTGGTCCGGGTCTGCGACGCCGCCCGGCTGGTGCTGCGGATGTATGCCGAGAACCCCACCTTCTCGGTCCAGCGCTACCGCCTCACCAAGCAGGTCCCGGGCCTGCGCACCTACGAGCTGTCGGTGGTCTGGCGCTACGAGCGCACCCTCGCCGACTACCTGCGGGACCGCTTCTCCGCCCGCCGGGACGGCACGCTGCGGGCCGACGTGATCGCCGCCGCCGTGGTCGCCGCCCACAACCACGCGCTGCGCTCCTGGCTGCGCGCCGACGGCCAGGGCGACGCCGCCACCGAGATGGACCACGCCCTCGCGTACGTCACCGACGCCTGGTCCGGGGAGCGTCCCGCGGGCGGCGGCGCGGCCGAGGAGGACGAGGACGTGGTGATCGTGATCACCCGGAAGTCCACCCCGATGTGGCGGGTGGTCCGGGACATCGAGGCCAGCCTGGGCTGAGCGCCCGCCAGGCATGCGGAAGGGCCCGGTCGGCAGTCGCCGACCGGGCCCTTCCGGTGTTGCAGGGGGTGTCAGCCCTTGGCCTGCGCGGTGACCTGCGGCAGGACGGTGAAGAGGTCGCCGACGATGCCGTAGTCGACGAGGTCGAAGATGGGGGCTTCGGGGTCCTTGTTGACGGCGACGATGGTCTTGGAGGT
>NZ_JBICYJ010000099.1:0-6756 GCF_043200835.1 Kitasatospora sp. NPDC048365
GAGTTGTCGCCGTAGTTGCCGCGGTACGCGTCGTTGATCCAGCCCCAGGAGCCCGCGGCGTTCAGCCCGTCGCCGATGTCCTGGTAGATCTTCCAGGACACCCCCGCCTGCTCCAGCCGCTCCGGGTAGGTCATCCACCCGTACCCCGCTTCCTGGTTGCCCAGCACCGGGCCGCCGCCCACACCGTCGTTGCCGACGTAGCCCGTCCACATGTAGTAGCGGTTCGGGTCCGTCGCGCCGATGAACGAGCAGTGGTAGGCGTCGCAGATGGTGAACGCATCGGCCAGCGCGTAGTGGAACGGGATGTCCTGGCGCGTCAGGTACGCCATGGTGGTGGCGGTCTTGGCGGGCACCCACTGGTCGTACTTGCCGTTGTTGAACGCCTTGTGGCCGCCCGCCCAGTCGTGGTTCAGGTCCTGGATGAACTGCATGCCCAGGTCGTTGACCTGCGGCCGGAACGGCAGGATCTCCTTGTTGCCGCTGTCCTTCTGGTACCAGACCGGCTTCCCGCTGGGCTGCGTGACCGGCCGGGGGTCGCCGAAGCCGCGGACGCCCTTCATCGCGCCGAAGTAGTGGTCGAAGGAGCGGTTCTCCTGCATCAGCACGACGATGTGCTCGACGTCCTGGATCGTGCCGGTGACCCCGGCCGGGGCAATCGCCTCGGCCCGCGCGATGCTCTGCGACAGCGCGGAGAACGCGACGGTGGCACCGGCGAGTTGGAAGAAGCGACGACGGTTCAGATCAGCCATGGATGCGATCGACCTTTGAACGTAGCTGCGGGGAGGGTGAGTTGAACTGATCAAAGCTGCACTGTTCATCTACTGTTCAATCAGTTCCGCGCAAACGTGCCAGCCGTGACAGCGGCGCGTCAAGAGTCTCGTCGGGCAAAACTCACCGCGGACGGATCTGCCCGTTCTCGAAGTAGGCGGCGAGCTCCCGGTCCAGCGGCGGGATGTCGTACGGCCGGCCGCCGTCGCGCAGCGAGCAGGTCGCCATGTAGCCGGCGGCGACCGCCATCCGCGCGGCGAGCGGGGAGGTGTCGGTGCGACCGCCGTGGCGGACGAAGCGGGCGAACTCCTCGACGATGGCGACGTCGCTGCCGCCGTGCGTGCCGTGGGCCTCCTTCACCCGGTAGGTGGCATCGCCGTCCGCGCGGTAGCCGGTCGGGCCGCTGTTCCAGACACGCACCAGTGCGCCGGGGTCGTCGCCGAAGTTCTCCAGCCGGCCCTCGGTGCCGATCACCGTGTAGTTGCGCACGTAGTCCGGGCTGAAGTGGCACTGCTGGTACGCGGCGATCACGCCGTTGTCCAGGCGCATGTTCATCACCGAGACGTCCTCGACGTCGATCCGGTGGTTGAGGTCGCGGCGCTCGGTCGGCGGCCACTGGAATTCCTTGAGCCAGCCGTCGGGGCGCGGGGTGCCGGGCTCGCGGCGCGGGAGGTCGCCGTAGAGCATCAGGTCGCCGAAGGCGTTGACCCGCTCGGTGTAGCCGCCGGCCAGCCAGTGGACCACGTCCAGGTCGTGGGCGGCCTTCTGCAGCAGCAGGCCGGTGGTGCGTTCGCGCTCGGCGTGCCAGTCCTTGAAGTAGTAGTCGCCGCCGTAGCCGACGAAGTGGCGCACCCAGACGGTCTTCGGCTCGCCGATGTCGCCGCGTTCGATGATCTCGCGCATCTGCCGGACCACGCCCATGTGGCGCATGTTGTGCCCGACGTACAGCCGGGTGCCGGTCTCGTACGCGGTGCGCAGAATGGTGTCGCAGCCCTCGACGGTGATGTGCATGGGCTTCTCGAGGTAGACCGGCTTTCCGGCCCGCAGGCAGTCGACGGCGATGCGTTCGTGGGTGTCGTCGGGGGTGACGACCAGGATCGCGTCGATGTCCTCGCGCTCCAGCAGGTCGCGGTAATCGGTGCAGGTGTCGTCGACGCCGAGCCGCGCGGCCGCCCGTCCGAGCGCGGCCGGGTCGGTGTCGCACAGGGCGGCCACCGCGGTTCCCCGGCCGGGCCGGTGGGCGGCGAGGGGCAGCGAGAGCCGCAGGCCCAGGCCGATGACGCCGAGGCGCAGGTCGTCCACTCGGTGAGGTCCCTTCATGTCAACAAGATCTGGTGGATGGCTACTTGGAGCCGGTGAAGGCGATGCCCTCGGTGATCCGGCGCTGGGCGGCGATGAACATCACGATCATCGGCAGGCTGGCCAGCAGGGAGCCGGCCATCAGGACGGGGTAGTCGGTGACGTGCTCGCCCTGGAGGGTGGCGAGGCCGACGGAGAGCGGCATCCGGTCGGCGTCGCTGGTCACCACCAGCGGCCAGAGCAGGTCGTTCCAGGACCAGAGGACGGTGAGCACGCCGAGCGAGACCAGTCCGGGCCGGGCGAGCGGCAGCATGATCGACCAGAACACCCGGATCGGGCCGGCGCCGTCCAGTCTCGCGGCCTCCTCGACGTCCCGCGGCAGGGAGAGGAAGAACTGGCGCAGCATGAAGGTGCCGAAGGCGCTGAACATGCCGGGCAGCACGATGCCGGTGAGGGTGTTGAGCAGCCCGAGGTTCATCACCATGCGGTACTGCGGCAGCAGGTACAGCTGGCCGGGCACCATCAGCACCGAGAGGATCACCAGGAACAGCGCGTCCCGGCCGGGGAAGCGCATCCGGGCGAAGGCGTACGCCGCCATCGAGCAGAACAGCAGCTGGGCGAGGACCCGGACCACCGTGATCACCACGGTGTTGCCGAACTGCGCGAGGAACGGGGTGGAGCGGAACACCTCCGCGTAGTTGGACCAGTGCCACCCGGGGACGAAGGTGGGCGGCACACCGGTCGCCTCGCCGAAGGTCTGCAGCGAGGTGAGCAGCTGCCAGAAGAAGGGCGCGACCATGGCCGCCGCGCCGACCGCCAGCACCACGTGGACCGGCCAGAGCCGCTGCCGCCTACTCATAGTGGACCCACTTCTTCTGCAGTCGAAACTGGACCGCGGTGAGCAGCAGCAGGACGGCCATCAGCACGACCGCGACGGCGGAGGCCATGCCCTGCCGGTTGTCCAGGAAGGCGTCCTCGTAGAAGAGGTAGGCGACGGTCTTGCTGCCCGCCAGCGCGGGGTTGGACTTGCCGAGCATCATCAGCACGGTGTCGAACATCTGCAGGCCGCCGATCACCGACAGCACCGAGACGAAGAAGATGCTCGGGCTGAGCAGTGGCAGGGTGATGGCGAAGAACTGCCGGACGCGGCCGGCGCCGTCGATCGCGGCGGCCTCGTAGTAGTGCCGGGGGACGGACTTGAGCCCGGCGGAGAAGATGATCATGTTGTAGCCGAGCGAGGCCCAGACCCCGACCACGGCCATCGCGTAGACGGTGAACCGCTCGTCCGACACCCAGTGCGGGCCGTCCACGCCGACCAGCGACAGCAGGTAGTTGATCAGGCCGTAGTCGCCGTTGTAGAGCCAGCGCCAGACCATCGCCACCGCCGCCGGCATGGAGACCACGGGCAGGAAGTAGAGCGTGCGGTACAGCGCCACGTGCCGGTCGCGGACCTGGTTGAGCAGGGCAGCCAGCACCACCGAGAGCGGGATGGCCAGCAGCACCAGCAGCGAGTAGCGCAGGGTGTTCCAGGCGGCCTTCGGCAGCTCGGGGTCGGACAGGAAGTCCCGGTAGTTGGCGGTGCCCACCCACCGCTGGCCGCCGAAGGCGCCCCACTCGGTGAAGCTGAAGTACACCGACTGCGCGATCGGCCAGAGGTAGAAGACCCCGAGGCCGGCCAGCAGCGGAAGGACCATCAGGTAGCCCCAGACCCACTCCCGGGGGTGGCCGCCGACCCGGTGGCGGCGGGTGCGGGGGCGGGCCCCCGCCGCGGCCGGGTCGGCGGCGGGGGTCGCTTCGATCGTGGCCACCGGCTACTCCTTGGCCAGTGCGGCGTTCATGGTGGCCGCCATCTGCGCGGCCGCGCTGTCCAGGTCCTGCTGGCCGGCCCACACCTTGTCGAGCAGCGCCTGGGTGTCCTTGCTCCAGGCCGAGGTGTTCTTCGAGACCGGGTACGGCACGGCATTCTGCAACTCGTCGACGAAAATCTGCAGGTTGAACTGCGGGGTCGACTTCACCCAGGTGTCGGCCAGTCCCTCGTAGGCCGGGATGACGGTGCCGGTGGAGGCCTGGATCTCGTTGGCCTCGCGGCCGCCGAGGAACTTCACGAACTCCCAGGCGGCGGCCGCGTGCCTGGTCTTCGCGTAGATCACGTTGCCGAGGCCGTTGACCACGGTGGCCCGGCCCTTCGGCCCGGCCGGCAGCGGCGCCACATCGGCGACCAGGCCGGGGGCGTTCTTGTAGGTGAGGGTGTCCCAGTCGCCGTCGGTGAACATCGCGACCTTGCCGGAGGCGAACAGCTGCGAGGGGTCGGTGTCGGTCATCTGCTGCGCGGTCGGCGAGGTCTTGTACTTGGTGACGAAGTCGAGCGCGTACCGCAGGCCCTCGACGGACGCCGGGTCGGCGAGGCCGGACGTCTTCCTGTCCGCGGAGATCACGTGGCCGCCGGCCTGGTGGATGGTGTTGTACAGGTTCTCCTGCGTCCAGGAGGGGGAGGCGATGCCCCAGACGCCCTTGGCCGGGTCGGTCAGCCGCCGGCTGGCGTCGATGACGTCCTGCCAGGTCCAGCTCGCGTCCGGGTACTTCACCCCGGCGGCGTCGAAGAGCTTCTTGTTGTACCAGAGGCCGATGGTGTCGTAGTCCTTCGGCATGCCGTACTGCTTGCCGCCGAGGGTGTAGATGTCGTTGAGCGCCTTGGCGAACTTCCCGCTGTCGAACCCGGGCCGGTCGGACAGCGGCAGCAGCTGGCCCTGGCCGGCGTAGAGGCCGATCCTGGTCGAGCTCATCCAGAACACGTCCGGCGCGGAGCCGGAGGCGGCCGCGGTCTGCAGCTTGGTCCAGTAGTCGGCGTTCGGGGTGAGCTGGATGCTGACCCTGATGTCCGGGTGGGCGGCCTGGAAGGCGTCCACGATCTTCTGCATCGCGGGCTGCTGGTTGGCGTCCCAGATGCCGTACGTGAGGGTCACCGGGCCGGCGGCCTTGCCGTCCTGGCCGGGCGAGGTCGAGTCGGACGAGCAGCCGGCGACCCCGGCCACCAGCAGTCCGGCGCACAGCAGCGCCGACACCCTTCTGATCATCTTCGGTCCTCTCCGCGGGTGGTTGCGTGGAGGGGACACTAGCGCCCATTAATGCTTACATCTAGCGTTAATCGAGCAGCAATGAGCGCACGAGACCGGAACGTGACCCTGAGGGGCAGGATCCGGCCCGGCGTTTTGATCAGGATCAGCAAAATCTGGCCGAAGCCCGACCGGCTCGGCTCAGCCGAGGAGCAGCTGCTCGGCGTGGTCGAGGGCGAAGCGGACCGCACCGACGCAGACCGCCTCACCGCCGAGCTCGGAGACCACGACCTCCGGCGGGTACAGGCAGACGCCCTCCAGGTAGCGGCGCACCGGCCCGGCCAGCAGTTCTCCGGCCTGCGCGAGGCTGCCGCCGATCACCACCAGCTCCGGGTCCAGCGGGGTCACCAGGGTGACCAGCCCCTCGGCCAGGCCGGTGGCGAAGGCCTCCACCGCCGCGGCCGCCCGCCCGTCGCCCGCCCGGGCCCGCTCCAGCGCGAACAGCGCCGCCTGCAGCGGTGCCCGCAGCTCCCCCGGGTCGGCGGACAGGGCGAAGTCGAGCACGTGGTGGAAGGCGCCCCACCGGCTGTTCGGCTGCCCGCCGAGCTCCCCGGCCGCCGCGTGGGAGCCCCGGTGCGGGACGCCGCCGAGCAGCAGCCCCAGGCCGATCCGGCTGCCCGTGTGCAGGTAGATGACGTCCCGTCGGCCGCGGGCGGCGCCCTGCCAGTGCTCGGCCAGGACGGCCAGTCGCATGTCGTTCTCGACCCGCAGCGGCACCGGGATCCGGGCGGCGAGCTCCTGCTGCAGGCGGACACCCGTCCAGTCCTCCAGCACCACGCTCTTCACCACCCGGCCCTCGCCGTCGATCACCCCGGTGGTGCCGACGCCGACCGCGGTCAGCGCCCCGGCGGTCAACCCCGCCTCGGCGCAGGCGCGTTCGACCAGGTCCACCACCGCCGCCAGGCGGCGCGCCGACGGCAGGTCGGACGGCAGGCTCTCGGCGGCGCGCGCCACCACCCGACCGTTGAGGTCCGCCACCATGGCCAGCAGCCCGGTGGCGCCGACGCTCACGCCCGCCACGTGCCCGGCCTCGCCCCGGAAGGCGAACCGGCGCGCCGGGCGGCCCCGCAGGCCGTCCGACGGCACGACCTCCTCGGCCCAGCCGTCGCGCAGCAGCGTCTCCACGATGCCGTCGGCGGTGGCACGGGAGAGCTGCGCGGCCTTGGCCAGCTCGGCCAGCGTCGCGCTCTCAGTCCCGCGCAGCGCCCGCAGGACCGCGACCTGGTTGAGCCGCCGCAGGAAACTCCCGTCGCCGCTCGCCTGTCGCACCGGTCCTCCTCGCGCCCTGCCGGCCGTCCGGGACGGACCGCCGCGCCCGAACGATCCTATGCGCGTAGCGCGGCCCGCCCGCGGAGGGTGGGACGGGCACCACCTTTTGCACTCTTGATGCTCGATTGTGCGTGAAGAGCGGCAGTATTGCGCGAGATCAATCAAACGGCGTAGGGTTCCGAACCGTCCGGCCGGTGGGCGGCGGACCAGACGAGGAGTGCGCGTTGAGCAACGAGAGCCTGGCCAATCTGCTCAAGGAGGAGCGGCGCTTCGCCCCGCCCGCGGAGCTGGCCGCTTCGGCCAACGT
>NZ_JBICYJ010000100.1:0-6198 GCF_043200835.1 Kitasatospora sp. NPDC048365
GCTCCAGTTCGCGGAACGGGTCAGTGCGCATCAGCATCGCGAAACACCTCCATTGATCAGTTGGGTGCCAGTGCGCTTCACCTGAATCCGTTCTAACATGTCATCCATCCGATGACAAGCAGCCGAGTCACCCAAGGAGTGACATACGTGGGGAAGCGCCTCGAGACACCCGACACCGCCCCACCCGCCATCGCCGGACCGGCGTCCTTCCTCGCCGCCGCAGTGGCCCTCGCGGCCATCGACGACGCCGTCCACGCCGCCCGGACCACCCAGACCGCCGACACCGGGACAGACTCAGCCGGACCCGAACCCGCGCTCGCCGCCCTCGTCCTGTTGCGCGAGCTGCGCACCGAACTTGCCGGCTGGGAAGCCGGCCTGGTGGAGACCGCCCGCGCCGAAGGCGCCACCTGGGCCGACCTCGCCCACCCGATGGGAGTCGCCAGCCGCCAGGCAGCCGAGAACCGCTACCTGCGTCTGCGGCCCAGCGGCGGCGCCCGGCACCCCGCCGAGGAGACCGGTGCCGAGCGTGTCAAGGCCGTCCGCGACCGCCGCGCCGCCGACCGTGCCGTCACCGCCTGGGCCCGCGACCACGCCGCCGACCTGCGCATCCTCGCCGCCCGGATCACCGCCTCCGGCGACGTCGCAGCTGCCGGCACCCCCACCCTGACCGCCCTCACCGCCGCGCTGGGCACCGCAGACCCGGCCGACCTGATAGCCCCCCTCGCCGACATCCGCCCCCACCTCGGCACCGCCCACCCCGACCTCACCGCCCGCCTCGACGACCTCACCCACCAGACCGAACGACTCCGCCATGACAGCGACCAACAACGCGCCTGACCAGCCCGACCAGCCGACCGACGACCGCTGGCAGCACATCCTCGACCGGATCACCGCCCTCGAACGCCGCATCCACGAACTCAACGCCACCACCATCACCGCACTCGACACCCACCTCGCCCGACTCGAAGCCCTCCGCCACGACCTCGCCCACCACCCCTGGCCCCCCGACCCGGCCACGCACCCCGCCCCCCGGCGGACACCGCTCAACCCCGGCAGGGAACCGGAGCTGACGTCGGCATGACGCAAGGGCCGGAGCCGACGGGCCGGTCCAGCCGCGTCCGAGGGCCGCGGCTGGGCCGGCGGCCCAGGGCGTCAGAGTGGGCCGGGGGCACGCCCGTCAGGAGAGCCTCCGTCAGGACGGGAGGCCGTCGCGGTGGGGGCGCTGGTCCCAGCGGAGGTAGGTGAGGACGCCCCTCACGCGTGGGGTCGCGGCTGATGTGCGGCGGCTGCGACTGCTTGGCGGCGTCGTCAGGTTCGGTGGCGGCCTCGACCGGCGAGGGCAGGGGATCCGCCGGGGGGTACGGGAGACGTCCGTGTTGCCTCGCCAGAGTGCGCTCCGTCGCCTGTCGGCCGGGCCGAGCCGCCGTCGCTCGCCGTGGCCCGCCGGGCTGTCGCCGACGCGCTCACTCTCTTGGAGAGCTTCCTGTCCCGCGTCGTCGAAGCACAGCTCGCCGACGCCGCCCTGCCCTGGTTGTAGCGGCCGCCGTGGACGCCCTGCCGCGGACCACGGAACTCGAAGAGTCCCTCGCGTCGGCCGCACCACGCTGCTCGACCGGGATCGTGACGCCGGAGCCGTCCGCTCCGACCTCGCCGCCCGCGACGTGGTCCCGCTGATGTGCGGCATCGCCCATGCCGTGAACGTTCATGGCGGCGCACCCGGCGACCGGGCCTCAGGATAACGTCGAGTGCGACGCCGAGGACGTTGAGCGCCACGACTGCACACCTCGTGTCCAGCCAGGCGGGCCCAGGTCCTTGCGCTCCCCGACCCGGACGGAACCGTCCAGGTGTTCAGTTTCCCGATGTCGTTCGGGAATCACTCATCCGGGGGATCACGGCGTGGGCGAGCTGGTTGCGTGAGCGCAGGCCGAGTTTCCGGTAGACGCGGGTGAGGGTCGCTTCGACCGTCTTGACACTGACGGTGAGGGCGATGGCGACGTCGCGGTTGCTGGCGCCGGCGGCGGCGAGTTCGGCGCAGCGTTGTTCGGCGGCGGTGAGGGCGGGGTGGGTGCCTGTGTCGTTCGGGGAGTGGGGGTCGAGTCGGCGCAGGGTGTGCGCGGCGGCTTGGGCCCACGGGTGTGCGTGATGGGCGGTGAAGAGGTCGGCGGCGCTCTGCGCGGCGGTGCGGGCGCTGGCGCGGCGGCGTCCGCGTCGTTCGGTGTGGGCGAGTGCCAGCAGGGTTCGGCCGCGTTCGACGGGGTGGCCGGTGAGGCGGTCGGCAGCGTGGGAGAGGCGGCTGGCGGCGGTGTCATAGTCGCCGCGGGCGGCGTCCAGGAGGGCCTGGGCGCGTTCGAGCGGCGGGAGGACGGAGGTCCGGCGGAGGCCGGTTGCGGTGCGGCGGGTGTCGTCGAGCAGGACCTGGGCCCGGTCGTGGTGGCCGAGGACGATCAGGACCTCGGCGAGGTCGGGGTGCCAGCGCAGGAGGGATGGGTCGCGGACCTGCTGTTGCTCCTCCAGGGCGCGGACCTCTTCCAGGGCGCTCAGGGCTTCCTTGGGGTGGCCGGTGGTCAGGAGGAGGTGTCCGAGGGCGAAGAGGTTGCGGGAGAGGAAGACCCTGTTGTCCTCCTGCCGGGAGGTCTCGACACCACGGCGTGCGTGGGCGAGGGCGGTGTCGGTGTTTCCGGCGGTGCCTTCGACGAGGGCGGAGGTGTAGCAGGCGGGGGCGGGTGACAGGGCGGTGCGGTCGGTCAAAGTCTGGGCACGGTGGGCGTGGTCGAGAGCGCGGGTGCAGCGTCCGGCACGCAGTTCGGTCTCGGCCAGGCTGCGAAGGATGTCGACGGTGGCTTCGGCGTCCGCTGTCCGTTCGGCTTCGACGAGCAGGGGCAGCAGCAGGGCGCGGGCGCGGTCCGGGTGGTCGTCGAAGAGGGCGTGGCGAGCGCCGAGGTGCTGGGGTGTGCTGTTGACGGGGGTGCCTGGGCCGCGGGGAAGGGCCAGGGCGCGGGCGAGTGTGGTGTCGGATCCGGGGTGGCCGAGGATGCGTTGGGTGCGGGCCTGCATGGTGAGGGCCATGGCGGTGGCGGCGGTGTCGCCGGCTGTCTCGGCGAGGATGGCGGCCTGGGCGGCGAGGTCGCTCGCCCGGTGGGGGTCGCCTTCGTTGACGTTGGCCCAGACGGATCGGCGGATGAGGATCTGCGCGGTCAGGTCCGGGTGTCCGGCTGCTGCGTGGAGGGCTTCGGCAAACAGGTGGTCCGCGTCGTTCAGGTGCTGTCCGCTCGCGTCGATCAGGGCGATGAGGGTGTCGACGCGTTGGGCGGGGCTGGTGGCGTGGTGCAGGACGAGGCGCGCGGCGGTTCGGCCGCGGGGGAGGTCGCCGTAGTGCGCGGCGTCGCGGGCGGCGGTCAGGGCCCGCTCGTTGAGCAGGTCGATGTCCTGGGGTGGGGTGAGTTCCGCGGCGAGGAGAGAGAGTTCGGCGGCGAGGGCGTGCTCGCCACGCAGCCGGGCGTTCTCGGCGGCGCGGGCGGCGTGCTGGGCGGTCTGCGGGTCGGTTGCGTCGGCCGCCAGAGTGGTGTGCCGGTCGCGGCGGAGGCTGTCACGGCTGGCTTCGGCCAGGCGTGCGTGCAGGAGCCTGCGCGCGGTGTCGGTGAGTCGGGCGGTGAGTTCGGCGCCGATCGCGGAGGCGGTGAAGCGGATCTGCCGGTCGGGCTTGTCGGTGTCGAGGAGTCCGGCGGCCTCGGCCTCGGACAGGAGGGTTTCGGCTGCCGGGCCGGCGAGGCGGGCGAGGAGTTCGCGGTCGGGCCGGTCGTCGAGTGCGGCGAGGGTCAGCAGTTCCCGGACCTCTCCCGACACGGTGCCCAGCCACTCGCTCACGAGGTGGCGGGCTGCCGGCGGCAGGGCCGGGTCCTCCCCGGCCCGCCGGTCGGCGGCCGGGTCGGCGGCGTCGGCGAGGACCAGGGCCAGGGCGGGGTTCCCGCCGCTGCGGGTGTGGATCCGGGTGACCTCCTGGGAGGTGGGGCCGTGCGGCGCGAGCAGAGCCGCGACCTGGTGGGGCGCCAGTGACGGGATGCGGACCGCGTGCGTGTCCTCGCCGCTCCAGTGGCCCTCGGGGCCGGGGCTCCAGGTGCGTTCGGCGGCGATGACGGGCAGCCCGGGGGCCAGGCGCAGGGCCCAGCGCAGGACGGCCGCGCTGGCCTCGTCGAGCCACTGGGCGTTGTCCACCACCAGCGTCAGGGGCGGCGCGTCCCGCAGCAGGTCGGCGGTCAGCCGGCGCAGCCGTAGGGCGGGGCCGGTCCCGTTCGGCGAGCCGGAGGTGTCGGTGGCGTGGTCGATGGCTGCCGCGAGGTCTCGAGCCGAGGGCAGCGGCTGGAGGGCGAGGGCGAGTTCGAGCAGCCCGGTGTACGGGACGGGGGCGTCTTGCGGGCCCGGGGCCAGGCGCAGGGCTGGCAGGCCCAGCCTTCGTGCCAGGACGCCGGCCGCGGTGGTCTTGCCGATTCCGGGCGGCCCGAACAGCACCACCCGTCGGGTGCCAGGCATGTCACCCGGCACCACCGGCACGACGGCGCCGGCCGCGTCCTGAACATCGCTCAACCATGTTGCGGAGTCTTGCACCGGGCCATGGTGCGCCCTGAGGGCCGCTCCGGTCCAGGTCAAGGGGTTGCCCTGATTTCGGCCGGCTCCTGCCTTCCCTAGTCTCTGCCCACAGCCGAGCCAACTGCTGCCGAACGGCCCCCACCCCCCAGATGACGTCCTGCGGCCTTCTCCCCAACCCGGCTCGGCGGAAGGATTGCCATGTCCCGCAAGAACGCCCTCGCCGCGGCCGTCGCGGCGGCCCTCGCCCTTGGCACGGTGACCCTGGCGGCCACCCGGTCCACCGCAGCTGCCAGCACCTCCTCCTCCGCCCGACCCGGCGCCGGGTTCCGGGCGATGAGTGCCGACGCACGCGGCGCGGCGATGCGCACCGCCGACCGCGAGGCCGAGGCTCTGGCCAAGTCGCTCGGCTTCGGCACCGACGAGAAGCTGGTGGCCAAGGACGTGCTGGTGGACACCGACGGTGCCCGGCACGTGCGCTACGACCGCACCTACCGCGCACTGGCCGTCATCGGCGGCGACCTGGTCGTCCACTACGGCGCGAACGGCAGGCTCACGGGGGCCGACCAGGCTCACCGGGGTGCGCTCACGGTCGCCGGCACCACGCCGAAGCTGAGTGCGAGCGACGCCTCGGACGCGGCCGTGAAGCACGCCAAGCACGTCAAGAACGCCAGGACTGAAACCTCGGACGGCAGCACCTTGGTGGTGTACGCGGTCGGCAAGGTCCCGGTCCTCGCCTACCGCTCGACCGTCACCGGCGCGGGCGAGGCCGGACCGGCCTCGCGGGAGGCGGTGATCGTCGACGCGAGCAGCGGCGCGCCGCTCGACCAGTACGAGCTGCACCAGGGCGTCACCGGCACCGGCACCGGCATCACTGTCGGCCAGGTCTCCATCGAGACCACTCAGTCCGGCAGCTCCTACACCCTCACCGACGCGCTGCACGGCGGCACCGTCGTCTACGACTCCTACAACAGCTCGCAGTCGACCCCCAAGCAGAACGCGAAGGCCTTCACGAAGTCGACCAACACCTGGGGCAACGGCACCGCCTCCAGCCGGGAGAGCGCCGCCGTCGACGCGTCCTACGGCCTGGCCAAGACCTGGGACTTCTACAAGGAGGCCTTCAACCGCTCCGGCATCCGCAACGACGGCAAGGGCGCCCCCGCCTACGTGCACGTCGACACCAGCCTGCTGAACGCGTTCTACGACGACGACTGCTTCTGCATGTTCTTCGGCGACGGCTCCTCGCAGAACAGCAACACCCCCGTCACCTCGCTGGACGTGGCCGGCCACGAGATGAGCCACGGCGTCACCGCCGCCACCGCGAACCTGAACTACTCCGGAGAGTCCGGTGGCCTCAACGAGGCCACCTCCGACATCTTCGGCACCATGGTCGAGTTCTACGCCAACAACGCCGGCGACCCCGGCGACTACTACATCGGCGAGAAGCTCAACATGTCCGGCGGCTACATGCGCCGGATGGACAACCCCGCAGCCGACGGCAACTCCCTGTCCTGCTACAGCTCTAGCTGTACTGACCACGGAGGTTGGTGACGGGGTTCACGGCGGTGTGATCTTGAAATGAGTGAGGGCCTTCTGGCCAGGTGTGGATTGCGACAT
>NZ_JBICYJ010000101.1:0-5655 GCF_043200835.1 Kitasatospora sp. NPDC048365
GCCGAAGGCTGGGGGCCATCGGCGACTGAGGAGAAGCCGTCGAGGTGCGTGCCCCGGCGGCGGCCCGCAGGCGGGGGTTTGAAGACGGACCCTAGGCCGCGAGGTCCTCGCGGGAGGCGACCAGGAAGACGTCGGTGAGCGGGGCGGCGGCGTCGGCGGTGACGGTGAGTTGGTAGGCGCCGGCCGGGAGGGGGCCGAGCGGGACGCGGGAGGGGCGGCGGGTGAGGGTGACCGGGAGCGCCCGGACGGGCTGTCCGGCGGTGCGGTCGGTGACGGTCACCAGGGCTTCGAGGTGCGGGAGTTGGCTCTCGCCGAGGGAGCTCTCCAGGGTGATGCCGACGACGGGTTCCTCGTCGGGCAGGTAGAGGTCGTCGCCGAGGTAGCCGAACCAGGCCTGGGCGGCGGCCCGCAGGTCGCTGACCCGGATGTCGTGGAGCGACTGCAGAACGCCCTTGAGGTGGTGGAGCATCGAGCCGTCGTTCTGCAGACTGGCGTGCAGCTGCGGGACGAAGGTCCGGGCCTCCTCGGTGCCGGAGAGCGCGGCGGAGAGTTTCGGCACGGTGCCGTCGCCGCCCTCGTCGTTGCCGCCGCGGGTGAGTTCGGCGGTGACCCGGCCGCCGGCCAGCCTGGCGCTCTGGTGGGTGGGCTGGTCGATGCCGACGATCGGGTGGTAGCGGACCGGGTTGGTCTCCCAGGCGGGGTCGAGCCGGTTGGCGGCGGCGGCCTTCTCGATCTCCTCCTGGAACTCGTTGAGGTGGGTGGACCAGGCGTCCTGCCAGCCGGGCAGTCCGGCGGCGGCGGGGGTGAGCGGGGCGCTGTCGTCGGCGTCGAGGTAGACGCAGCGGTAGAGGGGCGCCATCTGGTGCAGCGCGGTGAGCGAGCGCAGCATCCCGGTGAGGTCGACGGCGAACGGGCCGAAGCCCTTGCGGAAGCCGTTGACCAGGAAGTCGATCACGTTGAGCGAGCCGTAGAACGGGGTGCCGAAGGTGACCACGGCCCGGGTGTCCTGCCAGCCCTCCAGCGCTTCGACGAAGTAGCGGGAGACCAGGCCGCCCATCGAGTGGCCGATCAGCACGAGTTGGGCGTCCTGGTTGCCGGAGGACTGCCGCCAGTCGCGCAGCCAGCCGGCCGAGGCGTGGGCGAGCTTCCGGGCGGAGGCCCGGTTGTCGCGGCGCCAGTCGTACGGGAAGGGGAAGAAGTTGCGGCCCTCGGTGATGTCGAACTCGGCCTTGAGGAAGTCCTGGACCGCGGTGTAGCCGTCGATCTTCCACAGCCCGGGCAGGGTGTGGATGTCGCGCATCAGCCCGTCGGCGACGATGCCGTCACCGAGGTCGTCGGCCCGCCAGTCGTCCTGGCGCAGGGCGAGAGCGTCGATCGAACCGCCCAGGCTGATCAGCGCTCTGACGACGGCACCGGGTTCGGGCGCCCAGACCGGTACGCCGTTGCGGCTGAGCGTGCTGCCGGTGATGCCGGGCAGCAGGACCAGGACGTCGGGCATCGGGATCTTGCTCATCGTGGACTCTCCCGGAGGGTCGCCGAGCCGAACTCGTCGGCCGGGTCGCCGTAGTGCTGGTACGCGGCCCAGGCGCTCCAGCCGAGCGGCTCGGGGGTGCCGGGGTCGGTGGCGGACCGGTGCAGGTCGCGGGTCTTGAACATCTGCTCGCGGGCCGCCTTGACCGCGTCCCCGACCCCGCCGGGGGCGCGGCCGATCAGGGGGGCGAGCAGTTCGGTGTAGAAGGTCCGGGCGAAGCCGATGCCCTGCTGGTCGGGCACCTGCCAGCCGGCGCCGATGTAGTGGGTGACGCCGGCCCGCAGGAACTCGTCGGCGAGGCTGGGGATCAGCGTCGCCTGGCGTTCCGCCGCCACCGGGTCCGCACCGGTCGCACCGGGGGCCGCGGCGCCGCCGGCGAGCCGGGCGGACCAGCAGGCGTTGGCGACCACCATCCTTGGCGGACGGTCGAGTTGGGCGAGTTCCTGGGCGCTGAGCAGCCCGTCGGCGAACACCCAGCCGGAACGCCGGACGGTGCCGCTGTCGTCGAAGGTGCCGTGGCCGCAGTAGTGGACGATCTGGTACTCGCCGCGCAGCAGGGTGCGCAGCACGTCCAGCCGGGTGGCGGGTTCGGCGCCCGGTTCCCGGAGCGCGTTCGCGGCGCCGATGAACAGCCGTGACTGGACGCCGAGTTGCTGCAGGACCTCGTGGACGGCCTTGGCCTCCTCGCGGGCGCCGCGCAACTGCATGCCCTTCTCCGGGTCGCCGGGGTCGCCGATCACCAGGACCCGCAGCGGTTCGCCGGCCCGGCTGTCGGTGGCGACCCGGGCGTAGCCGGTGCGCAGCCGCCGGGCGAGCGGGGTGCGGACGGCGAGCGGCGCCCGGGGTTCGCTGGAACCCTCCTGGAGGTCGGTGAGGAACTCCCACGGGACGGCGGCGGTCTCCCGGTCCAACTCCAGTTCCAGCGAGGCCTCGTCGGAGATCAGGCGTTGGAAGTCCAGCGGGACGACCAGCCGGGAGAGCAGGTCGGGGAGGGTGGCGGCGTCGTCGAGGGTGGGTCCGGTGAGCCGGGCGACCAGTTGGCGCAGCAGGTCGGCGTCGACCGGGACCTGCCGTTCGGGGACGGTGGCGCGCTCGGTGAGCGCGGCCCAGCGGAAGCCGCCGTCACCGGAGAGCACCGAGATCCGGACCGGCATGCTGCCGCTGTACAGGTCGGTGGACGGCCGGACGCTCAACGCCAGGTCGGTGACGTCGAGTTCGGCGAGTCGGACGAGCTGTCGGCGGATCGGCTCGCGGACCTCGGGGTCCAGCGCGGCGAGCACGCCGGCGAGCGCCGCGCCGTCGCTGTTGCCGCCGGCCGGGGCGTCGGCGGCGGTGGCGGGCGCGGTGGCGGCGGCGCGGGCCAGCCGGGTCAGGCCGGTGACCGCGTACACCGCGGCGGAGGAGCGGGAGAGCCCGCCGCCGGGCGCGCTCGCCAGGGCGGTGGTGACGTGGACGGCGGGCACCCGGCGTGCCTCCTCGGCGAGGGCGCGCAGCAGTTGGGCGGCGCGTAACCGGTCGATCTCCACCACGTAGACGTCGGTGAGCGCGACGGGCGCGCCGTCGGGCGCCCCGGCCCGGGCGCCGACCGCTCCGCGCAGGGCGGCGCCGAAGCCGCCGATCATCGCCCGGGCGACCTGCGGCACCTGCAGGTTGCCCGCGCCGGAGCCGACCAGCACGGTGGCGGCGGTGCGGACGTGGCCGAGGCCGAGCAGTTCGCTGAGCAGCGACTCGTACAGCTGGACGGAGCGGCGCTCGGTGAAGGTGCCGAGCCGGCCCATGCCGATCACGGCGGCCGAGCGGACGGTGCCGGAGCGGGCCGGGAAGTAGGTGACCTCGCCGAGCGCGGCGTCGATCCAGCCGTGCCGGGTGTGCTCGGTGATCACGTTGCGCGGACCGCTGGAGATCGCGTGGTCGAGGGCGAGTTCGGCGGCGGCCGGGGCGACGTCCTGGTAGTGGCCGGTGAGGTGGACGTCGGCGGGCTGCTCGACCAGGTCGCCCCAGACCACGGTGACGGTGAGGCTGCGGGTCGGGACGGTGTCCGCCGGCGGCTGCGCGGGGGTGTCCGGTCCGGCGGCGGGGCCGGGGTTGGCCGGGATCGGCGGGCGGTCCAGCAGGTCGGAGATCTTCACGGTGGCGGCGTCCATCGGCCCCTCTTCCTCGGTGCCGCCGGACCCCCGTCCGGACGCGCCCGAGTGGCGAACACCCGCACAAGGTGCTCGAATTGTCCGATTACTTCTCAGTGGCGCATGTCACTCGACCCCTGTCAACTCGGCGCGTACCTGGTAATACGGGCGTGGACATGCCGTAGTCGAACCACGGGACCGGCACCCGGCGGCGTACCGGACCCGATCGGGGGAAAGGTGGACCACGGCAGCCCAGCTGCCCGCACCCACCCTCAGCCGGCAGCCGCAAGGAGGCCCCCGCCGTGACCCAACCGCCGATGCCGAACCCCGCGGGACCCGACTGGCCCGCCGACGCCGTGCTGTACCAGATCTACCCGCAGAGCTACGCCGACTCCGACGGCGACGGCATCGGCGACTTCGCGGGCCTCACCGCGCGGCTGGAGTACCTCGCCTGGCTCGGCGTCTCCGCGGTCTGGCTCACGCCGTGCTTCGACTCGCCGTTCCGCGACGCCGGGTACGACGTACAGGACTACCTCACCACCGCGGCGCGCTACGGCAGCAACGAGGAGCTCGCCAAGCTCACCGACGCCGCCCGCCGGTACGGCATCCGCGTCGTCCTCGACCTGGTCGCCGGCCACACCTCCGACCAGCACCCCTGGTTCCGCGCCTCCGCCGACGACCCCGCCGACCACCGCTACATCTGGTCCGACCGGGCCGCCGAGGGCTTCGTCGCCTCCCCCGGCCGCCGGACCGGCTGGTACCGGCCGAACTTCTTCGACTGCCAGCCCGCCCTCAACTACGGCTACGCCCGCCAGGACCCCGCCGAGCCCTGGCGGCAGCCGATCGACGCCGAGGGGCCGCGCGCCAACCGGGCCGCACTGCGCGAGACCATGACCCAGTGGCTGGCCGCCGGCGTGTCCGGCTTCCGGGTCGACATGGCGTCCTCGCTGGTCAAGGACGACCCCGGGTTCACCGAGACCGGCCGGCTCTGGCGCGAGATGCGCGGCTGGCTGGCCGAGGGCCACCCCGACGCGATCCTGCTCGCCGAGTGGGGCGACCCCGCCGTCTCCGTCCCGATGGGCTTCCACGGCGACTTCTTCCTGCACTTCGGCGGCCCCGGCGACGGCGCCGCGCTGCGCTCCCTCTGGTTCAACGGCACCGGCACCGTCGACGAGACCTGGCCCCCCGCCGCCTGCTACTTCGACGCCGACGGCGCCGGCAGCATGGAGACCTTCGTCGCCGCCTGGCAGCGCACCGCCGGTGCCCTCGCCGACGCCCCCGGCAGCGGGCACGCGATCCTCCCCACCGCCAACCACGACCTCTCCCGGCTCGCCTGCGGCCCGCGCACCGGCGAACAGCTCGCCCCCGCGTTCGCCTTCCAGCTCACCTGGCCGAGCGTCCCCGCCGTCTACTACGGCGACGAGATCGGCATGCGGTACGTCCCCGGCCTGCCCGACAAGGAGGGCAGCGTCCTCGGCCCGCGGTACAACCGGGCCGGCTCCCGCACCCCGATGCAGTGGGACTCCGGCCCCAACGCCGGCTTCTCCACCGCCCCCGCCGACCGCCTCTACCTGCCCGTCGACCCCGCCGCCGACCGGCCCGACGTCGCCGCGCAGCGCGCCGACACCGGCTCCCTGCTGCACGTCGTCCGCCGCCTGATCGCGCTGCGCCGCACCCATCCCGCGCTGGGCACCCAGGGCAGCCTCGAAGTCCTCAACACCGGCTACCCCCTGGTCTACCTCCGCGGCGGCCGCTTCCTGGTCGTGGTCAACCCGCGCCGCGAACCGGCCCGCTTCGCGCTGGAGCAGCGCCACGTCCCGCGCACTGCCCTGATCGCGCACGGCGTCCACACCGACCCGGGCGGCACGGTGCACGCCGACGGCTTCTCGTACGCGGTGTTCGAGCTCTAGCTGTTCTGACCCCAGAGGTTGGGAACGCGGCTGGCGGGTGGCTTTCCCCTGAGCGCAGTGTGTCCGCGGTGGTGATTGTAGGTGTGGAGCC
>NZ_JBICYJ010000102.1:0-4924 GCF_043200835.1 Kitasatospora sp. NPDC048365
GGGGGACCCTGTGGGAGAGTAGGACGCCGCCGAACAATCTTTCAGAGAAAGCCCCTCCCGGGTTCCGGGAGGGGCTTTCTTGCGTTTGCGGGGCGGCTCGGGTGCCGGTGTCGGCGTAGGGTGGTCCGATGTTCGATCGGATCGAGATCAGGGTCCTGCCGCGAGGGCATCGATTCCCCGCCCAGGTGCGGTTCTGGGTCAACGGCGAGGACGTCGTGGAGTCCGCCGTCGGCGAGGGGGGTCGCGGCCCGTATGCGGTCGATGTGTTGCCTGCCGGTGGCCGCGGTTCCCTGCGTGCGACTGGCGAGCCGGAGCGCGTCGAGCTGGGGGAGCCCGAATGTACGGGCGGTTGCTGCGGTTTCCTGAGCGTGGTCGTCCAGCGGTGCGGGGGCGTTGTGCAGTGGTCGGACTGGGAAATCCCGGACTTGGATACGACGCGGCCGCTGGAGTTTCACTTCGACGCGGACGAGTACGACGCCGAGCTGGCTCGCGCCGGGGCGGACCGGAGCTGGCAGGAGCGCCCGTAGTTCAGTGCCGGCGCCGGCGGCGCGAAGCTCAAGCACGCAGGGGTCGTTACTGGTGCCAGGCGAAGGGGGCGAGGGCGGGGTCGACGGGGGCGTCGACGAGGCGGTTGGCGAAGGTCGAGAGCGTGTAGGCGCCTATGCCGAGCATGACTTCGAGGGCATTGCGGTGGGTGAAGCCCTGGGCGAGGAAGGCGTGGAGGGTTTCGTCGGGGACGGCGCCGGTGTGGTCGAGGGCGGCGAGGGTGAAGGTGCGGAGGGTCTCCAGGCGGGGGTCCGGGAGGGGGCGCCGGTCGCGGAGGGCGGCGGTCAGTTCGGGGTCCGCGGCGAGGCGGGTGAGCTTGGCGGTGTGCATCGCGACGCAGATGTGGCAGCTGTTGCGGGTGGCGATGGTCATGATGACCACCTCCCGGGCGACGGGATCGAGTTCGGTGGTCTCGAACATGGCGCTGAGCTTGAGGAAGCCGTCGAGGGTCTGCGGTGATTCGGCGAGCCGGCCGACGGCTGCGGGGAGGTAGCCGAGGTTGCGGGTGACGCCCTCCATGGTGCGGCGGGAGGCGGCCGGCGCGGTGTCGACGGTGTGCTCGGGGAAGTGCGAGGTGGGCGTGGTGGTGCTGGGCTGCAAGGTGGGCTCCGTGATGGTGTGTCGGCGGCGGGCAGGGCGGGGTGCACGTCGCTAGAATGGTCAACGTGGTTGACCAAAACGTAAACCAGGTTGTCGAATCGCGCAACGGCTTTGAGCTGCCGCTCCTGCTGTTCGCCGGGTTCCGCGCGATCATCGACGAGGTCCACGCCGAGCTGGCGCGGCAGGGACACCCCGATGCGCGGCCCGCGCACGGCTTCGCCCTGCAGGCGATCGGCATGGCCGGGACCAACGCGAGCGAGATGGGCCGGCGGCTCGGGGTGTCGAAGCAGGCGGCGGGGAAGACCGTGGACCGGCTGGAGGCGCTGGGCTATGCCGAGCGGGTGGACGATCCGGCGGACGCCAGACGAAAGTTGATCCGTCTGACGCCGCGTGGGGTCGACCTGCTGGCACGGTCGGCGGTGGAGTTCGACCGGGTGCACGCGCGCTGGGGTGCCGCGCTCGGGGAGGACGGGCTCCGGGAGCTGCAGGCGGATCTGCGACGGATGGTTCCGCCGGAGGCGTTCCGCCTGGACGCGGCAGGCTGGTTCGGCTGACGGACTGACGGGCTGACGGGCTGACGGGCTGACGGGTCGACGGGTCGACGGGCTGGCCGCGCATCGGCCGGCCGGTGCATCGGTCGATCGGCTGGTTCGCGGTACGGCGGAACCGCGGCAGCTCGCAGCGGCGGCACGGAGAGCGGAAGCGCAGCCGGCGCGGGGCTTGTGGCCGGTGGCGGCCGGGCTGCGGGGTGGTGCGGGGCGCTGGGCGTGCGGGCGCGGGTGGGTGGGGCGCGGCCGCTCAGCGGTGGAGGGGTGGGGGCTCAGTGGTGGTGGGCGGCGAGGAACGCGGTCAGTACCTTGTTGACCTCGGTGGGGCGTTGCTGCTGGGTCCAGTGGCCGGTGTCGGGGAGCCATTGGACGTCGTGCAGGTGGGGGGCGAAGGTGCCGAGGGTGCAGAGTCCGGAGCGGGCGGCGGCGTTGGAGACGACCAGGTCCTTCTCCCCGGCGATGAGGAGGGCGGGGGGTTGGATCCTGGCGGTGTGCCAGGCGCCGGTGAGTTCCCAGTTGCGGTCGAGGTTGCGGTACCAGTTGAGCGGGCGGGTGAAGCCGTCGGCGGCGAACTCGGCCGTGTAGTGGGCGAGGTCGTCCTCGGTGAGCCAGTCGGGGAGGGCGGCGGGTTCGCGGAAGAGGTCGAGGAAGCCGCCGCCTTCGGGGACGAGGGGCAGGCCGGCCGGGCCGAGGGTGGGTGCTCCGGCGAGGATCCGGCGGAAGGTGGTGCCGAGGTCGCGGGAGAGTTCGGCGTCGGCGGGGCCGGGCTGCTGGAAGTACAGCATGTAGAAGGCGTCGCCGAGCAGGTGGCGCAGGGCCTCGGTGGGGGGCCGGTTGCCGCGGGGGTAGGGCGGTACGGCGAGGCCGACGACGCCGCGGACGGCGTCGGGGCGGAGCAGGGCGGTGTACCAGGCGACGGTGGCGCCCCAGTCGTGGCCGACCACGACGGCCTGTTCGGCGCCGAGGGCGGGCATCAGGCCGAGGACGTCGCCGGCCAGGTGCAGGACGCTGTACTGGTCGACGGCGTCGGGGCCGCCGGTGCGGCCGTAGCCGCGCTGGGTGGGGGCGACGGCGTGGTAGCCGGCGGCGGCGAGTGCGGTGAGCTGGTGCCGCCAGGAGTACCAGCTCTCGGGGAAGCCGTGCAGCAGCAGGACGAGCGGGCCGCGGCCCGCCTCCGCGATGTGCATCCGCAGGCCGCTTGCCGAGTCGACGACTCGGTGCGATATCTCGGGCATTGACGCTCCGTCGGGGGTTTTCCGGGCGAGGGTGAGACGCTGGGATGTCACTCCGGGGACTCCGGGATGTGACTCCGAGGGACCAGGTCTACCTCAGTTCGGACCCGTACGGGTGCTCTTGGCCGGAAGCGCCAGAGCATACGCGGCGGTAACGGGGTGGAAACGGTACGAAGTGAGCAGACGGCGGCGGGCGCCCTTGTGGGGTGCCCGCCGCCGGTGGTAGCGGGTGGTGCTGCGGGGTGCTCAGCCCTGGGCGCGGCGCTCCGCGCGGGCGGCGGCCTCGGCCTCGTCCTCCGCCTCGGCGACCTCCAGGGTGGGGGCGGTGCCGCCGAGGTGGGCGGGCAGCCACCAGGAGTCCTCGGTGCCGGCCGGCTTGTCCGGGTACTCGCGCTGGGCGCGGTCGAGCATCTCGGTCATCGCGGCGCGCAGCCGGCGGGTGACCATGACGGGCCTGTCCTGGGGGGTGAGCTCGATCGGCTCGCCGATCATGATGGTGACCGGGACGTGGCGCTTGGTGAGGTTCTTGGGCCGGCCCTTGGTCCACATCCGCTGGGTGCCCCAGAGGACGACGGGCAGCAGCGGGGTGCCGGAGTCGGCGGCCATCCGGGCGGCGCCGGTCTTGAACTTCTTCAGGGTGAACGAGCGGCTGATCGTCGCCTCCGGGAAGACGCCGACCACCTCGCCCTCGCGCAGGGCCTTGACGGCGGCGTCGTACGCGGGCTGGCCGTCGGTGCGGTCCACCGGGATGTGGCGCATGCCGCGCATCAGCGGGCCGGAGATGCGGTGCTTGAAGACGTCGTCCTTCGCCATGAAGCGGGTCTTGCGCCTGGCGTCCTTGAAGGCGCCGAGGCCGGCGAAGATGAAGTCGAGGTAGCTGATGTGGTTGCTCACCAGCACGGCGCCGCCGGTGGCCGGGACGTGCTCGGCGCCGACGATGGTGATGCGCACGTCCAGCGCCTTGAAGGCGGTGAGCGCCGCGCGGATCACCGGCGGGTACACGAACTCAGCCACGGTCAGCCCTACTTCCCACGGGCCTGACGCCCGGTCCGGTGGTACCCGGGGCGTGGCTGGGGCCGGCGAGTGCGCGGCACGCCGCGGCGGCCACGGGTGTTTCACCCGATGATCCCCCGAACGGGAGGGGAATGTCACGCGGGGGGGCTTGCCCGACGGGGCGGGCCGGGGAGATCTCGCTCACGTGGGCCGCTGGTGGGGGCGGTGGGGGAGGAGGCGTGCGGGTGGCGGGTAGCCTCGGGGCGGCAGTGGAGGAGGATCGGTGCAGGTACGGCTGACGCCCGAGGAGCTGGGCGCGGGGCTGGGGGAGCGGGCGACCCTGGTGCAGTTCTCGACGTCGTTCTGCCAGCCGTGCCGGGCGACGCGGCGGACGCTCGCGGAGGTGGCGGCGATGGTGGAGGGTGTCGCGCACGTCGAGGTGGACGCGGAGGCGAACCTGGCGCTGGTGCGGCGGCTGGCGGTGGAGCGGATGCCGACGGTGCTGGTGCTGGACGCCGGCGGGTGGGTGGTCCGGCGGGCGGCGGGGCAGCCGCGCCGGGTGGACGTGATCGCGGCGTTGGGGGACGCCCTCTGACCTGCGGTTCGGCACCCGGGGTGGGTGACGGGTGTCAAGACGGGTCAATCTCACAGCGTATCTGCCGCCCCGTCAGGTGGTGCGGGCGCCGACCTGGGGCAGGATGGGGCGGAGGCGGCCGTGACGGGGCTGCGGCAGCGTAAGCTACTGGCCAGTAGTGACGGCTATGCTACTCGCGAGTATGCTGCCGGAGGTTCCGGATGGACACCGGCACGACGCAGCCCCCGTGGGCATGGTGCGTGTGCCACCCACTTGCACAGCCGCAGCCGCCGGACGAGACCAGTACAGGAGACAGGCCGTGAGCTTGAGGATCGTTGTCTGTGTGAAGTACGTGCCCGATGCGACTGGTGACCGTCGCTTCGCGGACGACACCACCACCGACCGGGAGGGCGTGGACGGCCTTCTGTCGG
>NZ_JBICYJ010000103.1:0-3985 GCF_043200835.1 Kitasatospora sp. NPDC048365
CGCCCCCCCCCCCCCCCCCCCCCCCCCCCCCCCCCCCCCCCCCCCCCCCCCGCCCCCCCGCCCCCCCCCCCCCCCCCCCCCCCCCCCCCCCCCCGGCCGCACGGTCAGGGGCGTCCGCGCCACTGGAAGACCTGGAGCGCGGTGCCGACCTCGATGGTGTGCCGGGCGAGCGGGCGCGGGAGCAGCTGTTCGGCGCGGGCCAGGCGCCGGAGCAGGGTGTTGTGGTGGGTGAACAGGCGGGCGGCGGCCCGAGTGGCGTTGCACTGCTCGGCGATCCTGGAGGCCCGCAAGGCCTCCGGCGGGACCTGGGACCTGTTCCACTACCCCGGCGTCCGCTCCCGCCTCGTCCGCGACGATCCGTCGAGTCGGCGCGGCCCTTCTCGACAGCAACCCGCCGCAGGCCTTGACGGACGAGATCTGACGTCGTGCCATGAGAGGACACACCGTGACGGGGGGATGACACGATGGCGGCAGAGGGACACGACGGACCCAGTGGCGAGCCCGAGAGCCACGATGAGGTCCCGCAGAACAGCGCTCCAAGAAAGATCCCACCCGGCAATGACTTCGCCCATGTGGCTTGGATCGTCCTGGCTCTCATCGTCTTCGGGCTGATCTTGACCGCGGCATCCGGCACCGGCGATTGCTCTCCTCACTGCGACGGCAACACGGGACCCTTGTGGCACTGATCACCGAGCTGCCCGCGAACCTGGCCGCCACCGCGCTGGTCGCCACCACCGGTTCGCTGCTGCGGCGCCCAGACCTGCACCTTCCCACCGCAGCGTGGGTGGACAGCTTGCCGAACTGCCTCGGACACAGCCCGGTGAACGGGGCCGGCAGGACGGCTCCGACGCCGTGAGCACACCAACCACAGCAAAACCATCTCACCCGGGACCGGCAGTTACGGGACAGCCCTTGGCCGGGGGTTCCTGTGTCGGATCAGCTGCTGTTCTCCTACGGCACGTTGCCGTTGCCGTCGGTCCGGACGGCACGCTTCGGACGTGAACTCGTCGGCAGAACCGACGCGTTGCCGAGCTTCCGCCTGGATTCCGTGCTGACCACCGACCCGGCGGTGATCGCCGACAGCAGCAGCGACCGTCATCCGGTGGCCGTGCGCTCCGGCGCCACCGCCTGGGTCTGCGTCGAGACCGCGACCGCGGAGGAGTTCCGCGCCCGGCGGCTGGCCGACGCGCAGGACAAGGCCCTCGCACTCTTCGACGAGGTGGAGAAGCGCGGGCTCGTCACCGCGGGCGAGACCGAGCAGGCGATCAGCAATCGCATCCGGGACCTCGCGAACGAGATGTTCGGGACGACCAGGCACTGGCACAGGCGGATCGTCCGACCCGGCCCGCACACGCTGTTCCCCTACGCGGAGAACCCGCCCGACCGGACGCTGGAGCAGGACGACATCGCCTTCGCGGACTTCGGCCCGATCTTCGAGGAGTTCGAGGCCGACCTCGGCCGGACCTACGTCCTCGGCGACGACCCCGACAAGCGGCGTCCCGCCGCCGACCTGCCGGCGATCTTCGAGGCCGGCTGACGCTTCTTCGCCGAACGGCCCGGGATCACCGGCGCGCAGTTCCATGCCGAGATCGAGCGGCTCGCCCGGGGCAACACCACCCCCATGCGCAGGACCGACCGGGCCGGGCGGATCTGCCACTGGATCCTGGAGATCCACCTCGTGGACACCGCACGGGAATTCGGCGGCTTCCACGAGCAGCTCCTCGACCTGGGCCGAGGCACCCGCGGCGCCGGGGAGAACGCCCGCCGGTTCAGCCCGCCGGAAGGAACCCGGCGTCGGTCAGGACCTTCTGGCCGTCGGGGGATTCGACGTACGCCACGAATGCCTGGGCACCGGCGGAGTTGGGCGCGTGGGTGAGCGTGGCGATCGGGTAGTCGTTGATGGCCGTGGACGCCTCCGGGAAGGCGACGCCCGTCACCTTGCCGGCGGCGGACTTCACATCGGTCTGGTAGACGAGTGAGGCGTCGGCCTCCTGGAGTTCGACCTTGCTGAGCGCGCCCTTGACGTCCTGCTCGTAACTGACCGGCGTGAACTGGATGTTCGCATTGGTCAGCACCGTCTGGGAGGCCGCTCCGCACGGCACCTCCTTGGCGCACAGGACGACCTTGAGGCCGGGCTGGGTGAGGCTCTGAAGGCCGGTGATGTTCTTCGGGTTCCCGGGGACGGTGGCGATCTCCAGCTGGTTGCGGACGAAGACCTTGGGAGTGCCCGCGTCGCCCTTGTCGGTGACGGTCTTCATGGTGGCGGGGCTGGCGGCGGCGAACACGTCGGCGGGAGCCCCGCCCGTGATGCCGGCCGCGAGGGTGTTGCTGCCACCGAAGTTGAAGACCACCTTGGTCCCGGGGTGCGCGGCCTCGAACTGCTTGCCGAGCTGCGTGAAGCTCTCCTGGAGCGACGCGGCGGCGAACACCGTCACGGTCCCGGTGACGCTCGGCGTCGACTGCGCGGAGGCGGGCGAGGAGCCGGCGGCGGTGCCTCCGGACGACGAGCATCCGCCGACCAGGAGCACGGCGGCAACGCAGCCGCCCGTGAGCCGGAACGTACGTCGGCGGTCGGTTCGGGTCGTCACGACTGTCTCCAGGGTCTCCATGCCGGTGATGCGGCCTGTTTCTCAGCTCACGGTCGCATGTGCAAGGAGAAACCCCGCATCAGCCTCGCATTCATCCATTCGCGGAGATCGGGGAACCTGTCGGACGGCGGTGCTTTCCGTCAGGGCCAGAGGTGGTCCCTCACCCAGACCTGGGGTGGCCTTCTCGGCGGCCCGCAGCAGCGGACCCTGCTCCTGGCGGACCCGGCGGTGTGTGCCATGCTCGGGCCAGTGCCGATCTTGATGTTGAAACTGTTTCTCGCACCCGCGCTGGTCGTCGCCTCCTCGCTGGCCGGGCGCCGCTGGGGGCCGGGGCTGGCGGGCACGCTGGTCGCACTGCCGATCGTGGCCGGGCCGATCCTCGCGATCACGCTCCTCGACCACGGGCCCGCGTTCGCCGCACGCGCCGCGGGCTCCTCGCTGCTGGGCCTGGTGTCACTGGCGCTCTTCGCGGTGGTCTTCGCGGAACTCTCGCGACTGCCGCGCACCGGGCACTGGGTACCCGCCCTGCTCCTGGCCTGGTCGGCCTGCCTGGCGGCGGATCTCCTGCTCGCCCAGCTCTCGGTACCGCCGGTGCTCGCGCTCGGCCTCTCGTTCACCGCGACCGCGTGCGGCGTCAAGGCCCTGGCCCGCACCACCGGCGGCCCGGTACCGCCGTCCCCCAGGCCGCCCCGCTGGGACCTCCCGGCCCGGGCCGCGGCAACGGCGCTGCTGGTCACCGCGCTGACCACGGCGGCGGCACAGCTCGGCCCGGGCACGACCGGCGTGCTGGCGCCCTTCCCCATCGGCACCAGCGTCGTCGCCGCGTTCGCCCTCGCCCAGGGCGGGCCGGCCGTCGCGGGGGCGACCCTTCGCGGTGTCCTGCGCGGCCTGTGGGGCTTCGCCGTCTTCTGCTTCCTCGTCGCAGTCCTGGCCGAACCCCTCGGCGGCGGAACGGCCTTTGCGATCGCCGTCGTCTGCACGCTGAAGCTCCAACTGGCGATCGGACGCCTGCAGTCGGCACGCATCGCGCGGCGAAGTCACCTCGCAGCGCACGCCGACCAGGACTGGGCTGGGGCAGGACGCGGACCAGGACTCCAGGCGGAGCACGCCTGCCGCGCGCCGGGTTCGAGGAGCGTCTCCGGGCGCCCGTAGTAGGCCTCGTTGAAGCCGTCGGTGCAGTCCAGGATCCCTTCGCGCGGCTCGCGGGCGGATGGACATCACCCATCCACGCTCTGAGACTCGTACGACGAGAGCCCGCCGGCGCGTGGATACTCAGATCTCCATACGGCCCGAGCGCTGGTTCGAGTGCTTCGGGGAAGGCCGTGCAGGGCGGTTCGAGGGGGCGGGCGGTACGTGCGGTTCGGTCTGTTGGGCGATCTGCTGGTCCAGGACGATGC
>NZ_JBICYJ010000104.1:0-3532 GCF_043200835.1 Kitasatospora sp. NPDC048365
GGCCCCCGGCGGTGGTCATCGGTTGGTTGGACTTATCCAAACATCCCCCCCCCTGGGGGGGGGGGGGGGGGCCGGGGGCCCCCCCCCCCCCGGCACCCGCCGGACGGTCGGCGACCGGTCAGCGACCGGCCGAGTCGACCACCGCCGCCCACTCGTCCAGCAGCTGCGATGCCGCCTCGTCGTCCGGGCCCTCCGCCCACAGGTGGGTCACCGCCTCCGCCGGGTCCGGCAGCACCAGCGTCCACCGCCCGTCCGGCTCGACCACCCGCACGCCGTCCGTGGTGTCGAGCCGCCGGTTCCCGGCCGCCTCCACCACCGAGCGCATCACCATGCCCTTCGCCGCCCACGGCGTCGCGATGTCCCGGCGCTGGATGTGCGCCTGCGGGATCCGCGCGTCGATCTGGCTCAGGGTGAGCTGGGTCCGCGCCACCAGGCCGACCAGCCGCACGAACGCCGCAGCGCCGTCCAGCACCCCGCTGAACTCCGGCACCACGAACCCGCCGCGCCCGTCACCGCCGAACACGGTGCCGTCCGCCGCCGCGGCCTTCGCCAGGTCGTCGGGCGAGGTCGTCGTCCAGATCACCTGCGTGCCGTGGTACGCCGCGACCTGCTCGGCGATCCGGGTCGTGGTCACCGGCAGGGCGACCTGCCCGCTGCGCCGCTCCGCGGCCACCAGGTCCAGCAGCACCAGCAGCGCCCGGTCGTCCCCGATCACCCGGCCGAGCTCGTCCACGAAGGACACCCGCTCGCCCACCGGGTCGAAGCGCACGCCGAAGGCCGCCCGCGAGGAGGCCACCAGCTCGCCGAGCCGCGCCAGCGCCGCCCGCCGCTCCTCGCGGTCCTCCGTCGGCCGGGCCTCGTCCAGGCCGCTGTCCACGGTCAGCGCCTCCACGCCCAACCGGCCGAGGATGCTCGGCAGGACGAGGCTCGCGCTGCCGTGCGCCGCGTCCACGACCACCTTCAGGCCCGCCTCGCGCACCCCCGTGGTGTCGATCGCCCCGAGCAGGTTGCCCGCGTACGAGTCGAACACCGACGACGGGTGCAGCAGGTCGCCGATCTCACCGGGGAACGCCCGGCGGAACTCCTGCCGCGAGTACACCCGGTCCAGCTTCCGCTGCCCGGCCTGCGAGAGGTCCGCGCCGCGTTCGTCGAAGAACAGGATGTCCAGCGAGTCGGCCACACCCGGCGTGGTCCGCAGGAAGATCCCGCCGGCACTGCCGCGCGCGGTCGCCTGCCGGGCCACCGGCATCGGCACGTTCTCCAGGTCGCGGACGTCGATCGCGCTGGTCTGCAGCGCCGAGATCATCGCCCGCTTGAGCGCCCGCGCACCACGCGAGTGGTCACGCGCGATGGTGACGCTGACGCCCTTCTTCAGCGTGGTCGCGTACGCCCCCGCCAGCCGCACCGCCAGCTCCGGCGTGATCTCCACGTTCAGGATGCCGGACACGCCGCGCACGCCGAACAGGTGCTCCTGCCCGCGCGACTCCCAGATCACCGAGGTGTTGACGAACGCGCCGGCCTCGATCGTCTTGAACGGGTAGACCCGGACGTTGCCCGAGATGATCGACTCCTCGCCGATCAGGCACTCGTCACCGATCACCGCGCCGTCGTCGATCCGGGCGGCCCGCATCACGTCGGTGTTCTTGCCCACCACGCAGCCGCGCAGATTGCTCTGCGGCCCCACGTACACGTTGTCGTGGATCACCGCCTTGTGCAGGAACGCACCGCGCTTCACGACCACGTTGCTGCCGAGCACCGTGTGCTCCCGCAGCTCGACGCCGGCCTCCACCTTCGCGTAGTCACCGATGTACAGCGGCCCGCGCAGCACCGCCTCCGGGTCGACCTCCGCGCCCTCGGCCACCCACACGCCAGGCGAGATCTCGAACCCGTCCAGCTCGACCTGCACCTTGCCGTCGAGGACGTCCGCCTGAGCCTTCACATAGGACTCGTGCGTGCCCACGTCCTCCCAGTAGCCCTCGGCCACATAACCGAAGACCGGCTTGCCCTCCTTCAGCAACTGCGGGAACACGTCGCTCGACCAGTCCACCGACTCGCCGGCCGCGACGTACCCGAACACCTCCGGCTCCATCACGTAGATACCGGTGTTCACGGTGTCCGAGAACACCTGGCCCCAGGTCGGCTTCTCCAGGAAGCGCTCGACCCGGCCCTCGTCGTCCGTGATCGTGATACCGAATTCCAAGGGATTGGGCACCCGGGTCAGGCACACCGTGACCAGCGCGCCCTTCTCCCGGTGGAAAGCAATCAGGTCGGAGAGGTCGAAGTCGGTGAGCGCGTCACCGGAGATCACCAGAAACGAGTCGTCCTTGAGCGCGTCCTCGGCGTTCTTCACACTTCCCGCGGTGCCGAGCGGGATTTCCTCATTGGCATACGTGAGGTGCATTCCCAGGTCTTCGCCGTCACCGAAGTAGTTCTTGACGAGCGACGCCAGGAACTGCACCGTGACCACGGTGTCGGTGAGGCCGTGCTTCCTCAGCAGCCGCAGCACGTGCTCCATGATCGGCCTATTGGCGACCGGAAGCAGCGGCTTCGGCATGCTCGAGGTCATCGGGCGGAGTCGAGTACCTTCCCCGCCCGCCATCACAACGGCTTTCATTACGGGTGCGTCCTCCTTCGCGGTGGTGAACCCTGCGGATCCATCAAACCGGTCCGAAGCATCTCTACCCGGATGAAAACGTCCGACTCACCGAGGAGGTCGTGTGGAACGTCTCAGGCTGATCTCAAACAGCGGCCGCGCGCTCCGCCTTCACGATCTGCCGCGCCTGCACCGCGTACAGGATGCCCGCCCACCAGTACAGCGTCGTCCCCCACCAGATGAACGCCCAGCTCACCACGCCGGCCACCCGGTGGACCCAGCCCTCCCCCACCCCCAGCAGCAGAAGCGGAAACGCGTACATCAGATTGAACGTGGCCGCCTTCCCCAGGAAACTCACGTTCAAGGGCCCGTACCCGATCCGGTTCAACCGAAGCAGCACCACGCCGACGAACAGCTCGCGCGCCACCAGCAGCGCCGTCACCCACCACGGCAGGATCTCCCGCCAGGTCAGGCCGACCAGCGTCGACACGATGTACAGCCGGTCCGCCGCCGGGTCCAGCAACTGCCCCAGCCGGCTGATCTGCCCCCAACGCCGAGCCAGCTTCCCGTCCAGGTAGTCGCTGACCCCGCTCAGCATCAGAATGACGATCGCCCAACCGTCATTCGTCGGCCCCCCGAACACCGGCCACAACACCAGCCAGAGGAAGATCGGCACGCCCACCAGCCGAGCCATGCTCAGCAGGTTCGGAATGGTGAGGACACGGTCGGTCTGGACTCGCGTCTCCTGGACCTCCACCTGAGGATCCTCCTGTGACGTGCGGCAAGTGTGCGGATTGACCATACAACACAAGAAGCCCCCGACCGGTAAAGGTCAGGGGCTTCTTCTGAATGATTGTTCGGCGGCGTCCTACTCTCCCACAGGGTCCCCCCTGCAGTACCATCGGCGCTGTGAGGCTTAGCTTCCGGGTTCGGAATGTA
>NZ_JBICYJ010000105.1:0-2349 GCF_043200835.1 Kitasatospora sp. NPDC048365
GACTCCCTCGTCGGCGCCGCCGATGCACGCACCCCAACGACGCCCCGCCCGCCCTTCGGGCGGACGACGGGGGTTTGAAGACGGACCCTAGCCGCTCAGGCCCCCCGCGCCCGGCCGCGGCAGGCGCTGCTCGAACCACACCACCTTGCCGGCGCCCAGCCGGGTGGCGCCCCAACGGTCGGCGCAGCGGGCCACGATCTGCAGGCCGCGGCCGCGCTCGTCGTCGGGCGCGGCCCGGCGGGGGCGGGGCAGGGCCGCGTTGTCGTCGCCGACCTCGCAGCGCAGCAGCGAGGTGCGCACCAGCCGCAGGGTGACCGGTCGGGTGGCGTGCTGGATCGCGTTGGTGACCAGCTCGCTGACCATCAACTCGGTCTTCTCGGTGAGGTGTTCCAGCCCCCAGCGGCGCAGCGCGTGGGCGGCCAGCCGGCGGGCCCGGCCGGGCGTCTCGTGCCGGGGCTGGAGGTACCAGTAGGCGACGTCCTCGGCGGGGATGCCGTCGAAGGCGGCGGCGAGCAGCGCGATGTCGTCGCCGCGGTCGCCGGGCGGCAGGATCCGGAGCGCCTCCTGGCACAGGTGCTCGGGGGAGTGCGCGTGCGCGCCGGCGAGCCGGGCGCGCAACAGTTCGAGACCGGTGGTGAGCGAGCGCCGCCGGGTCTCCACCAGCCCGTCGGTGAACAGCAGCAGCGCGGATCCGGGCGGCGCGGGCAGCTCGACGGAGGCGAAGTCGACGCCGCCGACGCCGATCGGGGCGCCGGCCGGCAGGTCGAGCAGCTCGGCTCCGCCGTCGGGGCGGACCAGCACGGGCGGGACGTGCCCGGCGTTGGCGACCGTCACCCGGTTGCCGATCGGGTCGTAGACCGCGTACACGCAGGTCGCCAAGTGCTGTTCCCGGCCCAGGCGTTGGGCCTGCTCGTCGAGGTGGTAGAGGACCTCGTGCGGTGGCAGGTCGAGCCCGGCGAGGGTCTGCGCGCTGGTGCGCAGCTGGCCCATCACGGCGGCGGAGGTGAGCGAGTGCCCCATCACGTCGCCGACGATCAGGGCGACCCGGTTGCCGGGCAGCGGGATGGAGTCGTACCAGTCGCCGCCGACCTGCGCCCCGCGCTCGCCGGGCAGGTAGCGGTGCGCCAGGCGCACGCCGTGCGGCTGCGGGAGGTGCGCGGGCAGCATGGAGCGCTGGAGCTGGTCGGCGATCTCCCACTCGCGGGTGTAGCGCAGCGCGGTGTCGACGGCCAGCCCGGCCTGGGTGGCGAGGTGGCCGGCGGTGGCGGTGTCGGCGCCGTCGAAGCCGGCCGGGCCCTCCTTGCCGGGGCGGCGGACCAGCAGCAGCATGCCGAGCGCGGTGTCCCGCCCGTGCAGCGGGAGGGCGAGCAGCGCGGTGCCGGCGGGCAGCCGGCCGAGGCCGCGGGCGCCGAGGAGTTCGGCGAGGAGCGGGCGGTGCGGGTCGGCGCCGGGCCGGCCGAGCACCACCGGGCCGGTGGGCAGGCGCAGCCGCAGGGCGCGGGCGAGCGGCCCGCCGGGGTCGACCGGGCGGAGCCGGGAGCGGCGGCCGAGCCGGGTGCCCTGGGTGTGGTGGACGCGCAGCGCGGCCGGTTCGCCGGCGGCGAGTTCGACGTTGGGCAGCGGGTCGCGCAGCTGGACGACCAGGGCGTCGGCGAGTGCCGGGACGAGGACGCGGCCGAGGTTGCGCAGGGTGGTGGCGAGGTCGAGCGAGCTGTTGATCCGCCGGGCGGCGGTGTCCAGGTAGGTGAGCCGCTCCGCCAGCCGGGGCCGGTCCGACGCGGGCCGGTCCGACGCGGGCGGGTGGTCGGACGGGCCGTCCTGCGACGGCGGGTGCCGCTGGACCGGGACGGCCGGCGGCCGGCCCGCGAGGGGTTGTCGATGGTCGCGCACGGGCTGCCCTGTTCTTCAGACGGGTCAGACGTCGATCGCCCTTCGCCGGGTGTACCGGCCTTCGAGAATATGCGTGATCTCCGCCGGATGGGGCACCTTTCCGGCCAACTCGTGACCCATGGGGCCAATCCGGCCGGACGGTGGAAGCGCGGGGTGCGGACGGGGTGGTGAGCGGAGCCGTTTCGCGCCGCATGGCGCGCGCTCCCGGGAACCGCGCCGACCTGCGCGGACGTCCTTGGTGACGGTGCGTACGGCGACGTTTATCGAACGTCAATCGGGACCTGGCAGAGTCTTCCTCAGCGCCGGGGAAGCGTCAGGGCGTTGCCCCCCCCCGGGGGGGGGGGGGACCCCCCCCCCCCCCGGGGGGAGGCCCCCCGGGCGGGGGGGGTGGCGGGGAAGGCCCGGGGGGGGGGGGGGGGGCGGTGTTAGGGTGTGAGATTATGCAAAAAACAGGGCGGG
>NZ_JBICYJ010000107.1:0-1577 GCF_043200835.1 Kitasatospora sp. NPDC048365
GAGGAGTGCGCGTTGAGCAACGAGAGCCTGGCCAATCTGCTCAAGGAGGAGCGGCGCTTCGCCCCGCCCGCGGAGCTGGCCGCTTCGGCCAACGTCACCGCGGACGCCTACACCCGGGCCTCCGAGGACCGGCTCGCGTTCTGGGCCGAACAGGCCCGCCGTCTCGACTGGGCCGTCGAGCCCACCGAGACCCTGGACTGGTCCAACCCCCCGTTCGCGAAGTGGTTCGCCGACGGCAGGCTCAACGTCGCCCACAACTGCGTCGACCGCCACGTCGAGGCCGGCCACGGCGACCGCGTCGCCATCCACTTCGAGGGCGAACCCGGCGACAGCCGCACCATCACCTACGCCCAGCTCAAGGACGAGGTCTCCCGGGCCGCCAACGCCCTCACCGCCCTCGGCGTCACCAAGGGCGACCGCGTCGCGGTCTACCTCCCCATGATCCCCGAAGCCGTCGTCTCGATGCTCGCCTGCGCCCGCATCGGCGCAGCGCACTCCGTCGTCTTCGGCGGTTTCTCGGCGGATGCGGTGGCGTCGCGGATCGCCGACGCGGACGCGAAGCTGGTGATCACCGCGGACGGCGGCTACCGGCGTGGGAAGCCCTCCGCGCTCAAGCCGGCGATCGACGAGGCGCTGACCAAGGTCGACGGGGTCCGGAAGGTCCTGGTCGTGCGGCGCACCGGGGAGGAGGTGGCGTGGACCGAGGGTCGTGACGTGTGGTGGCACGAGCTGGTCGACGCCCAGAGCCCCGTGCACGTGGCGCAGGCGCACGACGCCGAGCAGCCGCTGTTCATCCTGTACACCTCCGGCACGACGGGGAAGCCGAAGGGCATCCTGCACACCTCGGGCGGGTACCTGACGCAGGCGGCGTACACGCACCACGCGGTGTTCGACCTGAAGCCGGAGTCGGACGTGTACTGGTGCACGGCCGACATCGGCTGGGTGACCGGGCACTCCTACATCACCTACGGGCCGCTGGCCAACGGCGCGACCCAGGTGATCTACGAGGGCACCCCGGACACCCCGCACCAGGGCCGGTTCTGGGAGATCGTGCAGAAGTACGGCGTCACCATCCTCTACACCGCGCCGACCGCGATCCGCACCTTCATGAAGTGGGGCGACGACATCCCGGCCCGCTTCGACCTGAGCAGCCTGCGGATCCTCGGCTCGGTCGGCGAGCCGATCAACCCCGAGGCGTGGATCTGGTACCGCGAGCACATCGGCGCCGGGAAGACCCCGATCGTCGACACCTGGTGGCAGACCGAGACCGGCGCCATGATGATCAGCCCCCTCCCGGGTGTCACCGAGACCAAGCCCGGCTCCGCCCAGCGGCCGCTGCCCGGCATCGCCGCGACCGTCGTCGACGACAACGCCGTCGAGGTCCCCAACGGCTCCGGCGGCTACCTCGTCCTCACCGAGCCCTGGCCCTCCATGCTCCGCACCGTCTGGGGCGACGACCAGCGCTACATCGACACCTACTGGTCCCGCTTCGAGGGCAAGTACTTCGCCGGTGACGGCGCGAAGAAGGACGAGGACGGCGACATCTGGCTGCTCGGCCGGGTCGACGACGTCATGCT
>NZ_JBICYJ010000108.1:0-1432 GCF_043200835.1 Kitasatospora sp. NPDC048365
GGTCACGTCCGCTGGAGTGGTGTATCGACGGCCACTCGGTGATCCGGTTTCAGGCTAGGCGGTCAGGGCTGTGGTGATGCTCTCGTCGGGGGTTTCTCCCTCGATCGGGTGGAGGCGGCAGCGACCGAGGATCTCGGAGCCGATGTAGCGACGCTGTTCGGCCCACTCGTCGCTCTGCTCGGCCAGCACCGCCCCGATCAGCCGGATGACCGAGGACCGGTCGGGGAAGATTCCGACGACATCGGTGCGACGCCGGATCTCCTTGTTCAGCCGCTCCTGCGGGTTGTTCGACCAGATCGACTTCCAGACCGTCCGGGGGAAGGCGGCGAAGGCCAGCAGGTCCTCGCGGGCGCTCTCCAAGTGTTCTGCGGCCTTGGGGAATCGCTCGTCGAGGGTGGCGATGACGGTGGCCATCTGCTTGCGGACCGCGCCCGCGTCGGGCTGTTCGAAGACGGTCCGCAGCAGGGTGGCGACCCAGGGCTGGGCGGACTTCGGGACCTGCGAGAGCAGATTGCGCGCATAGTGCGTTCGACACCGCTGCCAGGACGCGCCGGGCAGGGTCGCGCCGATCGCATCGACCAGGCCGGCGTGGGCGTCGGAGACCACCAGCTTGACCCCGCCCAGGCCGCGGGCGACCAGCGAGCGCAGGAACGCCAGCCAGCCGGCCCCGTCCTCGCTGGTGGCGACGTCCAGGCCCAGCACTTCGCGCTGGCCCTCGTTGTTGACACCGACAGCGACCAGGCAGTGGACGTTGACGACGCGGCCGCCCTCGCGGACCTTCTGCGTCAGGGCGTCCACCCAGACGAACGTGTAGGGGCCCTGGTCGAGCGGGCGGTGGCGGAACTCGGCCACCCGCTCGTCGAGGTGCTTGGCCATCTCGCTGACCTGGGACTTCGACAGCTGGGTGACGCCGAGGCTCTCGGCGAGTTTCTCCACCCGCCGGGTCGAGACGCCGAGCAGGTAGCAGGTCGCGACCACCGAGATCAGGGCCTGCTCGGCCCGGCGCCGGCGCTCCAGCAGCCAGCTCGGGAAGTAGGTGCCGGAGCGGACCCTGGGGATCGCCAGGTCGATCGTGCCGACACGGGTGTCCCAGTCCCGATTCCGGTATCCGTTACGGGAGTTGACCCGGTCCTCGCTCGGCCGGCCGTACTCGCCGCCGCAGGCCCGGTCGACGTCGGCGGACATCATCGCCTCGGCGAAGCTCTTCACCATCGCCCGCAACAAGTCGGGACTCGCCGAGGCCAGGTTCTCCTCCAGCAGGGCGGCAAAGGGCACACTGTCAGGTGCGGTCATCGTGCTGTGACTCCTTCAAGAGCTTGGTCGTTCTCGAAGAATCAGCCGATGGCCGTCTTACGTTTTCAGGTGACACCCGCTACCGGGACGAAACCCCCGGAATGGGTGGAACCCGTACACCACTTCCCTGGACGCAACC
>NZ_JBICYJ010000109.1:0-1337 GCF_043200835.1 Kitasatospora sp. NPDC048365
TCGGCCGGCTGTTCCACGTCAGCTACACCGTGGAGGGGACCTGGGCTCTGCTCAAGCGCCACGGCTGGTCGTGGCAGCAGCCGGCTCGTAGGGCCATCGAGCGCGATGACCGGGCTGTCGAGCTGTGGAAGAAGGAGGTCTGGCCCCGGGTAAAAGTGCCGCGGCGGCTCGGGGAGCCTGGCTGGTCTTCGAGGACGAAGCCGGGCAGACCATGAGACCGCCGCGCGCCAGGACCTGGGGCCGCGTGGGCTGCATGCCGGTCGTCCGCGTCCGCGGCAGAGGCTCCGGGCGGGTGTCGATAGCGGGGATGGCCTGTTACAAGGCAGGTCATCGCTCCCGCTTGATCTACGGCTTCCGCGTCCACCGAGGCCGCAAGGGCGAACGCAAAGCGTTCACCTGGCAGGACTACCGTGACCTGATCCTGAGGGCCCCGCCTCCAGCTCGGCGGGCCGATCGTGCTGGTCTGGGACAACCTGTCCACGCACCTGATGCCGCCGATGAAGGAATTCATCGCCGCGAACGAGGACTGGCTGACGGTCTTCCAGCTGCCCTCCTAGGCGCCCGACCTCAACCCGCAGGAGGGCATCTGGTCCCTGGTCAAACGCGGAATCGGCAACCTCGCCGTCGCCAACGTTGACCACCTGGCCAAGGCCGTCCGCAACCGCCTCAAGAAGGTCCAGTACCGCCCACACTTGATCGATGGCTGCCTCGCCCAGGCCGGTCTGGACATGAACGATTTGATCTGAGTCGGCACTGGCGTCCCCACCTTGGCGAGTCCTACCAGGCGGGACGTTGCTCCTGGCGCAGCGTGGAGTATCCGGATGGGATGGCCTTCTCTGTCCGCCACAGCAGACCCGGGTCGGGCGGGAACTCGTCGGAGGCCGGCGCCGGGGGATGGAGGCGCCTATGGCCAGGAAGCGGCACCTCGGCCAGGACGCCGTCCCGCATCATCCATAGTCCGAAGCAGTCGTCTTCCTCATCGTGCATCAGCACCTGCACGCTCTCCGGATTGGGCCATGGCAGGGTCTCCAGGAACTTCAGCAGGCCAGTTCGCGGCCTCACGTGGTCGAACTCGACGAACCACCCGTAGATGCTCCCGCCGAGCGGGGCGAAAGTGCCATCCCACATGCCGTTGCCCGGCTGGGTCAGTGGCTTCATGACCTCGTCCGCGAAGTGTGCGAGCACGATGACCTCAGCGTTTCTGCTCATGCGGCAGTATCAGCGCACATCCTGTGGTTGTCGCAAGCGAGTTCCAGAGGTGCGGGCACCACGAGCGCGCTCTCCGGTGCGACCTCAAGGAGCGGCTGCTTGGGCCGACACCACGAGTTCATCTTCAG
>NZ_JBICYJ010000110.1:0-1235 GCF_043200835.1 Kitasatospora sp. NPDC048365
GCCGGAAGCTCCTATAGATCGTCAAGTGGTCTGAAGGAGTGGTGGCGCTGTGGTGCGTGGGCTGGCGAGGTGTTTGTAGATCTCGCGGGCGATGAAGCGCTTGAGGCACCGCAGGATGTCCTTCTTGGACATCCCTTCGGCGGTTCGTTTGATCACGTAGTCCTTGGTGCGGCTGTCGTAGCGCATGCGGACGAGGGCGATCGTGTGGAGCGCTCTGTTGGCCTGTCGATCGCCTCCGCGGTTGAGGCGGTGGCGATGGGTGCGGCCTGAGCTGGCCGGGATGGGCGCCGCCGCGCACAGGTGCGCGAAGGACGCCTCCGACCTGAGCCGGTCCGGGTTGTCGCCTGCGGTGATCAGGAGCTGGGCTGCGGTCTCGGTGCCGACACCGGGCAGCGCGACCAGGTCGGGGGCGGTCTGAGCGACCAGTGGCCTGAGCTCGGCGTCGGCCTCGGAGACCTCCTCGGTCAGGTACTGGTAGCGGCGGGCCAGGCGCCGCAGTGCGGTGCGAGCCGCGCGGGCCGGGTCGGACGGGTCTCCGACGGGCCGGGAACGGGCGAGGGTCCTGATCAGCTCGCTGGTGGGCAGGTCGCGCAACTTCTCGCGGACCTCGCCGGGTGCGGTGACGATCAACGTGCGGATCTGGTTGATGGTCTGCGTGCGGGACTTGACGGCCGAGCTGCGAACCACGCGCAGGGAGCGGATCGCCTCCACTACGCCGTCACGGGTCTTCGGTGTTCCGCCGGCCCGCCCGGAGAGTACGGCAGTGGCGGCGGCGTAGGCGTCGACGGGGTCGGACTTGCCGTTGGTGCGTCGGGCCCTGCGGTCGGGCCGGTCCACGTCGACGACGGTGACCTGGTTCGCACGCAGGTGGCGGGCGAGTTCGGCTCCGTAGGCGCCCGTGCCCTCGACGCCGACGGCCATGAGGTCACCGTGCGAGCGCAGCCATGCCAACAGGCGGCTGTAGCCGTCAGGAGTGGTGGGGAACGACTCGGTGGCCAGGTGCCGGCCGATGGAATCGATCGCGGCGGCCTGGTGGAAGTCGGTGTGGGTATCCACTCCGCCGACCACCGCTGTCTGGTCTGCCATGCTGGGTCCTGCTGTCCTTCCGTGCGACGCGCGAGGGATGGCACGCGCCGGTCGGGCGGCAGGACAAGACTGTGATGGGACCTTTGGCCGGGCTCCTATGAGGTCACAGGCGCCCGACCGGCCGCGTGCAGAGCGGCACCGCCTGGACG
>NZ_JBICYJ010000111.1:0-1232 GCF_043200835.1 Kitasatospora sp. NPDC048365
CTAGTGCCGCATCAGGCAACGTTTGCCCTGGTGACGACCTCGCGCAGGCGTTCGTCGGCGGCGTGCTTGTTCCGCCAGGTGATGTAGCGGCGGATCATGCTGCCCTGTTCCTTGTGGCTGGCGTGGTCGGTGCCGTCGAGGGCGAAGTAGCGCAGAGCGGTGAACTGGGCCTCGATCCGGTTGAGCCAGGAACTGTTGGTCGGGGTGTAGGCGACCTCGACGTTGTTCGCCGCGGCCCACGTCCCGACCCGCTGGCAACGCTTCGTCGTCAGGTGCGGCGAGTAGTTGTCACAGACGATCGCGATGCGCACGTCCATCGGGTGCAGCGAGCGCAGGTAGCGGCAGAACTCCAGGAACTTCGAGCGGTTCTTGGTCCTCTTGATGTGCCCGTAGAGCTGGTCCTTGCCGAGGTCGTAGGCGGCGAACAGGTGCCGGACGCCGTGCGGGCGGGTGTAGGTGGCCCGCCGTCGGGGCCGGGGACCGCGGTCGGGGTCCTTGTGCCTCCCGCCGCGCTCGGCCCACTGCCGGCCGGGGTGGGGCTGGAGGTTGAGCGGCCCGAACTCGTCCATGCAGAAGACGACTTCGGGCTCACCTTCTTCGGGTATGACCTCGCCGTCGGCGATCGCGTAGAGGTGTTCGACACGGGCCTTCTTGGCCGCGTAGTCCGGGTCGCGGGAGGTCTTCCAGGTCTTCACGCGTTGAAAGGACACGCCCTCCTCGCGGAGCAGGACCCGGAGGCCCTCGTGGCTGATGTCGTCGACCACCCCCTCGGCGACCAGGAAGTCGGCCAGCTTGGCCAGGCTCCAGGTCGAGAACGGCAGGCCGTGCTCGGCCGGCTTGGACTTGGCGATCTTCTTGATCTCCCGGCGCTCGGGCAGCGTGAACGTCCTCGGGCGCCCGCCCCGGTACTTCGGGTAGAGCGAGTCGAAGCCGTCGGCGTTGAAGTTGTGGATCACGTCGCGGACCCGGTCCGCGCTGGTGAACGTGACCTCCGCGATCTTCGCCACCGGCATGCGCTGGGCGGACAGCAGCACCATCTGGGCCCGCCGCCAGGTCACCACCGACCCGGTGCCCCGGCGGACGATCCGCAACAGCCGTCTGCCCTCGTCGTCATCGATCTCACGAACCTGCACCCGTTCGGCCACGCGACCATTCTGACCGCCCCGAGCCGCTGTCCGCAGCATCCGGGCGACTCGTCACAAGAGGGCGAACGTTGGCTGATGCGGCACTAG
>NZ_JBICYJ010000112.1:0-1158 GCF_043200835.1 Kitasatospora sp. NPDC048365
TGTCTGTGTGAAGTACGTGCCCGATGCGACTGGTGACCGTCGCTTCGCGGACGACACCACCACCGACCGGGAGGGCGTGGACGGCCTTCTGTCGGAGCTGGACGAGTACGGCGTCGAGCAGGCCCTGCGGATCGCCGAGGCGTCGGGCGACGCCGAGGTGACCGTGCTGACCGTCGGCCCGGACGACGCGAAGGACGCCCTGCGCAAGGCCCTGTCGATGGGCGCGGACAAGGCCGTCCACGTCAACGACGACGACGTCCACGGCTCCGACGTGATCGCCACCTCCGCGATCCTCGCCGCCGCCCTCACCAAGACCGGCTACGACCTCGTCGTGTGCGGCATGGCCTCCACCGACGGCACCATGGGCGTCCTGCCCGCCCTCCTCGCCGAGCGCCTGAACGTCCCCCAGGCCACCCTCCTCTCCGAGGTCACCGTCGAGGGCACCACCGTCACCGGCCGCCGCGACGGCGACGCCGCCTCCGAGCAGATCCAGGCCCAGCTCCCCGCCGTGATCTCCGTGACCGACCAGTCCGGCGAGGCCCGCTACCCCTCCTTCAAGGGCATCATGGCCGCGAAGAAGAAGCCCGTCGCCTCCCTCGACCTCGACGACCTCGACATCGACGCCGACACCGTCGGCCTCGCCGGCGCCTGGACCAAGGTCGAGCAGATCACCGCCCGCCCCGCCCGCACCAAGGGCACGATCGTCACCGACGAGGGCGACGGCGGCAAGCAGCTCGCCACCTTCCTCGCCGACCAGAAGTTCATCTGACCAGGACCCCCGCAGGAGACCACTGTCATGTCTGAGATTCTCGTCCTGGTCGACCACGCCGACGGCCAGATCCGCAAGCCCGCCCTCGAACTCCTCACCCTCGCCCGCCGCCTGGGCACCCCCGCCGCCGTCGTCCTCGGCGCCGGCGACAACACCGCCGCGATCGCCGCCAAGGCCGCCGAGTACGGCGCCGCCACCGTCCACACCGCCGACGCCGACGAGTTCACCACCCAGCTCGTCGTCCCCAAGGTCGACGCCCTCACCCAGATCGCCAAGGCCCTGGAGCCGGCCGCGATCCTCGTCACCTCCTCCGGCGAGGGCAAGGAGATCGCCGCCCGCACCGCCCTGCGCCTGGGCTCCGGCCTCATCACCGACGCCGTCGACCTCGA
>NZ_JBICYJ010000113.1:0-1069 GCF_043200835.1 Kitasatospora sp. NPDC048365
CCCAAGTAGCACGGGGCCCGAGAAATCCCGTGTGAATCTGGCGGGACCACCCGCTAAGCCTAAATATTCCCTGGTGACCGATAGCGGATAGTACCGTGAGGGAATGGTGAAAAGTACCGCGGGAGCGGAGTGAAATAGTACCTGAAACCGTGTGCCTACAAGCCGTGGGGGCAGTCCTCGGACTGTGACTGCGTGCCTTTTGAAGAATGAGCCTGCGAGTTTGCGGTGTGTAGCGAGGTTAACCCGTGTGGGGTAGCCGTAGCGAAAGCGAGTCCGAATAGGGCGACATAGTTGCATGCCCAAGACCCGAAGCGGAGTGATCTAGCCATGGGCAGGTTGAAGCGCGGGTAAGACCGCGTGGAGGACCGAACCCACCAGGGTTGAAAACCTGGGGGATGACCTGTGGTTAGGGGTGAAAGGCCAATCAAACTCCGTGATAGCTGGTTCTCCCCGAAATGCATTTAGGTGCAGCGTCGCGTGTTTCTTGCCGGAGGTAGAGCACTGGATAGGCGATGGGCCTCACCGGGTTACTGACCTTAGCCAAACTCCGAATGCCGGTAAGTGAGAGCGCGGCAGTGAGACTGTGGGGGATAAGCTCCATGGTCGAGAGGGAAACAGCCCAGAACACCGACTAAGGTCCCTAAGCGTGTGCTAAGTGGGAAAGGATGTGGAGTCGCAGAGACAACCAGGAGGTTGGCTTAGAAGCAGCCACCCTTGAAAGAGTGCGTAATAGCTCACTGGTCAAGTGATTCCGCGCCGACAATGTAGCGGGGCTCAAGTACACCACCGAAGTCGTGTCATTGCAGCAATACCCCCAACGGGGGCTGTGATGGGTAGGGGAGCGTCGTGTGCCGGGTGAAGCAGCGGAGGAATCCAGTTGTGGACGGTTCACGAGTGAGAATGCAGGCATGAGTAGCGATACAAGAGTGGGAAACTCTTGCGCCGATTGACCAAGGGTTCCTGGGTCAAGCTGATCTGCCCAGGGTAAGTCGGGACCTAAGGCGAGGCCGACAGGCGTAGTCGATGGACAACGGGTTGATATTCCCGTACCCGCTTTGAAGCGCCAACG
>NZ_JBICYJ010000114.1:0-1065 GCF_043200835.1 Kitasatospora sp. NPDC048365
TGTTCTGACCCCAGAGGTTGGGAACGCGGCTGGCGGGTGGCTTTCCCCTGAGCGCAGTGTGTCCGCGGTGGTGATTGTAGGTGTGGAGCCAGTCGGGGAAGGCGTCGCGGCGTTCCTGCTCGGTGCGGTAGGGCTTCGCGTAGGCCCACTCGTCGAGCAGGGTGCGGTTGAAGCGTTCGACCTTGCCGTTGGTCTGCGGCCGGTAGGGGCGGGTGCGCTTGTGCGCGATCCCGCCGGCCGCAAGGGTGTCGCGCCAGGGGTGCGAGCGGTAGCAGGCGCCGTTGTCGGTCAGCACCCGCTCGACAGTGATCCCGGCCCGGGCGAAGAACGCCTGGGCGCGGGTCCAGAACGCCGCGGCGGTCTCCTTGCGCTCGTCGGGCAGGATCTCGCTATAGGCCAGGCGGGAGTGGTCGTCGACGGCGTTGTGCAGGTAGCTGTAGCCGACGCCGGAGCGGGTCCTGCGGCCGGCCTGGCGGCCGAGAACCTGGTGTCCGCCACCGTCGGGGATGTTTCCGAGCTTCTTGATGTCGACGTGGACCAACTCGCCTGGGGCGGAACGCTCGTAGCGCCGTATCGGGTGGCCCGTGGCGCGGTCGAGGTGGACCAGGCGGGCGAGCCGGTAGCGGGTGAGGACGCGGTGCACGGTGGCCGGGTTGAGCCGCAGGAGGTAGGCGATGCGGGCCGGGCCCCAGCGACGGAGCAGACGGACCTTGATGATCCGCCGCTCGGTGCGGGTCGGGGTTCGGCGCGGGCTGTGGTGTGGACGCGAGGACCGGTCGGTCATGCCGGTCTCGCCGAGCACACGGTAGCGGTCGGCCCAGCGCTTGGCCGTGGTCGGCGAGACCTGGAAGCGTTCGGCGGCCCGCCGCAGCGGCCAGCCGTCCTCGACCACGCAGCGGGCCAGGCGCAGGCGTCCGGTCTCGGTCAGCGGTGCGTTACGGTGTGGCATGAGGGCCTTTCTGGTCGCCGGTGCAGATGTCGCAATCCACACCTGGCCAGAAGGCCCTCACTCATTTCAAGATCACACCGCCGTGAACCCCGTCACCAACCTCCGTGGTCAGTACA